>CAYVJA010000148.1:0-2518 GCA_964451605.1 uncultured Bacteroidales bacterium | reverse complement strand
GAAACGAATCTCTTTATCGATGGCCACTCGCTGAGCGCCTCGATGCTTCCTCTATGGCAAAGCAAACTGGGTTACCTGCCTCAGGACCCCATCTTTGTGGATGGGACCCTGAGAGAAAACCTCATCTGGGACGCACCAAACACCCCAACCGACAGCGAGATAGCCGCCATTCTCACCCGGGTGAATGCACTTCATTTGGCCAATCGATTTGAAAACCGCTTCGACGCGCACATTGTGAACTACACCCACACCTTCTCGGCGGGCGAAAGGCAACGGCTTGCCCTGGCGCGGGTTCTCATCCGCAAACCCGAACTCCTCCTGCTCGACGAAGCCACCTCGGCGCTCGACGCCCAAAACGAACAGCAGATCATGGAGCTCCTTACACAAATAAAAAAGGATGTCACCATCCTCTTTGTAACCCATCGCACCGGCCTGAAGCCCTACTTCGACAACATCATAGACTTAAACGCCTAATAATCTTAACTTAATGGACCTCCGGTACTGCCGAGCTCGCTTGTGTGTACTGCTCCCGAAGCCGTATTTTCAATATCCAAATCTATAATTTCGGGGGCTACCCACTCTTGCCTGGTTTCGTTGTTATTGTCCATAGCTTTTCACGTTAATAAATTCATAACAGAATTATAATTTAACCGACCGAATCGGCCAGAAATCCAACTTTAACATTCCAACTTGCACTCCGGAGTTCGGAATATCCGAATTAACTTATGGGACCGGCAACTTCAGTCATCTCAGACTCAAGCTCCACAGGACCCGAAGCGGTATTTTGAATATCCAGATTGATAATTTCGGGGGCAACCCACTCTTGTTTGGTTTCGTTGATATTTTCCATAGCAGAATCTTGATTGATGACTTTGGTTTGATAACCATCAAATATAGTTGCTTTTTCCTGTTTCCACACTACATTTGCCATACAAAAATCGGTCACAATGGCTAAAAATACTCCTGCCCACTCCACCACCATTCACCGTTAACCATTCACCATTATTTTTCTAACCATGCATACAACGAATCCCAAATCCTCTCCCATCACCTCCATCTGCTGTATCGGGGCCGGTTATGTGGGCGGGCCCACCATGGCGGTGATTGCCAAGCAGTGCAAGCATATTAAGGTTACGGTGGTTGATACCAATCCCGAACGCATTGCCGCCTGGAACCATCCGGAGCTGGAGAACCTGCCCATCTATGAGCCGGGGCTGATTGAGGTGGTGGCCGAAGCCCGCGGCCGGAATCTTTTCTTTTCGACCGATGTAGAGGGAGCCATTCGCGATGCCCAGATGATCTTTATCTCGGTAAACACCCCCACCAAAACCTATGGCACCGGCCGGGGGCAGGCCGCCGACCTGCAATATGTAGAGAAGTGCGCCCGCCAGATTGGCGCCGTGGCCAACAGCAACAAAATTGTGGTCGAAAAGTCGACCCTTCCGGTTCGCACCGCCCACTCCATCAAAACCATTCTTGAGGCCAATACCCGCAATCTGCAATTCACCGTACTCTCCAACCCTGAATTCCTGGCCGAAGGAACCGCCATTCAGGACCTGCTGAATCCCGACCGCGTACTGATCGGGGGCGACGAAGACGAAGCCGGCCAGGCAGCCCTCAACGCCCTGGCCTCCGTGTATGCCAACTGGGTACCGGCAAACCGCATCCTGAAAACCCGTCTCTGGTCGTCGGAGCTCTCGAAACTTACCGCCAACGCCTTCCTGGCACAGCGCATCTCCTCCATCAACTCCATCTCGGCCCTTTGCGAGAAGACCGGTGCCGACATCGAAGAGATTTCCCGTGCCATCGGCACCGACAGCCGCATCGGGCCCAAATTCCTGAAAGCCTCCGTCGGTTTCGGCGGCTCCTGCTTCCAAAAAGACATCCTGAACCTGGTTTACCTTTGCCGCCACTTCGGCCTTCCTGAAGTAGCCGCCTACTGGGAGCAGGTGGTAGTGATGAACGACTACCAGAAACACCGTTTTGCCCGCCAGATCATCGACGCCCTCTTCAACACCGTTTCGGGCAAAAAGATTGCCTTCCTCGGCTGGGCCTTCAAGAAAGACACCAACGACACCCGCGAATCGGCCGCCATCTACGTTGCCTGGGAGCTCCTGCAAGACCGCGCCCACATCCACATCTACGACCCCAAAGTCACCGAAGCGCAGATCCGCGCCGACCTCCTCCACCTTGCCCGCCTCCAGACCGGCTGTGCCCAGTCGGATCCCGAAATCCACACCCTCATAGAGCAAAACATCACCGTCCACACCGACCCCTACCCCGCCCTCGAACAAGCCCACGCCGTAGCCCTCCTCACCGAATGGGACGAATTCCAAACCCTCGACTGGCACAAAATCTACGACGCCCACCTAAAACCCGCCTTCCTCTTTGACGGACGCAACATCCTTGACCACAAATACCTGAGAGAGATGGGATTTGAGGTTAAGGGGATAGGGAAGTGATAGTGCTCTGGTGCTCTGGTGCTCTGGTGCTCTGGTGCTCTGGTGCTCTGGTGCTC
>CAYVJA010000147.1:0-2606 GCA_964451605.1 uncultured Bacteroidales bacterium | reverse complement strand
TTTGTTTCCGCTGCTGGGGCTCTTGTTGCTGGGGCTGAAGTTGCTCTTCAATTTTCGGATTCGCACCCCGTGGGTAGTGATGGGCTCTTTTCTACTCTGGATTGTGGCGCTGATCAGTACGGTTTCGGGTGGACTGTTTATAGCCAAAGGTTTTGCGCTGCAAGAGCGCGGGATGGAGGTTGTAGAGGTGAAAGAATCGTACGATACCCTCTATTTTTCCACCTCGGTAAACCGACTGCTGCTGGCCAATCCTTTCGGCGAAGATGAAATGCCGCTTCTGGATACCTCGGTCGAACCGAATCTGCTGGTGGGCCGACCCCGCATCTCCTTTTACAGCACCTCCGATCCTTTGCCTCAGCTCCGGATTGTACGCACTGCACAGGGTGCTTCGCGACGGGAGGCCATGGCCAATTTGAATGAGATGCGCTATTCAGTCACCCTTACCGATTCGCTGATTACCTTGCCCGGCACCTTTGCCATCCCCACTTCGCCCCGATGGAAAGGGCAGGATTTCCGGATTGAGTGTTATGTGCCCGACAGTACGGTGGTGGCAATTCCCAATGAATTCCTCAATTGGTTCAACCCGTGGGACATATCGTACAATCAATGGGAGGCCAGTCAGGTTGAATATGCCGGTCGCCTCAACTATTACCGGATGCTCGACAACCGGTTAAGAGACAAATCGGAAGCACAGCGATATTTCGAAGAGTTAGTAAAACGTCTCGAAAAAGAGGCCAAAAAAGCCAAAGAGGAGATAGAACGCGAATCGATCGAAAAGAAAAAGGCCGAGCTCGAACAGAAAGAACAGGAGTTAGAAAAAGAGCGCGAACGGCTGAGGGAGGAGAAGGAGAAGCTGGAAAAGATTTAGTGCTCTAGTGCTCTAATGCTCTTGTGCTGCGCTGCGCGCTAATGGTGAATGGTGAATGGTGAATGCGCTTCGCGCGTGTGTAACAGTGTTTGGAATCTTACTATGTTTAACTATTGGATGAATAAAAATGAGGACTGTTGTTGTTGTGGGGTTGTTGGTTGCGATGGGTTTGAGCGGATGTATTGGTTGTACTGTCAGAGTCAATAAGACGGTTAGAAACGGGTTTGAAGATCGATTAGATGCCGAAAAGGTTGCGAAGGCTTTTTACGATTATCAAACCACGGAGAATAAGGAGATTCTGGAGTTGTTTAGTTCGGACTTCCTGGACAAAACCGGTAAGGATAGTTTAGAAGCTTTCCTGCGATATAAAAGGATGGCTTTTGGAAAACTCACCAGGGATTCTCTCCAAAAATGGGAAACCTTCGTCCAAAAGGGCCAAATGCCGGGCGCCACTTACTTCCTGGCCTACACCAATACCTATGAGAACGGCCGCGTAACAGAATCCTTTAAACTAAAAAAAGGGTTCTTCGGAACCATCAAAATTGTTGATTACCGCTACAAACAAAAACAATAGTGCGCTGGCGCGCAATGCTCTAATGCTCTAATGCTCTAATGCTCTAATGCTCTAATGCTCTAATGCTCTAATGCACCTGCGCGAAGCGCGCATTCAGCATCCACCACTAACCCCTGTCCCCATGAAAATATCTAAATTCTTTACTCCCTTGCTATTAGTACTACTGCTATCGAGTTGTATCTTCGAGGGTTCCGGAACCGAGAGAGAGTATACCCCGGCCGAGTTGCTGGGAAAGTGGAATCAGATTGAGGACATGCAAAATGCGGAAAGGCCGAAGATTGAGTCCTTACAGTTTGTGAATGATTCGGTAGTAGAGGTAACCCTGATTGAAAAGGGCGGGAAAAGAAAAGTGACAGGCACCTGGGCAACCAAATATTCAAAAAAACTGCTCCCCGGCGTCAGCTTCGAATCGGATGTCCGAATTTCATTCATGTCAAGCCACAAAAACTCTCACCTTCTCCTTCTCATGCTTCAGGAAAAGAAAGACAAACTCCTCATGACAACCATGAGTTACACCTTTCAAAAAGAAAAACCACTCACTAATTAATGGGAAATGGTTAATGCGCTTTGCGCAGCACTAGAGCATTAGAGCACTAGAGCATTGTTTATTAGCCTCTAAACATAAAATACACCGCTCCCAACAGGCAGCAGGCGGCCCACACGTAATCCCACCGAAAAGGCTGATCCATGTAGAAGATGGCAAAGGGGATGAAGACCGACAGGGAGATGACTTCCTGGATGATTTTCAGTTGCGAGAGGGAGTAGACTTGGTAGCCAATCCGGTTGGCGGGTACTTGCAGCGTGTATTCAAAGAAGGCGATGCCCCAGCTTACTACTACAGCCAGGTACCAGGCTTTTCCGGCGAAGTTTCGCAAGTGACCATACCATGCAAAGGTCATAAATAGGTTCGATAAGACCAGAAGCACAACAGTTTGCATCGAGATAGGAAGAAAGGTTGTCATGGCATGAACCGAAATGGTGGGCGTTTTTACTGTAAAAATTGGCGCAAATCTACACTATTTTTCACGCCTTGGATGCACAAGAATCAGTCAAAATAATGGGCTGCAAATTTTGGCGGCAAAAGATTTTCTCTAACTTTGCACACCTATCGCGGAAGTAGCTCAGTCGGTAGAGCATCAGCTTCCCAAGCTGAGGGTCGCGGGT
>CAYVJA010000146.1:932-2622 GCA_964451605.1 uncultured Bacteroidales bacterium | reverse complement strand
CCTAAAGCTCTCTACCAGCTATTTGGCTTTACATCCCTATGTGAACCGACAGGGCCCCGAGGCCGATATTGCAGTGATGAAGCCCTATGAGTATCATGCTTCCACCAGCGAACTGGTGAAGTTGTTGAAGCAGGGCCATAAGGGAGTTACCCTCACCGATGCCGAATGGCGAACCCTTTACAACTGGATCGATTTTAATGCGCCCTATCACGGTGCCTTTGTAGCAGAACCCGATGCTTTTTACGGATGCGAAGATCAGATAGCCCGCAGAATAGAGCTGACGAATAAGTATGCCAATAATGCAGGCGTCGATTGGCAGAAAGAGTTGGCCGACTACGCTGCGTTTCGAGAGAAGCAGGGATCCTCTGTGGCAGAGCAACCGAAACGGGAGGCTCAAATCCCCTTCCGGCCGGTTGAGGTACAGGGTTTTCCCTTTACTCCTGAACCCACTGAGCAGAAGGAGGTTGAGATAGCACCCGGTGTGTCGATTACCTTTGTGAAGATTCCTTCCGGTGCTTTTGTCATGGGGAATAACCGTCGGGGAGGTTACTCCGCCCCCGAGTGCAAAGTGGAAATTGAGAAATCGTTTTGGATGTCGGCAACAGAGATTACCAATCAACAGTATCGTGTATTTTTTCCGCAACACGACAGCCGATATATTGCACAATTATGGAAAGATCATGTGCAGCCGGGTTATCCTGCCAACAACCCCTCGCAGCCGGTCATCCGGATCTCATGGAATCAGGCGGCGGAGTATTGCAATCTGTTAAGCCGAAAGAGCGGGCTCAAGTGCTGTCTTCCAACCGAAGCGCAATGGGAATGGGCTGCGCGTGCCGGGAGTGCTACGCCTTTCTGGTTTGGTGCTTCGAATGCCGATTTTTCGCCCTACGAGAATCTGGCCGACAAACAGCTGTCGAAAATGGCCGTTACCGGCATTGATCCACAGCCCATGGCAGAGGACAACCCCAACTTTCCTTTTTATAATTTTCTTCTCCGAAGCCGGAATGTCGATGACGGGTCGATGATTGTGGCCGAAGTGGCCCGCTACAAACCGAATCCCTGGGGCCTGTACGATATGCATGGCAATGTGCAGGAGTGGACCCGCTCCGATTTTGTGCCCTACCCTTATAAGGAGAAGGCGGTTTCTGCAGAACAGCTCAAGGTGGTTCGGGGTGGCTCCTGGATTGACCGGCCAAAAAACGCCACCGCCTATACGCGCAACGGATATTACGCTTGGCAGCCTGCCAATCATGTGGGCTTCCGGTTGGTTCTTGAGGAGTAACCCTATTTTCATCATTATACATTGGTCTATGAAAACCATTTTATCTCTGCTTATCCTTCTGATCTCGCTTCCTCTGGCAGCGCTGCCATCGGCTAAATTGCTTTGGTACACAAAGCCTGCGCAAAAGTGGGCCGATGAGGCACTGCCCATTGGCAATGGCCGACTGGGGGCTATGTTTTTTGCAGGCATAGCGCAGGAGAAGATCCAGTTTAACGAAAACAGCCTTTGGTCGGGCGACAATAACTGGGATGGAGCCTACGAAACGGGCGATCGTGGTTTTGGTTCGTACCGCAATTTTGGGGAGATTGTGATTGATTTCTCGCATACCGGCACTCCGTCGGGATACCGTCGTTTGCTCGATATCGGCCGGGGTGTGCACACCACCTCATTCGAAACGGCCGGGGTAGA
>CAYVJA010000146.1:0-875 GCA_964451605.1 uncultured Bacteroidales bacterium | reverse complement strand
CATCTATCCCGATCAGGTGATGGCGTTTTTGTACAAGGCTTCGAAAAAGGGGGCTTTTTCGGGCAAAATCTCTTTGCGTTCGGCGCAGGGTGCCACTACCACCACACGCAACAATGCCCTGATTTTTGAAGGGGTAATGGCCAACGGCCTGAAACATGCGGCCAAGGTACTCTTGCTCCCTTCGGGCGGTAAGGTGTGGGCCGAAGGTTCGGTATTACACTTTGAAGGGTGCAACCAGCTCACGCTGCTTGTCGATGCCCGTACCAACTACAAGCCCGACTATACTTCGAACTGGCGGGGATCCGACCCTCTGCCCCGGATTGAGCAATCGATAGACGCAGCCGCCCGAAAGTGATACAAGAAGTTACTCTCCGGCCATCTCCGCGATTTTACCTCCCTTTCGGGGCGTGTCACCCTTTCGGTGGGCAAGTCTGCACCTGAGGTGGTTTCCCTGCCCGTCGACGAGCGGTTAAAGGCCTATGCCAAGGGAGGTATCGATCCTGAATTGGAGGTGTTGATGTTTGCTTATGGACGCTATTTATTGATGAGTTCTTCGCGTCAGGGAGGGTTGCCCGCCAATCTTCAGGGGCTCTGGAACGATAGCAACACTCCGGCGTGGGCCAGCGATTATCACAATAACATTAATGTGCAGATGAACTATTGGGCGGCCGAATCGACCAATCTGTCGGAGTGCCACACCCCTCTGCTCGACTTTGTGGTGGCAGCCCTCGAGCCTTGCCGCATTGCCACACGTAAGGCGTTTGGCCAGAACACCCGCGGTTGGACAGCCCGCACCAGCCAGAGCATATTCGGGGGCAACGGATGGGAGTGGAATATTCCTGCAAGTGCCTGGTATGCCCAACACTTTTTTGAAC
>CAYVJA010000145.1:0-2644 GCA_964451605.1 uncultured Bacteroidales bacterium | reverse complement strand
GCAACGACCTGAGCTACCTGCTGGTTGAAGCCTACGACAAGGATGGCACCCTCTGCCCGCTGGCCGACAACCTTGTGAACTTTACCGTGACCGGCGCGGGCACCCTGGCCGGCGTGGGCAACGGGAACCCCCAGTCGCACGAATCGTTTGTTGTTAACTACCGCAAACTCTTCTACGGCAAGGCCATGCTGATTGTACGTTCTGTCGACAAGCAACCCGGAACCATCGAGATTTCGGCCACCTCCGACGGCATGAAGGCAGCCAAAGCATCGATTACCACCCGTTAATTGTAACCATTCACCCCTTACCGGCAGCAGCTCACCCCTGCTGCCGGTCTATTTACTCCGATTCCCCATGAAAACCTCATTCCAACGGGCCTTGGCAGCTCTCTCATTTGCCGCAGGACTGGCCCTGCTGCCGGCCCTGCAACCCCTCTCGGCACAGCCCCTCTCGGCTCAGCCCCTCTCTACTCCGTCGCTTTCGGCATCGAGCCCCCTCATTGAGAACGACGCCTTCTGGAACACAGCCGACGGGCAACCCCTCTACAGCCAGGGGGGAGGCATCTTCCGCTTTCCCGATCCGGCCACCGGAGAGAAGAAGTACTACTGGTACGGCGTGCACTATGCCCAGGCCGAAACCTACCGTAACGACCCTTCGGAGACCCAGAAGGGCGACCGTTTTAAAGCGGTAACCTGCTACAGCTCGACCGATCTGGTAAACTGGAAGTTCGAAGCCAACGCCCTCACCGACCAGGAGATCTTTGCCCACCAGGGCAACGAAAGGATGACCTGGATGGGGCGCATGGGGGTAGCCTTTGTGGCCGAAGCCCAAAAATATGTGATGGTAATCCAGTACGGTTCGCAGGTGCTCTTTGCCGTCTCTGCTTCGCCCACAGGCCCCTTTACCTGGCACCATGTAAAGAACATGCAGAGCTGGATTGGCACCCCCAACACCGGCGATCAGACCGTATTCACCGACGAAGATAGCGGCAAATCGTACCTGGTGTACAGCTACGGACAGGGACGCAACAAAATCTACCTCTCCGAAATCGGCCTGCAAAACGACACCCTCACCCTGCTCAACTACAAAGAGGTGTTCCGCGGGGCCGGGCGCGAAGGCAACTGCATGTTCAAATACAAAGGCAAATACTACCTGGCCGCCTCCGACCTCTACGGCTGGGACGGCTCGCACGCCTACTATCTGGTGGCCGACGACATCTGGGGGCCCTACCTCCCCGAAAACAACATGCTGGTGCTGCCCGGCTGCGAAGACGATTACGCCCACATCTCGCAAACCGGCTTCTTTGTAACCGTGCGAGGCACCCAACAAGAGACCGTGATCTTCTGCGGCGACCGCTGGGCCGAGTTTGCCGGCAACGGCCTGGGCTACAACCAATGGTGCCCCCTCTCGTTCGAAGGCTACAACCCCACCTTCAACTCCCTCCAGGCCTGGCAGCTCGACGCCACCACCGGCCTGTGGCAAGTAGCTCCCCACAACAACTGGGTAAAGAACGCCAGCTTCGAAGCCGACCGCAAACAGATGCCCAGCGCTGTAAAACCCGTGCAGACCCGCCTCCTGGGCTGGGAAACCACCATCCTCAAAGGGACTGCTGTCTCGCTCGACTCCCTCTCGCCCGTGCTCAACCACGCCAACACCCGCGAAGAGCGCCGGCAAGTAATCGGAGAGCGCAGCCTCCGCATCAGCGACCGTGTACCCTTTAGCCGCAAAGTACACCAACGCATCGCCTCCACCCCCACCGTACCCTTTCCCGACGGCACCTACACCCTCACCGCCAAAATCAAAAACAGCGGCCCCTTTACCCGCCTCGAAATGTACGCCATCTCCGGCACCCAAACCTACAAAGCCCCCGTCACCACCGACAACCCCCAATACACCACCCTCCGCCTCAACGCCATCCAGGTAACCAACAACCAGCTTGAAATCGGCTTCCTTGCCGAAGGCGCCGCCAATGCCGACTGCTTTATTGATGATGTTGCGTTGGTGAGGGCGGAAAGTAAGAGGTAGGGGGGAGGGGGGTGCTACCTCGTTCGTATTTCCTTCGTATTTCGTTCGTATCTTGTTCGATACTCTTCTGCCGACTGTAGGCGTCTCATCGAACAACTATCGAAGAAGTATCGAACAAGGGGCGAAGGAGATACCTGCCACATACGAACAGGGTACAGAGCCATATCCAACAAGGTTCGTAAGTCGGTATATTGTGGGTTGGGCTTTGTCCGACTCGCTTGACTCCCTCTCGCCCTATTTGCATCTTCTCCCGCCCCTCTCCTTCCATCCGTAGGAGAAACCCTTGATCATCTGCCTTCTGGATACGTAGATGCCACTTACGGCCAATATCTGTCCTTATTGTTCATAATCAGCAAGCTATTCATTCCATACCTGTATCAAAACAGAATACCCTCGTATTATTGTTTTCCCCTTTGTGTTTCGGCTATTCCCTCTCAATCGGGGGCATAGCCGCAACCTTTCCGGATGGGTAGATAGAAGTATGAAGCAGAAAATGATAGAAAGATGTGCCCAATGCCATAATGTTTTACTTTGAAAGAGTGTTGGGTGGCAAGCGAATAGTCAACCTGATAGACAGACCCCTACACCCACGTAACCACCAAAGGGTTCCAATTGATAC
>CAYVJA010000144.1:0-2696 GCA_964451605.1 uncultured Bacteroidales bacterium | reverse complement strand
ATTCTCCTCGAAAGCAATGCCATAATGCAGGAGACGCTCCCGATATTCCTCCTTAATAGGCCCACGATCCGAGACAAAAAGGTCGAAACCCTTTACCGATGCCAGCACAGCAGCGCCTGTCCCGCTCTCGCCGGCACCCAGGACCACAACCCGTTTTCTCTTTTCCTCTTGATTATGCATAACGTAATGGTTAACGTATTTTCAAAGTAATCACTGTAATAGCTGCCAACATAAAGGCCACAATCCAAAAACGCGAAACAATCTTGGCCTCATGGTAGCCCGCCTTCTGGAAATGGTGATGCAAAGGTGCCATCAGGAAAATCCGACGACCCTCGCCATACCGTATCCGCGTGTATTTAAAGTACCACACCTGAATCAACACCGAAAGATTTTCGACTACGAAAATGCCGCACAAAATGGGGATCAATAACTCTTTTCGGATCAAAATCGCGGTTACCGCCACAATCCCCCCTATCGACAAACTGCCTGTATCGCCCATAAAGACTTGTGCCGGGTAGGTGTTGTACCAAAGAAAACCAATGGTGGCGCCCATAAAAGCACTGATAAAGACTACCATCTCGCCCGTTGCAGGCAGATACATAATATTCAGATAGTTAGAGGTAATAATATTGCCTGAGACATAGGCAAGCACCCAGAGTGTCCCCCCAACAATGGCCGAAGTACCGGCCGCCAGTCCATCGAGACCATCCGTAATATTGGCTCCATTCGAGACGGCAGTAATAATAAAAATCACAATCAATACAACCACCAGCCAGGTCCATTTATCGGCCACCTCCTCGCCCAGAAAAGCCAGAATAGAGTGATAATCAAACTCGTTGTTTTTGAAAAAGGGAATGGTTGTAGTGGTCGATTTCACATCCACATACGTCCTTTGAACAGGAGCTGCCGAAACAGTGAGTGAGGCCAGCGAATCGATGATTGCGGTCTCCTTTCCGAGTGGTGTTACTATCTCTTGTTGCATCACGGGAGCAGGCTGCCGAACCAGAATATCGTCGTGAAAATAGATGGCCAGACCCACAATGATACCGAGGCTGATCTGTCCCAACATCTTAAACTTTCCCTGAAGCCCTTCTTTGTTCTTCTTAAACACTTTAATGTAATCGTCGATGAAGCCGATAAACCCGAGCCAAACGGCCGTAATCAGCAACAACAGGACGTAGATATTGGAGAGATCGCAAAACAAGAGTACCGGAACCAACAGCGAAAAGAGAATAATCAGCCCTCCCATGGTAGGGGTTCCCTGTTTTTTCATTTGCCCCTCGAGCCCCAGATTCCGGATGGTCTCGCCCACCTGTTTTCGTTGCAACATATAGATGATATACCTGCCGAAAAAGAGCGAAAGCAGAAGCGCCACAATTACCGCCGCTGCCGAACGGAAGGTGATATACTGAAACATTCCGGCGCCGGGAAAATCGAAGCTCTTATCGAGCCAGGTAAACAGATAGTATAGCATAATCTGACAAATTATTGGACTTGAAAAATAGTCTCTAACTCCTCTTTATCACTAAAATGGTGTCGAACACCATTCACCTCCTGGTAATTCTCATGACCCTTTCCTGCCACCAAAATGACATCGCCCTTTTGGGCAAGGCGACAAGCAGTCCTGATAGCCTCCCGCCTGTCGGCAATCACCAGCGACTGCATACGCTCCTGGGGCGAGAGCCCTGCAGCCATATCCTCGAGAATAGCCGCCGGGTCTTCGGTACGGGGGTTATCGGAAGTAAGAATCAGCTGATGGCTGTTCCGGAAAGCAATACGGGCCATTTCGGGCCGTTTACTTTTATCACGGTCACCCCCCGCTCCTACCACGGCAATGACCCGCGCCCCAAGTGGGTCGACCAACTGATGAATGGCAAGCAGCACATTCTCTACTGCATCGGGCGTATGCGCATAGTCTACAATGGCCAGCACTCCGCTCCCGGAACGCACACACTCAAACCGTCCCTCAACAGGGAACAACGCACTCATTGCCGTTAAAATCTCCTCACGGTTGGGGAACAACAGCGTAGCGGCACCGTAAACTGCCAGGAGATTATAGGCATTGAACTCTCCGATAAAATGGGTCCATACCTCCGTGCCGTTTATCTGCAGCAACATCCCCTCGAAATGGGGCTCCACAATCCTGCCCCGGAAATCGGCCATCGATTTGAGGGCATAGGTATGCAGGGAAGCCTTGCAATTCTGCACCATCACCCGGCCATTCTTATCGTCTTTATTGGTCAGCGCAAAAGCCTGTGGCGACAGCCCGTCGAAAAAGGCCTTCTTCGCTTTCAGATAGGCATCGAACGTACCATGAAAATCGAGATGATCGTGGGTAAGATTGGTGAATACAGCCCCGGCAAAGGTTAAACCGGCAATCCGGTGTTGAACCACCGAGTGCGAACTGACCTCCATAAAACAGTAGGTACATCCCTCATCGACCATGCGGGCCAGCAGCGAATTCAACGAAATGGGGTCGGGAGTGGTATGCGTTGCCTCTACAGGGGTGTCGCCCACATAGTTAATTACCGTAGAGAGAAGCCCCGACCGAAATCCGAGTCGCGTAAAGAGTCGATAGAGCAGGGTGGCTGTGGTGGTTTTCCCGTTGGTTCCGGTAATCGCCAGTACTTTTAATCCAAGTTTTTCGCGGTGGTAAGTTGACAACTCCTGGAAAGTGCCCAAAACATCATCGTCGG
>CAYVJA010000143.1:0-2816 GCA_964451605.1 uncultured Bacteroidales bacterium | reverse complement strand
AGACAATGTTGCCCCGGGCATCATACCAGGTATCGTCTTCGTTTTGCTGCAATACGGGGAACTGCACGTTGTATATGAGAATGAGCTCCTCTAAGGTCAGGCCCAGCGCCATAGCCGAGAGAACGTCAATCTCTACCAGAGCCTGCCGGCGCTCATACCAGTTGCGCAGCGGGGTAGCCCACTGCCACTCCCTGGTAAGGGCAGAAAAAGGTTTCAGGCGACTGTCGGTTCTGCACCAGCTGTCGTGTATAAAAGCATCCTGCCACATCTCTTCCCAAAGCGGAGCATAGTACTTGTTGAGGCAGTTGAGCAATAGAGTGCGCACAAAAAGCCGGGGCTTGAATTGGTCGGAGATGCCAAGTGGGAATGCAGATAGTCGATTATCCGTAAGATTGGATGCACCTACAGTTTTGACATAAAAATCGAGCACAAGTGATGACGTTAACGCTGAGAGTTCAACAAGTAACTGATGCTCATCAAAAATGACAGAAATAACCCCATTGATGTGACTGGACTTCGGAGGCAAGATAGCTCCCGTAAGTGTACGTTCGCCGGCCTGGCTCAGCATCTTTCTGAATCCCAACTTATAGTAGTCTATCCAGCGGTGATAAAGATCGTTGCCGAGGGCATCTATTTGTCCGGTTTTAAATCCTTTAATCAGGTTGGGAAAATCGTGCGGGTTATTGTACGGCACATAATTGGTGCGGGCCACAAAATGCTCATCGATGCTGCTGTGATCGATTATGTCGTAATGGGCTTTTTCGGTGCATATTTGCTTGGGTGTTTTGTACAAAGGATTCGACACAAAGAAATGGGGCCCACTGTACACCATTTCATAGTTTTCAATGTCCGGAAACTTTGTATGCCTGATAATGGTGCCCAAATCTACTTCGTTGGTTTCATGCAAACCTTCAGAAATCTTGGTTTCAAAGTTTTGCACCGAGGAGCTAAAATTGCTCAGCTTTTCAAGCACACTGATGACGGCATCAGAATGAATGGAGACCAATTTGGCTGAATCACCATTGTTAGCGTTCTCAAAAAGCAACGCCAACACCATTAACCGACTGTGGGTAAAATGCACCAAACGGCTCTTGTGGGGTTTTAGGTTCCATGTAAAACCGTCTTCACCATCACCCTTCTCTTTTATACCACCACACTCTCCCCTGCCATCATGCACAAAACAGCCATCGATGGTGGATGGATGAAAGAGGTTGTTGATGGAAGAAAAGGAAATCTCCCCTTTGGACCCGGAATAAATGTTAATTCCATATTTTTCTCGATGTGCAACTTCAGCGAATAAGTTAAAGGCATTCTGAAACTGAAAATGATACCTCAACCTTGGATAGATCTCTTTTCGCAGTAGCTGTCCGTTGGGGTCGTCATAAACACCCTCCGGATGCAGCAGCCCCATATAGCCCTTTGGGTTGAGCTGATTGAAGCCGTTCTCGAGCACACACTTGTACAGATTGGTTTGCTGGCCTGCCAACAAGGGGTAGTTTTGTCCGGCATTGAGAAACACAGAAGCACACTCCGTACCCTGCACTTCGTTGAGGTAGAGCTCGCGCAGATGATGGTCGGCAAAGAACTGCGTCTGTAATTGGCGTACTCGTGGCGCTGAAATGTTCTGGATGACTACCTCGGGGAATTTCTCGCTGATGACCCCTTTTTCTTCGAACTGAAGCTTGAGCCAGGGCGGATTCCCGGAAATAAGATCGAAGCCACCCCGTTCCCAGAAGACTTCGAGGAACTCCAGCTGCGGATGGAAAAAGGCGTACTGCCGTGATAAGCGCGTAACTATTTCCAAGCGTTGGTTGTTGTCGAAGAGATCGCGGTGCCGGGTGGTTGCGACAACAGCCTCTGCAAAATCGGCCGCTAAACGGTCACCCCCGTACTTCCCGGGCTCAGGCTCCATGGCAAGGCTGAGCTGTTGGGCCTCTTCGAACATCTTCAACTGGCCGCGACGCTCCATAATGCCTTCGAGCGCCTTATTGGTGTCGAGGTCGAGGATGGCTGCTATGTCGCTCCAATACTGCATCCGGTCGGGCAGGTATTGGGCCTCGCGCAAATCCCAGAACCAGAAGCTGCACCAGTAGTCCATAACCATCTTGAGTTTGAAATAGGGGGCACTGTGGCGGTTACGCTGGTCGGCCAGACGCTCTTTCTCGTCGTAACTGCGCAGGCTGGCAACTCTCTGGGTCACCGGTACCCCAAAGATCTCTTGCTTCGAGGCGGTTTTGAGGTTCAGGGAGCGCTGGAAACGATAGTATTCGGCGAGCAACTCGTCAATTTTTTGGCAGATGGCCTTGAGTCGCTCCATTTCTTCGGTGCCCAGGGGTTTGATCCACTCTTTGCGCCAGCTATTGATTCTTTTAGCGGCAGCATCGTGTTGTTCCTTCAGGATTTTGATCCCGGCCGAAGGCACCATGTTTTTATCGGGCAGCAGGAAGTGGTATATCTCGTCGGGTTTTCGACCGTGCTTGATTTTGTCGTAATCGGCTTGTGGTTTGAATTGCAGCATGCGGGGAGCTTTCTCCCACCAGATCTTAGAGCTCTGATGTCTTTTGGCGATACCGTGTGCATCGGTGTCAAGGCTAAAGTCGGCCACCTTGTACACCTTGAGCCAGGCTCCCACCACCGCATTGCCTGTACATATGCGGTTGCTGAAGAATGGGGTCTCCATATCCTTATGGATCACATTGAGCCACAATGACAATTTACCCAGCTCGATGGCGGTTGGATTCAGGTCAACGCCATATACATTGTTGGTGGCCATGTAGGCCTTCACTTTTTGAAGCTCTTCCTGGTATCTGTCGGGC
>CAYVJA010000142.1:1757-2890 GCA_964451605.1 uncultured Bacteroidales bacterium | reverse complement strand
ACATGCACATCCACCCACGATCCCTCTTCGGAAATTTTCATCACCGGATGGGTGTTAAACTGCTTTTCGTTCGCTGTAAGCGCACAAAGCCACACTTCGTCGCCACCATTCTGATCGCGCCAATCGCCTCCCGTGCGAGTGATAAACCAACGCATATCGGCCGAAGAGCCAAAATGGTAAAGTCCGCCGGCCCCTCCTTCGCCCTTAGCGCTTCCATCGGAACGGCTCACCTTTCGGCTGGCATGATAGATCCACCGGCTGTCGGCCGTGATATGCGGATGACATCCCTCATCCATCCGGATGGTTCTGCCCTGGAGTAATCCTTTGATGTGCAATGCATAGACCGCACCGTTATAGCGAGCCGCTATAAACTGCCCGTTGGGCGAAACCATAGCATGTCCTTCGTATCCCTCAACAGGCAAATCATAATACCACTCCGGTTTTCCGGCCTTACCAACAGAAGAAATTGTAACCCGCCATACCGAAGGTTTATCTCCCCCCTTCGAATAGTAGAGGGTTTTCCGCCCCTTAAAAGAGTCGTCGGCCCAAACAGGAAAATAGCCTCTGTCGATATAGACAGGTTCGGCCGGCAACTTTCCATGCAACGGCACAATATAGATATCCCACGCCTCCCAATCCTGATAGTGATCACGCCCCATCGAAGGGCTGTTTCCGCCCCTGCTTCTGGAAAAAGCGAGCCATTTTCCGTCGAACGAAATCTGCCCGGAAATATCACCACCCTTCTCCCCTTTGGGGCAAATAAGCTGTTCGGTGGCCATAATCTGATCGAACAACATACCTGGGGCCAACCCGGCCCTATGCAAGGTGCGTTCCGCTCCGCTCCCCTTACTATATACCACAAATCCCTCTGGCAGAGAGGGCGTTTCGCCACTCGCGGGCAGAATGGGCGAAACCCGTGTTTGCGGCGTAGAGGGGGGAATATTTACCGGATGCTCTAACTGATAGATCTCAAGGGCAGCCTCAAACACATCGTTCCCCTCCCCCTTTTCACAGAGAATCTGCAGTCCGTTTCCATCGCGCACTGTAACATCCAAGTCTCTTACAACAACCTTATTGGTTCCGCCGGCGGCCTCTACCACATTAAAATCGACCAAAAACCATTGGTTCTCTGC
>CAYVJA010000142.1:1421-1669 GCA_964451605.1 uncultured Bacteroidales bacterium | reverse complement strand
TTTACGCGAAAACCGATACGATTTCCCACCCTTTGCATAAGGCGCATCCGATAGCCACTGCCCCACAGAAGGGCCTCCGCAATTAAGCCTCAGTGGCAAGGTTTGCGCATGGAGCACTCCTGCAATCCCTATCAATGGGAGCAGAAAAAGGAGCCATGTAAATGGGGGTACTCTGCGTGTCATTTCTCTTTACATAATTCAGATACAAACATAACAACCCGATAACTTCGGGCTACTCAAAAAAACAG
>CAYVJA010000142.1:0-1325 GCA_964451605.1 uncultured Bacteroidales bacterium | reverse complement strand
CGGTCGGGATTGAGTATATAGTAAGAACCATCGGCATTGCGACGTGCCGAGATGCCATTATTCAGGAATGCAGTGCCCCGGACGGCATCGGTATACTTCCCCGGAACCATCTGCCCCAGATACTGACCATTGTCGCGACGGTAGAGATCAATCTTGCCAAACGCAGCCATCGCCACAAAAATATAGTCGCCCTCCACGGCAAACGACTTTGCATTTGGCGTAGCCTCTTCGCGCTGTCCCACAACAAATGGGAGAAATATTCGCATGGAGGGAGTTACCTTTCGGGCATCTGCACCCGGCGTTGCTTTGTGACGAGCCATCCACCCGTCGTACCGGGCAAGCGTAGAACCCATACACCACCAGGTTGCATCGCTTCGGTCGTGCCCCCCTTCGTTAGAATAACCCGAAAGAAAGAGTTGATCACGCCCACTGTCGTACCAGATCCGCTTTGCCTGCGAAATCCCCTGGGGCAAATTCCAAAAAAGAGAGGTCTCATCGCCGTAATGGGGTATCCCCTGAGCACTTAGTCTGCCCGCAGGCCACATTCTAACCCCTTGCTCCCGTAACCCCTTCCAGATAGAGCCATTATGATCTACATAAAAAGCCATGGCATACCGATTTTCCGATTTCCGACGTCGCTTTTCCGAAGGCTGAACCTCCCCATCGCCATTCTGGTCGAGCCATAGCTCATCCTCCTGCCCACACGTCATGTGGAGAAACGGAATTGCCACTTCGCCCAAGGCAGATTCGAAACGGTATCCGGACAGAGTGCTTCCCTGCGGCGAAACCACAAAAAGGAACTTCTCTCCATGAATTGCTCTGACAAAAACAGCGCCTGTTGCCTCGGTCGAAGGGTGAAACCGTGAATCGAAAGGAAAACGGAAGCGATCGAGTGTGACGGCACGAAGCTGATCGGCTCTTGTCCCGGAAAGAACTTCGCCCAGCTCAAAGCTTTTGTCGAGGGTATAGAGTTGCCGGGGCTGTGTTGGATCGAAGTCGGCACCACTATGGGGAGCCAGCGACTCCTTTTTCCACAGCAGCGAACCGTTTCGCGAATAGGCTTCGATAACAGATCCGCCCGCACCCGGAGCCGCAGTAGCCAGATAGAGGGTGCCGTCGGGGCCGGTGGCCACTGCCGAGGGGTAATAGAAATGGCGGGCACGCGCTCTTCCTTTTAGTTTTGTGCCCGACAAAAGCCCTCCCTTCTGACCAAAAGTGCCAGAAAGCACCGGTTTTTTGTAGATCGACCCAAACTGCAGATAATTCTGGTCGATGCCTCTGTTAGCAACCCAAATCTGATTACGGAGAGTGTCTACAAAAAAGGA
>CAYVJA010000141.1:2411-2941 GCA_964451605.1 uncultured Bacteroidales bacterium | reverse complement strand
GGAGATCGTCCCATCCAGTTTGCGGGCTATACGCCCATGACCCGCATCTCATTGCGTAATCGGCTCATTGGCTGTGATGAGCCTGACAACGGGCAATACAACACCGCAAAGCCGACACCGGCCATTTTGGGTGCAGCCATGATGGTCTCGAAAGAGGTAGTCGAAAAGATAGGCATGCTCCCCGAGCGTTATTTTTTGTACTACGAAGAGCTGGATTGGTGCGAACACATGAGTAGAGCGGGGTTCGAGATGTGGTACGAACCCGAAGTCACCGTCTTTCACAAAGGAAGTGTTACCGCCGGTGGAAAGGAGAGTCCTGTTCGTGTCTATTACCAGACCCGTATCCGGTTTCTTTATGCCCGCCGCAACCGGACTATACCCCAACGATGGTTATCCTATCTGTTTCAGTTGGCCATTTCCTATCCCAAAGAGTGCCTCCGTAACCTGTTGCAAAAACGGGCAGATTTACTCACCTGGCGTACCCGGGGCATTATCGATTTCCTACTGAACCGCGACACATTTCTGAACAA
>CAYVJA010000141.1:0-2401 GCA_964451605.1 uncultured Bacteroidales bacterium | reverse complement strand
TCCTGACTACTATGGGCATTGTAACCCTCATCGACGCCGTTCTGTTTGGGCTTTGTGCCCTCTACGCAGCCTACCTGCTCTTTTTTGCCCTGGCAGCGCGAACCTGGCGTCCGGCAAAACCGGCCACCACCAAGAGTGAACCTGATGAGCAGCTCAGTCGCATTGTGGTTATGATTCCGGCCTATGCCGAAGACAAGGTAATTGGAGAGAGTGCGGCAAGTTTTCTGGCACAGGACTATCCTACCGGAAAATTCGAAATCTGTGTGATCTCCGACCATATGGAGGAGTCAACCAATCAGGCACTTGCAAAACTCCCCATACGGCTTGTCGTGGCACAATTTCCGGATGGGAGCACCAAGGTGAAGGCGTTGAATCTGGCTTTTTCGCAGCTGGCAGATTTCGATATCGCTGTGATTATGGATGCAGATAATACCGTTGAGCCCTCCTTTCTCAGAGAGATAAACCGGGCATTCCATTCCGGCTCGCGCATTGTACAGGCTCACCGACAGGCCAAACACACCGATACCCCGTTTCAGGTATTAGATGCACTGAGCGAAGAGATTAACAACTCCATCTTTCGGCTGGGGCATGTTCAGGCCGGACTCTCCTCTGCGCTCATCGGATCGGGGATGGCTTTCGAATTTTCCGATCTGAAAGAGACCCTGAAGAGTTTTACCAGCGTAGGCGGATTCGATAAGGAACTCGAGCACTATTACCTTCGCAAAGGCTATCGGTTCGACTATCTGCAAGAGACACCCGTTTACGACGAAAAAATCAGAAAGCCTGAGGCCTTTGCAAAGCAGCGAAAAAGATGGCTTTCGGCCCAATTTGTCTATCTCCGCCGATTCGGACCGGAGATTCCCTGGGCAATCCGAAACGGGAGATTCGATTTTCTCGATAAGATTATGCAAACCGCCATGCCACCGAGAATCCTCTTTCTGGGGGGAACCTTTCTCCTGGCACTCCTTACATTCATCTTGCTTCGGCCCTTGTCTGCAAAATGGCTCTGCCTATGGCTCACTGTCTGCTGTACACTGGCAATTGCCATTCCGGCCCGGCTATGGAACCGAAAGCTGTTTACCGCTGCACTCTACGCAGGTCAGGCTTTTCTGCTCATGTTTCTGACGCTGTTCCGTATCAAGGGAGCCAACCGCCGTTTTATCCACACCTCACACGGCAACTAATCAGAGATCCCGGTAGAGAGAGAGCACCTGTTCGGCCGATTTTCGCCAGGAAAAGTGCTTCACCCGTTCCAGACCGTATCGACTTTGCGCCTCGCGGAGCGATTCGTCGGTTTCAAGCCGTAACAGCCAGTCGGCTATCTGATCGGGCATAAAAGGATCGGCCAGAAGTCCGTTAGGCCCGGCTACCTCGGGCATAGAGGAGATAGAAGAGGTAAGTACGGGAGTACCACAGGCCATGGATTCCAGAATGGGTATTCCAAAACCCTCTCGCAGAGAGATATACAAAAATGCCACAGCGCCACTGTACCACCAGGGAAGATCTTTCCAGGACACAAAACCGGGAAGGATAATGTGTGACGTCAGATCCGAAGCATCCAGCTGCAGCAGATATTGCTGCAACTCTTCTGCCGACAATGCAGTGATAACAAGAGGAATAGGGTTCGGGGAGAAGCTGCGGTACAGACGATAGGCCCGTAATAGCCCCATCATGTTTTTTCTGGGGTCGGTATTCCCCAAGGCAAGGAAATATTGATCAGGGATAGCCCTATTTTCGCGGGGTTCGGCCCCAAAGTCACGCCGATAGAAATGATCACTGCAGGCATTATAGATTACACGAATTCTGCTGTCGGCGATACCCAGCGCGTGTCGGATATGCTCTTTTTCGGAATTCGAAACCGTGATAAGAGGGATATCGCGTCTCAACAGAGGTGGCACAAACAAACGCCGATAGATTCTGCCCATCTGCTGATATCGGGAACTATTCCTGCCCTCCAGCTTCTCCAGAAAGATAATATCGTGCAACGTAAGCAACATTTTACCTCGCCAAAACAGAGGGGCTGTGTTCGAGGTACAATGAACAATATCGGGAGATATCTTCCTAAGCGCCTTGACAAGCAGATACTGTTCCCAAAGAGGATAAAAGTTACCGGGAATTTCGACAATGGTAAAATTCCCGGTGGGTTCCAGACATCTGTCCGGTCCGGGGGCCACCAGAATATAGTATCGGTTCACTTTGTCGATCTTCTGCAATTCGCGGATAATCTCCAATACCACAACATCCATCCCTCCCTTTTTTTTTCGGAAGATACGCTGGGCTTCAATGGCTATCACCTTACTCATAACAGACCCTCCTCTTTTTTCGAAACGAAGATATTCCACCAGACAGCCAGATTGAGTAAAGTAAAATATTGAAAGGAGCGTGCCTGTTGATACCAAAA
>CAYVJA010000140.1:2079-3060 GCA_964451605.1 uncultured Bacteroidales bacterium | reverse complement strand
TGAAGGAGCCGGGCGTTCGGATCGTGATCGCCCCACGGGGATTGAAGCGGCTCGGGCTCGACATCGGCCCAGCGGAGGCGCTCGCGGAGGAGTTCCAGAGCGGCTCTACGGACCGCCGCAGAGACCACTTCGAAGCCGGCCCCGGGGAAGCGGGTGTTGTCAGGTTTCGGCCTGGCCAGCCAGCTCTGCGCCGTATCCATGGCGAAGTAGGTATCCGGGTTACGTGTGCGTGTGGCCGGATCAGCGACGACCGTGAAGCTGCTTGATCCCTCAAAGGAGTCCTTTTCTCCAGAGAGAAAGAGCTGATAGTAGCCGGTGGAAAGGGCTTCGAGCTCCAGTGTGGGCGAGGAGTTTCAGTAACAATGGTCTGAATGCTTTCGGGCCAATTGCCCTTCTTCAGAGTTTTGCCGTGCCAGTCTTTGAGTTCCCATTGGAGCGGAAGGAGTCCCGGTTCTTTGAGGGTAAAGAGGAGCGGTTCCCCAAGGGTAAAGACCGTTGCAGGGGCTTTTGCCTGGATGAGCGCAGCGGTTTGATGCGGTTCGGGCTCGGCAGCCCACGGGGAACTTGCTGCCAGAAAGAGGCTCGATATCAGAGCCAGACTGAGAGATACAGTTTTCATATTGGAGATAAAGTGGGTACGGTCGTCAGAATACTGATTACTCACCGTCACGGGGCGGAATAATAATTACATCCGCCCCTGGTTTGGAGTATATTTTATCGGGTACGTTATCAATTAACAGGGGTAACTTTCAGCACAAGTGAAATATCATTGAAGTGCACATCTTTGGGAAGCTCTACTCGCAAACCTTCATCTGTGCGTGTGAACGTCAAGGGGGTGTTATAACCCAAAAGCTCCACACTTTTAACCTCCTGCGGATATAGCTCATTGCCCTTGGCTAATGAACGAACCAGAATGGAGTTATTCCCTTCCTTAGGCCATGCCATAATGTGCGCATAGATCAGATTGCCCTTTGCTACAAA
>CAYVJA010000140.1:278-1999 GCA_964451605.1 uncultured Bacteroidales bacterium | reverse complement strand
CTTTCGGCAAACGATGGGCCTTCGCCATGAACTTTCCAGGGACGGGTGCCAAACAGGCCTTCGCCATTTATGTCCATCCATGCTGCTATCTCATTGAGAATTTTTTCTTCCTTTTCATCGTAGGTCCCGTCGCCTCTAAGCGGGACACTCAGGAGCAGGTTGCCGTTTTTGCTGACGACGTCTGTTAATAACCTCACCACGTTGGCTGCCGTCTTATAATGGCCTCGCTCGTATATTCCACGGTCGTAATGCCACGAGCCCAGACAGGTGCAAGTTTGCCATGGCTTATCCTTTATATTGGGCGGTACTCCTCTTTCCACGTCCCAAACCAGACAATCTTTTTCATCCGGGGCCAACTCTTTTGCCGTAATCACAGCTTCATTTTTGCCTTGATGCTCCTCGGCACTCTTGTTGTAAAGATGCGCAGCAATCTTCAGCCCGACATCGCTGATCGGCCATAGTGGCAATGAAACATCGTCATAATAGACGAAGTCCGGACTATACTTGTCGATTAAATCCAGATTGCGGTTTAAGAAAGCCTGCCGATATGCCTCGTCGGGCAATGAAGCCCCTTCGCGCCAGCGCCAATGCTTATGCACGGCACCATTGTCGGTAAGGCTGTATCTGCCAAGGTCATGATTCTGGGCGTAGAGTTCCTGGGGATCGTATCCTTCCCGCCACTGACCTTTTCCGTCGGCCTTTGTTAATTTACCGTCGTAAGGTATGCCTTTTTTGGCACCTTCTTTATCGGAGCGTTGCGCAGGTTCATACCAGGTCCATGCGTGCGAGGCATGGAGACTCACGCCAAAACGCAAGCCGTTGGCATCGGCTGCTTTCTTCCATCCGGCAAGAAGGTCTTTTTTGGGCCCCATGTTTACCGAATTCCCGCTATGGTATTTGCTGTCCCAGCGGTCGAAGTTGTCATGGATAACGTCTTTGAAACCGAACTCCGAGGGATGCCCATATTTCTTCAGATGGGCATTATAGACACGGCTTCCCTCAAGATACATTTCACGGGCATACCAGTCGCCTTCTTCAGGTTGACATTGGGGACCCCAGTGCGCCCAGATTCCAAACTTTGCATCTCGAAACCAATCGGGGGCTTGATTGTACTGGGAAAGTGAATCCCAGGTGGGTTTAAAATTACCTTCCACCACCTTTTCATGCTGAGAAGTACAGCACGAACAGAGAAGAAACATGGGAACAACCCATAACATGTTTTTCAACGATTTCATAAAATAATATTTATAGGGCTAGCCATTATGTACAGCCGTCAGGTCGGAAAACCTGTTCAGAGTTTAATCGCGCCAGTCTCTGAGCTCCAATTGACGGGATTATTGTAGTGAATTTAAAAAAATGGTCAAGCAGGGTTATACCGTGCCGGGATATGGATTCCCATTGGAGCGGAAGAAGATCGGGTTTTCTGAAAATAAAAGCAGGTGCCAGAGCTTTCCCTAGATGGGTGCTGTGGCTTAGTAAGGACGAAAGACGACAGGGTTGGCCTCGTTATCAGGAAACTAATTTTGCTGCTTGTCGGCCGATCTGCTCGGTTTCGTTCAATTTACCGGAGACGTGGGCGCTCTTGGGTGGTTGAACCCGAAATGAGACGACATCCATGTGGAGAGTGTGGCCTGTTATCTGGGCATGTGCAGCTACGGGACTCTGGCAGCCTCCGCCCACTGCGCGCAGGAATTCCCGCTCGGCAGCGACCCACAGAGCGG
>CAYVJA010000140.1:0-238 GCA_964451605.1 uncultured Bacteroidales bacterium | reverse complement strand
TACCGATAGCTCCCTGGCCTACGCAGGTGAGCATTTCTTCGGGGCTCAGCTTTGAGCCGAGGATTCCATCCAGAGGGACGTTGCTGTATTTAGGCGGAGCCGTGAAATGTCCGTCAGGGAAGAGGTGAAACTCCAGGCGTTCCAGACCGGCTGCTGCCAGAATGGTTGCATCAATCTGCGGATTATTGCGGAGTTTCTCAATGCGTGTGCCGACATTGCCGCGAATGGGCACGGTTTT
>CAYVJA010000139.1:0-3077 GCA_964451605.1 uncultured Bacteroidales bacterium | reverse complement strand
ATGCTCTAATGCTCTAATGCTCTAATGCTCTAATGCTCTAATGCTCTAATGCTCTGGTGCTCTGGTGCTCTGGTGATGCGCTGCGCGCGGGTGTGGCAGTGGGACAGAGTAGCAGTGTGGCGGTGCTTTACTGCGGTGCTTGAGGGTACATCCCGATGGCAGGATGTCGGTTCTGTTGCATAATAACATTATGTTAACCCGAATGGGTTAGAGAATCGGCTGAATGTTAGTGCCTAATGCACGAAATAGCAACATAAATAGGGGTGGTACTCTTGCAAGTATAAACAAAAATGGGCAAAAATCCATAGGTTTTTTTTTGTATCTTTACTCAGTTATTGCCTCTCGTGGCCTGGAAAGAGAGGCCTGTTGTCTTGTTTTTATTGTTTTATTTAAACTATACTTCTATGGAAAAGAGCATTAAAGGTACCCGCACCGAACAGAATTTGTTAAAAGCTTTTGCCGGCGAATCGCAGGCCCGCACCCGTTACACCTATTTCTCGAGTGTTGCCAAAAAAGAGGGCTTCGAACAGATTGCCGCTATCTTTATGGAAACCGCCGAGCAGGAAAAAGAACACGCAAAACGTTTCTTTAAATTTCTCGAAGGGGGAATGGTTGAGATTACCGCCTCTTATCCGGCCGGAATCATCAGTACCACCGCCGAAAACCTGGCAGCAGCTGCTGCTGGCGAAAACGAAGAGTGGTCTATTCTCTATCCCGAGTTTGCCAAAATTGCCGAAGAAGAGGGTTTCAAAGCTGTAGCGCAGGCCTTCAAATCAATCGCCACCGTTGAGGCCGAACACGAAACCCGTTACCGCACCCTGCTTGATCGCGTTGCCTCAGGCACCTTCTTCGAAAGAGACGAGCCCATTGAATGGCAATGCCGCAACTGCGGATACATCCATAAAGGGAAAAAAGCCCTTGAAAATTGTCCTGCCTGCCAGCACCCGAAATCGTTTTTTGAGCCGAAGAAGACGAATTATTAATTAGTGCTCTAGTGCTCTGGTGCTGCGTTGGCACGCGGATTTAGCAGAAGAGGGTGGTTTCCAATGTGTTTTACTTGGAGCCACCCTCTTTTTTTGAAATAAATCCTTAATTATTCCTAAAAAGTGAACCAGTTATTCTACTATTAGATATTTTTAAACCATCATTCACCATTAACCATTTACCACTAACCATTTACCACTAACCCCTATCCTGCCTTATGTTTGCATTGTTTGGTTTATTGGAAATTGCCATGTTTTTGGGTGGCTTAGCCCTGTTTCTTATTCTTCCCATTGCTGCTTTGATTGATATTATCCGCAGTAACTTTGAAGGAAGTAATAAATTGATTTGGGTTATTGTAGTAATCGGGCTCAATGTTTTTGGCGCCCTGCTCTACTTCCTGATTGGCCGAAACCAAAAAATCTAATGAATAAAACAAAGTCTTGGGCCCGTACGCTCTACATTATGGGAGCAGTGGGTGTTGTGGTAGGTGCAATCGATCCGCTTGAGGGGTCGGTACTGATTACGGTTGCCAGTGGGTTGATGGCCCTCTCTACCGGTGTTTCGGGCGACAGACACCGGCGTGTTTTTCTCCTTGCGTTTCTCCTGATCCTCTTTGGCGTGGGTAGTATGATCTATATCTCTACGCTCGGCGGGCTCGGTGCCGGCCAACTCTCCTGGTGGTGGGGGCTCTTTATAGCGCCCTATCCCGCAGGCTGGATTCTCACCGTAATTTACATAGTGAAACGGCTGTTGAAACCGAAAACGGAGGTGTAGTGCGCATCAGCGCATTTTTGCATTCAGGTTCATCCAGATCAAAACGGGGTTGTCGGTCTCTTTGAGTTTGTCGATGCCGGTTTGTTTGTAGTGCTGTTTGTACAGGGCCAGCTGGGTTTCGTACCGGGCTTTGATGCCGGGGTCTTTGGTTTCGGCTGTCTGTTTGGCTACTTCGGCCTGGTAGTATTCTGGCGATTGTGCCTGTTCGCGCAGGAGTTGGCCTGCATCTTTCCAGGTGAGGAGGGCTGTGTCGTTGGCAAACATCCATCTTTCGGGGATGAATCCGTAGGCTATGTCGTCGTACCAGACGTTTCTGTAGTGATAGGTCTGTTGGTTCTTTTTTGCGTAAAGAAAGGTGTAGACAGCGCCTTGGTATCCATAGCTGAATTTCAGCAGTGAGGGTGTCTCAAAATAATCCCGGATTTCGCTGCATATCCACGACTTGGCAATTTGCGATGCGCTCTGTGCTGCACCCAGCTGGCGGATTCCTTCGGCGGTAATCTGTTTGTCGCCAAAATCGACAATGGTTCTGGCGATCAGTTGGGTGGGGGTTACTTCGTAGACAATATTGCTCAGGTAGTCGTTAAAATAGACGGTGGCGTCGGGGTTGCCTGAAAAGAAGCGTTGTCCTCTGAGGCAGTAGCCCTTGAAATCGGTATTGATGGGCAGGTATTCGTTGAGTACCTTATGTTTGGTGATAATTCTCAGATTGTTCAAATCGCCGTTCAGGTACAGATTGTTTTGGTAGTGGCAAAAAGTGTCGGTGGCTACCATGGCTTCGGGGATTCCGGTTTTAAAGTTGGCCTCTTTTGTAAACCGGCCGTCGGCCAGGTTGTAACAGATTACCTTATCCAGGCACATGGCCACAATGCACAACTGTACCGTGTCGATGGCCATATGGTTCACGGCGGTATACTCGCCCTGACCACTGCCTGCAGCCGCAATTTTCCACACAAATTTTCCCTGTGCATCAAACGAAAAGAGGGCTTTCGACTGTTTGTCGAGAAGGTAGTAGTGCCCTTTGTACGGAATAATTTCATCGATTGAGGCAATCTGACAATCGCCCTTGGTTTCGAGCGGCAGAAAGGTGTAGTCTGAGAAGATTTCCGAAGCAACCCCTTTTAGATGGGCCTTAGTCGGATCTACCTGATAGGTTTTTGCCGACCCCATATCGGCCTCCGATATGGCAGCATCCGGTTTACACGAGAATAACAGCATGGTACAAACCAACCCTGCGACAACAGACAGAAGTGTTCTCATGGCAATATAGATTTAGTAGTAAGTAGTAGTTTTCCTGCACACCAAATCTATAGAATGTT
>CAYVJA010000138.1:0-3090 GCA_964451605.1 uncultured Bacteroidales bacterium | reverse complement strand
AACGGGGAGAAAACGGCTCATAAAAATAAGTTAGTAAGTTTTGCAGGGCCTCCGGCAATAGCCGGTTAAGGCATTTCTATCTTACAAATATAGGAATTATTTCAATGATAGCGATACCTTTGCACAAAGCTTATTGTAGATGAATAGTGTTCGATTTGGGGTGATAGGAACCAACTTTATCACCGACTGGATGCTCAAAGGGGCTTCGCACGAAAGCCGCTTTCGGCTCACCGCTGTCTGCTCGCGCAGCGAAGCAACGGCCCGCGACTTTGCCGAACGGTACCGCGTGCCTCACACCTTTACCTCCTTAGATGAGATGGCGCGGAGCCCGCAGATCGACGCGGTGTACATTGCCACACCCAACAGCCTCCATGCCGAACAGAGTCTGCTCTGTTTGCGGCACGGCAAGCATGTGCTGGTAGAGAAACCCTTTGCCACCACCGTGGCCGATGCCAAAGCCATGGCGGCCGAGGCCGAAGCACGGGGACTGGTGATTATGGAGGCGATGAAAACCACCGTCACTCCCAACTTTATTAAACTGCAACAGTCGCTCCATCGGATAGGGCCCGTCCGCCGCTACTTTGCCGCCTACTGCCAATACTCCTCCCGTTACGACAAGTTCAAAGAGGGCATTGTGCTCAACGCTTTCAACCCGGCCTTAGGCAACGGCTCGCTCACCGACATCGGCGTCTACTGTCTTTCGCCTATGGTGGCCCTCTTCGGGCTGCCCCAAACGGTAAGATCTGTCAGCTTCCCGCTCAGTTCCGGAGCCGACGGCCAGGGAGCCGCCCTCTTCACCTACCCCGAAATGGATGCCATGGTAATCTACTCCAAAATTGCCGACAGCGCCCTTCCCTCCGAAATCCAGGGCGAAGCCGGCACCCTCCGGATACCTGCCATCAACCGCTTCAACGGCCTCACCCTTCGCCACCGCAACGGCGAAATCGAAGAGCTCTCCGAGCCTCACCTCGACGACGATATGTACTACGAAATCAAACTCTTCATAGACCGCATACTCCAATGCGACACCACCCCGCACCTGAACAGCGTGGAGCAGTCGGTGGGGGTGGTACAACTTATTGAAAAGATAGTGCTCTGGTGATGCGCTTCGCGCGGTGCTCTAGTGCTTTAGTGCTCTAGTGCTTTAGTGCTCTGGTGCTCTAGTGATGCGCTTCGCGCTTGCGCGTAAGTGTCTTTACACTAAAGCACTAGAGCACTTGAGCACTTGAAGCGCCTAGCGCTTCGAAGCACTTGAGCACTATCACTTCGGTACTTCCAGCGTCAAATCCGTGTTCGGGTGTTTGAACCAATCTTTGTCGGCGGTACCGCCGGATTCGGCCCATTTCTGGAATTCGGGGTAAGCTTCGAGGATGGAGGTCTCTTCGATGGGGATGCGGTAGGTGTTGGCGATGAATTCTACGGCCCAAGGCAGGTTTTTGTGGGTGCGGTAGAAGGCATTTTCACCGGCAAGGGGGAAGGTGAAGGATGCGCCGGGGTTTCGGTTCCAGCCAATGGGCGATGCGGAGGCATCGTCGCGGGCTCCAAAATACTTAAGATCGGCATTTTGGGCAGGGGGGGTACCAAAGGTACGGACTGAGAGGGAGCGGTCGGCTGTTTTGTACATATAGGCCAGCAACTCTATCGCCTTAATCCTGTCGGTAGCTTTGATGGTGAACTCAAAGTAACAGGTTTGGGGAACGCCTGCAACGCCCCACGCTCCGCCTACGTTATTGTAGTAAGGATTGATGGTGTTCAGCACATTGTCGAATAGGATAATCCCGTTAGTTACTTCGCTGTCGGAACGGGCCTGCGAGGTGATATCGCCGGTCCCGGCACCCGTCGGGCTGGCGGTCAACTTAATGGTGCCGGTTTTCAGATAAGAGATATTTGTGTTGTTATCACGTTTCAGAAACTCCCATCCAAAACCGTGGGGTAAAGAGGTGGAGGCTCCAATGGCCCAGATCCGGCTTCTGACGGAACCTGAAGTGATATAGCCCTGTCTGTTTTTCGTGAAACGGATACGGGTCATCATAATCAGGTCGTTGAGGTCGTAGTCGCCCTTTTCCGGCCAGAGGTCCTCGAAAATCTGGAAGTAGTACCCGGCACCGTCTGCGGCACGGAGATTTCCGGTTGCAGAGAGGTTGCCGCTTCGGAGGTTGGTGTAACTGCTTGCGGCCACGGCAGGGAAGTGGTACGAGTAGGCGGCGTCGGGATCGTCGGGATACTCATCCCAGGCATCGGGCATGCCGTCGGCATCGCTGTCGGGTTGCCCGGCAAAGAGCGCTGCTGCGTTTGGCGGTACAGAGAAATTGATAGAGGAGTTGCTCAGGTTAATAGCGAGAGTGGTTTGCGTAACAGGCAGAGAAAGAAAAAGTTGTGTTACGTCCGAACCCATTGATACGATAAATTGCGCTGTGGAGCCTTCAATCACCGTACGGGCTATGCGGTTGCCATCGGCATCCAGAAGATCGAAGGGTTGTCCGTCGAGCAGCGTGCTCGCGGTACCCTCTCCGCTTACCATAGTAACAGTGAGGTCAGAGTGATTTACCCCCGACCAGGTGAAAGATTCGGGGATCACCAGCTCGGACATATCCGTTTTGGCCGGGTTATTTTTCGGCGAGGCGGGCTCTTTTACGCAGGATGCACAGAGAAACAGGGGGAGGAAAAATAGAAGGGGAAGGGGTTTCATTATATAGTGGTTGATGGTTAGTGCTCCGGTGCTCCGGTGAGCAGTTGTAAAACAAATGTATAGCATTGTTTTTGGTTTTTGTTTAATCTTTTGCTAAATTTTTTAATTATGCTTAAAATATGCGATATATAACATATTGTTTTGAAACTAGTTGTCTGTTCTGAATCGGATATTTAATCAGGTTGGCGGGTCGGGTAGGGCGATTGCGGTTTTTTGCTACTTTTGTTCTGTTTTTCGAACTATTTACTCATTATTTTGCAAATGAAAAAAGCGTTAATCACCGGTATCACGGGTCAGGATGGTGCCTATCTTACCGAATACCTCTTAAAGAAGGGGTATCAGGTACATGGCATTAAACGGCGTTCGTCGATGTTCAATACCGAACGGATAGACCACCTCTA
>CAYVJA010000137.1:2970-3134 GCA_964451605.1 uncultured Bacteroidales bacterium | reverse complement strand
TTTTTTTACCCCAAGCCCTGCTACACTGCCACACAGCTACACCGCGCGAAGCGCAGCACTAGAGCACTAAATCATTAAATCATTAACCATTAATTTATCCGCCATGTCAAACGACAAAAAGTTCCTCCTCACCGACAAAGAGATGCCCAGCCACTGGTATAACA
>CAYVJA010000137.1:2269-2960 GCA_964451605.1 uncultured Bacteroidales bacterium | reverse complement strand
GCCGACATGCCCAACAAACCGTTGCCTCCTCTCAACCCGGTCACCAAAAAACCGGTATCGGCCGAAGATCTCTTCCCAATTTTTGCCCCCTCATTGGTAGCACAAGAGGTTTCAACCGATCGTTGGATTGAAATTCCGGATGAAGTACGCAACATCTATCAAATCTGGCGTTCAACCCCTCTGGTAAGAGCACGGGCTCTGGAAATAGCGCTCGACACCCCGGCTAAGATCTACTTCAAAAACGAGAGTGTGAGCCCTGCCGGATCGCACAAGCCCAACTCGGCTGTTCCTCAAGCCTACTTCTGTAAAAAAGACGGAGCCAAACGACTCACCACCGAAACCGGTGGAGGACAGTGGGGAAGCGCCCTTGCCATGGCCTGCTCGCTCATGAAACTCGACCTCACAGTATATATGGTAAAGGTGAGCTACAACCAAAAACCCTATCGCAAACTGATGATGAACCTCTGGGGAGCCGATGTGATTGCCTCGCCCAGCACCACCACCCAAAGTGGACGGGCCATATTAGCCAGAGACCCCGAATGTTCCGGAAACCTGGGGATGGCCATTTCGGAAGCCGTTGAGCTGGCCCTGCAAGACGAAGCCACCAAATACTCCCTGGGAAGTGTTCTGAATCATGTACTCCTGCACCAGACGATCATCGGCCAGGAGGCCAAACTCCAACTGGCCAAAG
>CAYVJA010000137.1:0-2188 GCA_964451605.1 uncultured Bacteroidales bacterium | reverse complement strand
CCCGACATTGTGATTGGCTGTTTTGGCGGTGGCTCCAACTTCTCGGGCATTGCCTTTCCCTTCCTGTACGACAACTTCACACAAGGGAAAAAGACCCGGTGTATCGCCGTTGAACCGATGTCGTGCCCCAAACTCACCCGTGGAGAGTTTCAGTACGACCTGGGCGATACCGAAGGGTATACCCCCCTCATCCCGATGTACACACTCGGCCACTCCTTTCAACCGGCCGATATCCATGCCGGCGGACTCCGTTACCACGGTGCGGGTGCCGTTGTGAGCCAACTCATGAAAGATCGGTTGATTGAGGCCATGGATATTCCCCAGCTCGAAACCTTCGAGGCCGGTATGCTGTTTGCCACAACCGAAGGAATTGTACCCGCTCCCGAATCGACCGACGCCATTGCAGCTGCCATCCGCGAAGCCCAAAAATGCAAAGAAGAGGGGGTTTCGAAAACCATCCTCTTCAACCTTTCGGGCCATGGCATGATAGATCTCTACGCCTACGAACAATTTATGGCCGGGAAGCTGACCAACTACCGCATCTCCGACCAGGAGATTCGTACGAGCCTCGACAAACTGGATAAGATTCTCTAATAAGGCTGCCAAAGCCGAAAGCGTTCTGCCAAAGGCCTGACCGGCCAAAAACAGAGGGCGTCGCACCCCATCGAATCGGGGGAGCGACGCCCTTGTTTCTAAGCCTTCTCCTCTCCGGGAGGCTTCTCTTTCGGGATCTTATACCGGCCGTGCTTCTTCAGGGCCTGCTCAATAATCCACAACAATTGCCCGTTAGTGCTGCGAAACTCATCGGCAGCCCATTTTTCGACAGCAGCCATTTGCTCCTGACCAATTCGTAGGACAAAGGTCTTGGTGTTACTCATAGCGTAAAGATCAATGATTTAGCGTTCCTGTATTAATCACAGGCTGAGCCGACTCATCGGCACACAAAACTACCAACAAATTTCCAACCATTGCCGCCTTCTTCTCCTCATCAAGCTCTACAATCTGCCGCTCATCGAGCCGGTTCAACGCCAGTTCAACCATCGTTACGGCACCCTCAACAATCTTCTCGCGGGCTGCAATAATTGCCTCAGCCTGCTGACGACGCAACATAGCGCCTGCAATCTCCTGCGCATAAGCCAGGTAATTTATCCGCGCCTCCACAATTTCAATTCCGGCCATCGAGAGTCGCTCACTCAATTCGGCCTCCAAAATCTTTATAATTTCATCGCCGCCCGATCGCAAGGTAATCTCATCCGAATGGGCATCGAGTGTATCATAGGCAAACAACCCCGCAATCCTGCGTAACGCTGCATCGGCCTGAATGGCCACAAACGAAGGGAGCTGCACCTGATTTCCCTGGATTTCGAAAACCGCCCTATAAGTATCAGCAATCTTCCAAACCAAAACCATCCCAATCATCACCGGGTTGCCCTGTTTATCATTTACTTTAATGGGCTCCGGATTCAAATTAATGGCTCGCAGCGACACCTTCCGCTTTGTCAGGAAAGGATTAATCCAGAAAAAACCGTTTAACTTCAGCGTACCCACATACTTCCCAAACAAGAGCAACACAAATGCCTCATTCGGCTCTACAATAGTCAGATTATGACAACTGATGGCGTAAAGCACCGTCGCAATCGACAATCCAATACAGAATGCCACATTATAAAACCCGGAAGCAATAGAGGCCCCAATCAACAGAATCAACAAAACAACCGCACCAATTCCGGAAAAAACCTCTCCCTGATAATCAAACTCCTTTTTCATCACCTTAGCATTATGATATTAATATGATATCGCAAATATATCACCAAAAAAACCAAAAGCAACACCAAACACAAAAAAACGCAAATAAAAATGGTTAATGGTTAATGCGCTGCGCGCGAAGTGGTTAATGTTTAATACGCGCAAGCGCGATAGAATCTTTGCGCGCCTACGCGTACTAACTAATTAATCATTAACCATTTGCACTAGAGCATTAAAACACTAGAGCACTAGAGCCTTAGAGCACTAATTCACCATTTCGCGCTTGCGCACTACTCGTTTCTCATCGCCTCCGCCGGATTAACCCCTGCAACCCGGTAGCATTGCCACGACACAACCGCAGCCGCTACTCCCAGCAACAGGAGAGCCGCAAGGAGGAAAATAGCTATGCCGGGCGAGGCCTGGTAGGCAAAAGAGGCAATCC
>CAYVJA010000136.1:0-3140 GCA_964451605.1 uncultured Bacteroidales bacterium | reverse complement strand
GTTCTCCTCTTTTAGCGAATGAGAGCGCGAATGGGTCGCAAAACTTATCATGTCGAAGAGGCAGTAACATCCAAATAGCCACATCTCCAAATCGTCACATTGAATTGTGGGGTTGGCCGTTGATAAGAAGGTTTGTGAGTACAATGTCGCGGGTTAATCCCTTCACCGCATTTCCTTTTGTTACGCCGTTAAACTGGCAGTTGTTTAGCCGGATGTTGTAGACGGTGGTGTCGTTGGGAAGGGCATCGATGTAGATGCCGTACTGGCTCTTTTGGCAGGTAACCCGCTCCATGAAGATATTCCGCACGGTGGGGATAAAGCCTCTTTCGCCCGGTTCGTCCGGTTCGTAGAGCAGGTTGATGTGCAGAACAGCCTCTTTGCACTCGCCCACCTCGATGTCGCGCACATAGAGGTTTTCGATGATGCCGCCCCGGCAGGTGCTGGTTTTAATGCGGATTACGCGGTCGAGGTTGGGGCTGTTCATTTGGCACTTTTCTACAAAGAGGTTTTTGAATCCGCCCGAGATTTCGCTTCCGATCACTACGCCACCGTGTCCGTTTTGCATCTGGCAATTGCGAACCAGAATGTTTTCGCTTGGTTTCGACCAGAGCCGGCCGTCGTTATTCCGACCCGATTTGATGGCAATGCAGTCGTCGCCGGTGTTGAAGAAGCAGCCCTCAATCAACACATTTTTGCACGACTCCGGATCGCAGCCATCGCCGTTGGGGCCGTCGTTTTCGATGGTTACCCCTCTGATGGTGACGTTTTCGCATAGCAGGGGGTGAAGCACCCAGAAGGGCGAGCGGAGCAGCGTTACCCCCTCAATCAGCACATTGCTGCAGAGATAGAGGTTTACCATTTGCGGGCGCATTCCATCGACGGGGGTGAGAATCCGTTCCGAAACAGGCACTTTGTCTACGGCCCATTGTTGCAGTTTGGGCCTTCCGGTACGCTGCGAGGTGACCCCTTCGGTCCAGCCGTATTTTGTGGCGCCGCACATTCTCCACCAGTTGGCATTTTCGCCGGCACCGTCGAGCGTGCCTTTCCCGGTGATGGCAATGTTGGTTTGGCCGTAGGCGTAGATCAGCGGCTGCATGTTGTAACAGTCGAGCCCCTCCCAACGGGTAAGAACGGTGGGAAAATGGCGGGTGTCGGTAGTGAAGAGGAGAGTGGCTCCTTCGGAAAGATGCAGATTTACATTGCTTTTTAAGGTGAGGGGGCCTGTATGCCACACGCCCCGGGGTACAACCACCCGGCCGCCGCCCTGCATACTGCAGGTGGCAATGGCCCGGTTAATGGCGGCATGGTTTAGTAGGGCCGAGTCGTTGGGAATGGCTCCAAAATCGGTAATCGGGTAGTCGGCATCCCGGAAGGCGGGGGCCTTTATGGCCTGTAACAGGGCAGGATAGACCGATGTCCACGCGGTTTCCGACTGCGAAGCGGAGGGAACTTCCACATCTTTCGCCTTCTCTGCAGAGAGCGCAGGGGCTGTTTCCAGCTGCAGGCATCCCATGATAAAGTGGCATCGTTATCGCGGATCTTTTCGTTTACGTAATAGTCAAAACTGCCGTCTCGGTAGGGGTTTCCGCCCAGGCCGCCCACCGCGCAACATTGGGTGAGGGTAAGGGTGCTGTCGGGGTTGGTTTTTATGAGCTTGGTGGTTAATCCGTTAAAGGCTTTTTCGGCCACTGCTCTGTAGCGGGCATCGATATAGCCTTTGTTTACTGCTTTGGCAAAGCTGTACATACACATCGACGATACCGACGCCTCCAGATAGTTGCCGCTTCGGCTACCCTGATCGAGCACCTGGTACCAGAGGCCCGATGCATCCTGGTATTTGGGCAGCGTTTGGGCCAGCCCCTCAATCAGAGCCAACAATTCGGGCCGTTTGGGATGGTCGGGCTGCACATAATCGAGCACGTCGACCAGCGCCATAAACCACCATCCCACACTACGTCCCCAGAAGTTGGGCGATTGGCCGGTGGTTTTGTCGGCCCACCGTTGGTTTCGGCTTTCGTCCCAGGCGTGGTAATAGAGGCCGGTGGCCGGATCGAATGTGTGTCTGGCACAGATCAGGAATTGGTTAACGGCATCGTCTATGAGCTCGGGTTTGTTGAAGGTGGCGCCATATTGGGCCAGAAAGGGCGAACCCATATATAATCCGTCGAGCCAAACCTGGTGGGGGTAGATCAGTTTGTGCCAGAATGCCCCCTCTGTGGTGCGGGGATGGTTTTTCAGCTGCCCGATAAGGCGATCCATGGCCCGTTTGTATTTGGGATTGCCTGTGGCTTGGTAGAGGTCGAACAGCACCTTTCCGGGATTAATAAAGTCGATGTTGTACGACTCCATGGTGTAGAGGTGAATTTCGCCGTTGTCGTTAATCAGCGAATCGGCCCAGGCCTCCACATAGTCGAAGTATTTCTGTTGCCCGGTGGCCTTCCATAACTGCAGCATGGCGCAGCAACCCACCCCTTGCGAATAGCCGAAGTAGAGACGGGTGCCGTGGTCGAGTTGCCACGCCTCGGGTGCCCGTTTCATTTCCGATTCGGCCATCCGGATGGCATACGACTGAGCCGCGATGGGTGCCACGGCTGCCAGTAAGAGTAGGATTGCAAAAGAGAGTTTGTGCATGGGTTACTGCGGTTTTGTGCTGATTTTTGTGTGGGGCGGGCGAACGCCCCCGGTTCTCAGGGCATGGGCATCAGCCCTTCCCACTTTACATCCCAGTTGCCATCTTTGGGGAATCCGGGATTGGGGCCCTCCGAGCCCTCCCAGCCGGCACACATCATAGCCACTGCGGTTAAGAGCCCCCCGTTGCCGGGGAGGTAGATGCGCAAACGGCTGTCCTGATAGTTATGTCCGCTTACCAGGTAGGTGTTGGTTCTCCGATCCATCAGGAGGGCACCTACGGCCTTATCAGACGGGCAGCACACATGGCGGTCATGGGATAGTCCCACCCCCAGGTTTTGTCCCAGTTCCAGTTATCCCATACCCAGTGAAGGGTGTTTTTCATGATGTCGGCATCGGCCAGAGGCGATTGGGGCAGGATACCCAATGCCCCCAGCACGGCCATGTGGTCGGAGGTGTAGACGGGGTTAGTATAGGTGTCGGGTGCCGTTTCGGCTGCCAGATAGAGCCCA
>CAYVJA010000135.1:534-3194 GCA_964451605.1 uncultured Bacteroidales bacterium | reverse complement strand
GTTCCGGGCCTTTTAAGGTGGTTGTACTTATAGCCGGTTCGGGTCCCACCGACAGGGAGGGTAACTCTACGGCCGGTGTGCAGTGCAATGCTTACAAAATGTTGGCCGAAGGGCTTGCCGGGCACGGTATTGCCTCGCTTCGGTACGATAAGCGGGGTATCGCGGCCAGCCGGAGTGCCATGAAAAGTGAGGCCTCGCTTCGGTTCGAAGATTACATTAACGACGCTGCGGCTTGGGTCGACAAACTGCAGGCCGATAAACGATTTTCGGAGGTGTCGGTTTTGGGCCACAGCGAGGGTTCGCTTATCGGGATGGTAGCTGCCCGTCAGGCCGGTGCGGCACGCTTTATTTCTGTGGCGGGTGTGGGGCGCCCGGCCGATAAACTCATTCAGGAACAACTGAAGAGCCAGCTCGAACCTGCGCTGCTCAACGAAGCTTACAAAGTGCTTACCAGTCTGAAATCGGGGATACTGGTTCAACAGGTTGACCCTGCGCTGGTATCACTTTTTCGCCCCAGTGTGCAGCCCTACATGATTTCCTGGATGAAATACAACCCTGCTAAGGAGGTGGCCAGATTAGCCATTCCGGTCTGTATTGTGCAGGGCACCACCGATATGCAGGTTACCATTCAAGATGCCAGGTGGTTGGCCGAAGCAAAACCGGGATCGCAACTGATCTTGCTCGAAAAGATGAATCATGTGTTAAAAACCTCCGAGGCCAACCGTTTGCAGAACAGTGCCACCTATCGGGATCCGGCACTTCCTTTAAAGGCAGGACTTGTCGATACGTTGGCCCGCTTTATCAACGCCTCTCGCTAACCAGTTAAGCAACTACTGAACAATATATTTTGCCTTATAGCACAACTCATCCAAGAGGTTGTTTAACTGATCTTCGATCGATTTTATCCCGTTGGTTACATTCCAGCAATTGGTAAAGGCCACAATCGTAATATCCGATTCGGGATCGGATACCATCCGCGACAGATATCCGGCATGCGCACCGTTATGACCCCAACCCAGATTTTGTGCGTAGAATATTCCGCAGGCATAGCTGTTTGACCCGGATGGGATTTGCGGAATCTTGATGAGGGTACTGTTAACGGTATGCGCGGTTAGTACCCCCTCGCCTCGGAGGAGCGTACGCAAAAAGCGGGCAAGATCGTCGGGAGTAGTCACCAGATTCCCTTCGGCAACGTTACAGGAGATATTTGTTTCGGTACACTCAATTACTTCCGGGGTGTAGAAATAGCCCCGTGCAAAAGGGGAGGGCAGGGTTTGATCGGTGCCGCGAAAGGGCATCGAAGAGCGTTGAAGTTGCATGGGCTGCAGAATCTTTTCGGAAATATACAGGGAATAGTTCATGCCCGATACCCGTTCAATGATTTTCCCAAGCAGAGAATAGCCGGTATTCGAATATTTGTACGACGTTCCTGGTGCAAAATTATAGAGGCCACAGGTTGCATTAACGCCAACCAGTTCATCGAACGAAAAGGTGTGGTCCGGTTCCTGATCCATCACATAGGAGAGGTAGTTTAACCCTTTGTAGGGGATGTCGGCCGAAACGGTGTCGGGAATATCGAAATTGGTCACATCAAATACCCCGGCGTTATGGTGCAATAACTGATCGATGGTAATTTGTCCGACAAAGGGAATGCGGTAAGCGGGTTCGTCGGGAATATAGGTGCGGTTTTGTCCGGGGATTGTATCCAGAATACGGTGGTTTATCTGAAGTTTCCCCTCCTGTGCCAGAAGCAAAATGGCTGTGCTGGTTAGAAGCTTGGTGTTACTGGCTGCCCTGAATCGGATCTGATCTGTAACTCCCTCGCCCAATCCTTTCGACACAAAAAACGCTCCCTTTTTGCAAATCACCTTGAGTGCAACGCCACCGGGATAGTCGGGATATTCCACCTTATATTGCGAAAGCATCTGTTGCAGGGAGGCAGAGAGTTCCGCTTCAATTTGTGCACGGCTTTTGCCATCCTCTCTATCGGAATCGTCTTTACAACAGGAATTCCCTGCCGTTGCGATAAGCAGCAGACCGAGCGAAAAGAGCCACTTTTTCATCATGTTTCGCATATGCGTTTACATCGGTAAGAGCTACATTTATTCTATGAGTTGCTGATTCACCACCACGTTTTTCAGGGAGAATCCATTCACCAGATCTTTGTTAACCTTTCCGTTTGTGGCTTCTACCTTCAGATTTTCGAAGGCAAAGTTCGACAGCCGGTCAAACTCTGTAACCCCGACATCGAAGAAGGTTCGGCACTTGATCTCCAGATTGCGCAGAACAATGTGATCGGAATAGGAGATAGGCACATCGGGCCGCCCTTTCAGATCGAAAAACTGGCGCCAGGGGCTTATATAGAGCAGGCTGGTGGCTTCACCCTTTACGTTTTCTACGGTGATGTATTCGTACCGCTGCGGGGTGTCGGGCCGCATCTTTAGCCAAAGCACACGAATGGCTTCGTTCACATGGCAGTTACGAACCAACACATTGCGGTTATGGATGGCCTCACTTCCGCAGGTCACGCATGAATGGCAGTAACCAAACTCCGCCCTGGTCAACGATCGCCTCTGCCAGTTTGTTTCGTTCTTCAAGTGTCATCATTTCGACTTCCTTGCGTCAATTGCTTCCCAAATGCCTGCCCAAACTGCTGCCAC
>CAYVJA010000135.1:0-524 GCA_964451605.1 uncultured Bacteroidales bacterium | reverse complement strand
ATGGCAGTAACCAAACTCGCAATCCTCAATCAGAATGTTCTTATTGGGGCCGTTCAGCGTATCCTTGTCGGCCCAGGGACCTTTTCCCCCTTTAATGGCAATGGCGTCGTCGTTAACCGACATGTAACACCCCTTTACCAGAAAATTGGTGCAGGCATCGATATCGATGGCATCGGTGCTGGGCGCCTTTGCCGTGGTGTGTGGCGAAGTAATCCGAACCCCGATTACCTTCACATTTGTACATTTGTAATAGTGGCTGGTCCAGAAGCCGGAATTTACCAGATTTACATCCTGCACCTGCACGTTATTGCAGTCGCGGATAAACACCAAACGGGGTCGCGATACCTCCAGGTTGGTACACATGGGGTTCTCCCTGCGTCGCTGCCAGAACGACTCCCAATATTTGTAGCCGTTTCCGTTAAGGGTGCCTTTGCCTGTGATGGTAAACCCATTCACACCGTAGGCATTTACCAAAGCGGGGAAATAATCGAGGTTCTGTCCTTCCATCCGGGAGGGCATAATGG
>CAYVJA010000134.1:0-3392 GCA_964451605.1 uncultured Bacteroidales bacterium | reverse complement strand
AGGGTTTGGCCGATACGGCACTTAAAACGGCCGATGCCGGTTATCTGACCCGTCGTCTGGTGGATGTGTCGCAGGATGTGATTATTAACGAACAAGACTGTGGAACACTTCGCGGACTTGTGGCCACCACTATCAAGAAAAACGAAGATGTAGTTGAGACACTCTACGAGCGTATTCTGGGTAGGACCACCGTTCATGATGTGTATCATCCCTTTACAGGCGAGTTGCTTGTTGCCTCCGGCGATGAAATCACCGAAGATATTGCCAAGGCCATTGAAGATTCGCCTATCGAACAGGTAGAGATCCGTTCGGTTCTTACCTGTGAGTCGAAGAAGGGCGTTTGCGCCAAATGTTACGGGCGAAATCTGGCTAACGGGCGTATGGTTACCATTGGTGAGGCTGTGGGTGTAATTGCCGCCCAGTCGATTGGTGAACCCGGTACACAGCTGACTCTCCGTACCTTCCACGTGGGTGGTGTGGCCGGTGGAGTATCGGCCGATTCCAGGATTGTTTCCAAGTACGAAGGTTCGGTCGAGATAGAGGAGTTGCGTACGGTTGAACGTCTCAACGATGCAGGCGAACCCTATTGGATTGTAGTGGGTCGTTTGGCCGAATATCGTCTGATTGACAAAAATACCGGGATTACCCTCTCTACGCAGAATATTCCCTACGGGGCAACGCTTTATGTACAGTCGGGTATGGAGGTTAAGAAAGATACCCTGATCTGTCAGTGGGATCCCTATAATGCCGTGATTGTATCGGAAGTTCCCGGAAAGGTCTCCTTCGACCATCTGATTGAGGGTGTCACCTATCGCGAAGAGTCGGACGAACAGACCGGTTATACCGAAAAGGTGATCGTAGAGTCGCGCGATAAGACCAAGAATCCCGTTGTTCATATTCTTGCGGCCAACGGCGATGTGTTACGTACCTATAACCTGCCTCTCGGCGCTCACGTTTCGGTTGACGAAGGCGATGCGGTTACAGCGGGTGATATATTGGTGAAGATTCCTCGTGCCGTAGGTAAATCGGGCGATATTACCGGGGGTCTTCCCCGTGTTACCGAGTTGTTCGAGGCACGTAATCCTTCGAACCCGGCTATTGTGTCGGAAATCGACGGCGAGGTCAGCTTTGGGAAGATCAAGAGAGGTAACCGCGAGATTGTGGTGACTTCAAAGACCAACGAGGTGAAGCGTTACCTGGTTCCTCTCTCCAAGCAGATTTTGGTTCAGGAGAGCGACTACGTGCGTGCCGGTATGCCCCTTTCGGACGGAGCCATTACTCCCTCCGACATTCTGGCTATCAAGGGCCCCACAAAGGTTCAGGAGTATATCGTGAACGAGGTACAAGAGGTATATCGCCTCCAGGGTGTTAAGATTAACGATAAACACTTTGAGGTGATTGTCAGGCAGATGATGCGCAAGGTAGAAATTCAGGATCCGGGCGATACCCGTTTCCTTGAAAACCTGGTGGTTGATAAGTGGGAATTTATGGAAGAGAACGACGCCATTTACGGTATGAAAGTGGTAGTCGAACCCGGAGATTCGGCGTTACGTGCCGGTCAGATTATCTCGGCACGTAAGCTTCGCGATGAGAATTCTACGCTGAAACGTCGTGATGCCCGTTTGGTAGAGGCTCGTGATGCCGTTCCTGCCACATCTCGTCAGATACTTCAGGGTATTACCCGTGCTGCACTGCAGACCCGAAGCTTTATCTCGGCTGCTTCGTTCCAGGAGACCAACAAAGTCTTGAATGAGGCTGCTATTTTTGGTAAAGAGGATAAACTGGAGGGTCTGAAAGAGAACGTGATTGTGGGTCATCTTATTCCTGCCGGTACCGGTCTGCGTGATTATCAAAAGATTATCGTGGGTTCGCGCGAAGATTTCGAGCGGATTCAAGCCTCGCAGGTAGTTCCCATTTCGGATGAGTTCGACGATCTGAATCTTGACCTTGATATAGAGTAGATATGGAACGTGAACATCCACAGGTGAATCTGAAACTTTCGGAAGAGGTTGCCGGCGGCGAGTATGTTAATCTGGCCATTATTGCCCATTCATCGAGTGAGTTTGTGTTCGATTTTGCCAAAATATTGCCTGGCGTTGAGCAGCCGGAAGTGACTTCACGGTTGATTATGGCGCCCGAACATGCAAAGCGGTTGTTGTTGGCTCTGCGCGACAACATTGAAAAATACGAAGCGCAGTTCGGAAAGATTCGTCTGTTGGCCGGCAGTGAAGGATTGCCGCCGGTCATACCGCAGGGGATGGCTCCGGCTCAGGCGTAAAATAAGTGTTTGGTTGTTGTTTGTTTTCATTATGATGGTAAAGGAGAGGCTTCCCTGATGGGAAGCCTCCTTTTTTTTTGGAAAGGATTGCTACCTTAGGGCATTCAATCGTGCGCAGTATGGGTTTACAGAAACTGAATTTTCCTCTCTATCACTTTTCAACTCGGTTACGTGAGGGGAAGGAGTATATCTTCGATCGGATTCGCCGAAAATATGTTCGTTTAACGCCCGAAGAGTGGGTTCGTCAGCATGTTCTCTGCTTTCTGACCGAAGAGTGCCGGTTTCCCATGGGGCTTATTTCGGTGGAGAGGAGAGTGATGCTCTATGGAAAACAGTTTCGCTATGATGCCATGGTGTGCAACCGGGCCATGCAACCGATAATGCTGGTGGAGTGCAAAGCTCCGGATGTTTCATTAAGTCAAGATGTTATGAATCAGGTGGCTCGCTACAACCTGATGCATCATGTCAGATTTCTCTTTATCTCGAATGGTTTGGAACACTATTGTTGCGAGATGGATTTTGCCGGGGGAAGCTGGCGTTTTTTACCCCAAATACCCCGTTTCGACCAGTTGGAGACAGGGGCTTCCTGAATCAGCTGCACTTTCGCTAATCGGCCACAACAGCCGAGAGGGGAGAGTCGAGAAAAAATTGGAGGAAAACCTCATCCTGCCAACCCTCAGGCGTGAGAATCCATTTTCGGCGAATACCGGTTTGCAGAAATCCGGCATGTAAAAAGAGATTCAGACTTTTTCGGTTGTCGGCGCGAACCGTACACCAGACCTGATGCATGAGAAGTACCTTTTCGCAATACCCCAGTAGTAACGACAGTGCCTCCCGGGCATAGCCCCGTCCTCTCTCTTCCGGTTCGGCAATTAAGATTCCGGTTCCGGCCCGCCCAAAAATGGGTTCATAATCAAAAAGATCTATGGTCCCTATGGTCTTGTTGTTATGCAGAGTGGTAATCATAAACCGAACCTGTCTGGTTTGAAAAATATCGGCCCGGGAATTTCGGATGTATTGGCGCAGCGTGTTTTTTGAGAAGGGAACCAGGGTTTGTCCGGCCTGCCAGATTCCGGGATCATTTTCCCACCGGTAGAGCCATTTGGTGTCGCCG
>CAYVJA010000133.1:2948-3409 GCA_964451605.1 uncultured Bacteroidales bacterium | reverse complement strand
GGGCGAAAGGGGAGTGTCGTTCAGGTCGCCGCAAATCAGTACGTAATCGCCACCCGATGTCAATACTTTTTGGGCTACCCGTTGTGCCTGCTCTAATCTTCTTGCGGCTGCAGTCGCAATTTTTTCTCTGACAATTTCATCTACAAGGGGGATATAGTCGAACTGCGCGTTTTTTACCATTTTCCGGATAAAGTGGAGATCCATCTCGGAGAGGCCGTTCGACTCCAGATGGTTATTGACCAGGGTCAGGCTTTTGCCGTGAATGGCAATTCGGTACAGGCACGACGAGTTAATGCGGCTCTCATAAGGAATGGGTTCGACATCGGTAATGGGAAATTTCGAAAAAACAGCAGTGCCCACACCCGAGTGGAAACGTGTGGTGTGATGAGTCTGAAAATCGACGTAGGGATATTCCGGAAGGCTGTCGCAAATCTGTTGCAGTGTGTAGCCGTACTGCTCGG
>CAYVJA010000133.1:0-2849 GCA_964451605.1 uncultured Bacteroidales bacterium | reverse complement strand
TCGTTAAACCCACTCACATTATAGGTCAGGATTCGGATCGATTTCGCAGGTTCGGGTCCGGGCGAGAAGTTGAACCCGAAGGTATGCAGTAGCATAGGAATCGAGAGTGCAAAACAGAGGGTCTGAAAGAGGAGGAGCCGCCACTGTAGGCTCAACAGGCTGAGGAGCCAGAAGAGGGCTGCAACATAAGCCAGAAAGGGAAAGGAGATGGCAGCCAGCGTTAGGTAAGTGTGGTTAACGGTGGCCGTATGTCCGGCCAGCCCGACAAGTAACATCGAAAGTCCCGAACCGATGGTGCCCAGATAGAAGAGTGCTTTTGTCAGAATAACCAACTGCTTCATCGGTTTGATGGGGTAAGGCGTTGAATGATGCGGTAAATAAAAATAAAGAGTGGGGGCCAAAGGTAAAAGAGGGGAAATGCAATGCGGTCGCGCCAATACCCTTTGGGAATTGCGAGGTATTGGGATAGGGGAAGCCCTATTTTGCCAAATCGGTGTAAGTAGCGGGCCTGTTCATTTCGGGGAATGGTTATGGAATCGAGCACGTGCATCGACAAGTTGCATTGTAGCATAAAGATGTGCTTGAGGGCAGCACGCAATTGTCTTTTCTTCATGGAGTTTTGTTTCACAAATCGGGACATTTCGGTGAGCACAAGGATGAGGTCGTCGTAATTTTTCTTTTTGTATTGTCCTGTAATAGATCCCTCATGTTTGAAATATCGGTAAGTTACATAGGGAACCACCGTATAGGATCGGGTGCAAAAGGCAAGCTGAAACAGAAAAAGCTGATCATCGTGATAGTTAGAGGGGATAAAGCGAAGCTGATTCTTGTGAAGAAAAGCTTTACGGAACAATTTATTCCATACCACCATCTTATAAAAGCTTTCGAAAAGATGATCGTATTCGATTTCGGAAGCGTTATATACTGCCATCTGTTGTTGCAGAAAATGTTCCATTTTCGAAGTGTCTGTATACTGTATCTCAATCCCTCCCGCCACAAAATCGAAGGGATGGTGTCGCATAGGTCGCTCCAGCAGTTCGAGACATTCCGGAAGTATCTCGTCATCGGAATCGGCAAAATAGATATATTCACCTCGGGCTTCTTCTATTCCCCGGTTTCTGCATCCCCCGGGCCCCATGTTCACAGGATTATGTAATAGCCGTACGTTACCTACTTGCGGACGGGCCTCCAGATAGGCGTCAACCACCTCCACACTTCGGTCGGTCGAGGCGTCGTTAATAAGCAGTACTTCGAACGATGGATAGGTCTGCTTCAATACTGTATCGAGGCAACTTGCAATGTAGGAAGCTGAATTAAAGAAGGGGATGACAATAGAAATAAGAGGTTGCATATCCATCACTTTTTATAATTAACCATGTGGGTCTCGATAATCCTCAAGATTTTATCCGCTATATTGCTCCAACTGTGCGAAGCCGCCAGGTTGAGCCGTTGCCGGCGAAGTTCGGGGTTGTCTATTTCGTGCAGAGCCTTATCTATCTGCAAAGCAAATGCTTCGGGCGTATTGGCCAGATAACAGGTAGAAGCAAAAATGTGCAGCATGGTATGGGTCTCAGTAGCAACTACCGGCTTGCCCAGGGCCAGATATTGATCTACTTTCAACGGGTAGTTTCCCATGGTAATCTCGTTTACCACTTGCGGGTTAAAGCATACATCGAAATGTTGTGCATAAGCCGGAATCTCACCGGGATCTTTTTTCCCCAAAAACCATACGTTTTTTCGCTGATGCATAGGGTGCGATGCAAATGCCTCATCTTCGGGTCCTACCATCACAAACTGGTAGTCGGGTCTCTGTTGTGTAATCGCATCGAGTAGCTCTATGTCGAGCCGGGCGGCAATGATAACCCCAAAATAGCCGATACGGGGATAGGGGATTGGTTTCATATCATCGGGTTCGGGCCTCATCACCGAAGGGCTGAAAGCCTCCGTATCGACACCAGTCTCTACATCAAAACTGTTGCGATTGTGTTGCCTGGCCTGCTCTGCAAAGTAAAGAGAGTTGAGTATGACCAGATCTGATTTTTCCATCAGTAAGGGCTCGAGCCGAACGCCATGTCGCTTAAAATAGTCGAATCCAATCACCTGATCTCGCTTATAGTAGACCGAAAGTCGGGGCTTAAGCAGCTCTTTCAGGTAAAAGCTTCGGTAGATGTCGGTGTCGGCAAAGAGGATAATCTCCCCACACTGGAGTGCATTCAGCCTTTTTTTTAGATAGCAGGCGATTCTCCAATTGTTCAGGTAGTTGAAAAAGTTAAATAGCCATGCCCACGGCAGTTTATTCACAGAGAAGAGCATAAAGGGAAAGTCGAGCACCATCAAATTTGGGGTAACCACCCGCAAATCGGGTTCTCTGCCCTGAATAACAGCCAGTTTGTGTTTGTATGCCCGATTGTCGGGATTTCGGAGCCGGGTGATGTGGTCGAGGGGAGAGTTCATAAAGATAACCCTTCGCTCCTTAGCAAACTCTCTGGCCAGGTTTTTAATGGTAGAGTCAATCTCAATATCCCACGATTGAGGTGTCGAAATTACTATAACGGGTTCTTTCTCCATTGCGCTCACTGTTATTTGAAACGTTTGAATTTCTCTGCCAGAACCTCCTTGAGTGCTATGCGTTTGCTGATTTCACGGAAAGAGAAGAGTGCCGAAAGAATAAATAGTACAACGCCTACAAAAGTTGCATATGGAAATCCCCAAAATTCAACAGCCGCAAAGAGTCCGATTGCCAGGAGCATCTGCACCGCTATTAATAGAAAAAAAGGGGTCTCAAAGCGGAATCCATACCGTTTCCTAACCAGGGCATAGTAAATAATACAGAACAAGAAATGGGCAAC
>CAYVJA010000132.1:2448-3417 GCA_964451605.1 uncultured Bacteroidales bacterium | reverse complement strand
CGTTCCTTCATTGCCGCTAACACCGGGAAAGGATCGAAAAGCATCACCCCCTCGCGTGACAGCATCTCCTGAATCTCCAACGAAAAAGGCTGGGGAAGGGTGGTGCAAGAGCCGGAAGCGATGGCCGGACCAGCCTGCGGGGAGAGCGGTTCGGGGTAGAGCATAGGCTTTACAGGTACAGGCATAACTACCAGAGAAATCTGCCGCTTCGCGAGTTCGCGGGCAAAGTGGAGCATGGCATCCAACGGATTATGATTGCTGTCTGCAGCGGGCAATGCCGTGAGATTGGAGTGTTCCGGAACCTTCAACACACGCGCTGTGCCTCCCCTTGTAAGAAAGGCAATATCGGGTTCGTAATAGAGCCACCCCTCCCTGGCCGGAATGGCCTTTTCGTTACCCGACCGGAGCCACCTTGCCAGGAGCGTTTCGAAAGGCGGGGTAAGAAGATCCTGCAAAAAGGAGCTCTCCTCCAATGATGCTTCAAAGGCCGACTTCTGCTCTATTAATCGGCTATTGAAGCGGAAAAGCTGCACCAGAAAAGAGGGTTCCTCTACGGCCGATGCCGAATCAGATACTCCATTTTGCGCATGATGCACTACCGGCGCTTGAGGAGAGGCAGACCAGAACGGCAAAAGGGTACCATCGTTTTGCAGATTCAACCCCATTTGCAGCAGGGGAACTGCAAAAAGGAGTGCCAGAAAAATCGCAGTCAGCCAACGCGCAAAACCCCGGCTTATCAGGGTTCGGGCCATCTCCTCTCTGGCCATCTCCTCGCGATCTATGTCGTATCTCCTCCTTTTCATGGATTGCATCAGAAAATAAAGTAAATAAAGGGGTTATAGCTTTGTGTGGTAAGCGCGGCTACCGAGAGCAGAAAAAGCAGCAGTAAAACCACGCCACGTAAAGGGGTAAGGGTCCGGGTCCAGTTCCATGCCTGAGGTGCAAAAGCTGCGAAACCGGCTGCCAACC
>CAYVJA010000132.1:0-2438 GCA_964451605.1 uncultured Bacteroidales bacterium | reverse complement strand
GCCGTAGGGCAGAAAAAAGAGGCCGCTGAGTAACCGGGCCGAATCGGCAATCGGTGCCACCCCCACCAGACTTTGCAGAAATTGGAGAGCCTCCGGTAAAGAGGAGGCCCGGAAAAAGACCCAGGCAATCAGCACCACAAGATAGGTCGAAGCCACCCCGACTGCACGCCCTATCCATGCGGGAGAGTCAGATTCGGTGCGGGTTTGCTTACGCTGCCTGATCCTGTCGAAACAGAGCATGATGCCATGAATAGCCCCCCAAATCAAAAAATTCCAGGAGGCCCCGTGCCACAGCCCTCCAAGAAGCATAACCAGCATAAGATTGATGTAGGTGCGGGCGCGCCCCTTTCGATTTCCCCCCAGTGGAATGTAGAGATAGTCGCGCAGCCAGCTTGAAAGCGAAATGTGCCATCTTCGCCAGAACTCGGTAATGGATGCCGAACGATAAGGCGCATCGAAATTTTTCGGGAAGACAAAACCGAGCATTAAACCTAAACCAATGGCCATATTAGAGTAGCCGGCAAAATCGAAAAAAATCTGAAACGAATAGGCCGCCAGACCGGTCCAGGCCTCAGCAACAGCCCTGCCGGGGGTATCGAACGCCCAATCGGCCAGCTTTCCGCAGGGGTTTGCCAACAATATCTTCTGGGCCATACCCAAGATAAAAAAGGCGATACCCCGTGCAAATTTTTCGAAGGTATGTAGCCGAAACTGTAATTGATTGGCCACCTCCTGGAAGCGGATAATGGGTCCGGCAACCAACTGTGGAAACAACGAAACGTAACAGGCAAAATCAACAAACCGGCGAATTCCTCTGGCATCGCCCCTATATACATCTATGGCATAACTCATAGACTGAAACGTATAAAAGCTGATCCCCAGTGGCAACACGATATGAAGTGATGGCAGAATTAAGGTATCGGAGAGTCTTAACGATTGCATCAGAAAGTTCCAGTTCTCCAGGCCAAAATTGCCATACTTAAAGAACCCCAACAACGAGAGGTTCGACACAACCGAGAGGGTTACAGCCCATCTTTGTCGGGGGGTACGCGGCGCCCCCTTGCTCAGTAAGGGCACCTCTCCCTTCCATCCCGGCCGCCAGGTATCGGTGAGGACCAACCCGCACAGATAATCGATAACGGTCGACAAAAACATCAATAACACAAAGAGCGGATTGGTCCAGCCATAAAAGAGATAACTGAGCAGCGTCAGCAGCGCATGGCGATAACGGGCCTTCACTACATAGTAAAGGACTAATGCCAGGGGTAAGAACCAGAAGAGAAAAAGATGACTGCTAAAAACCATAAATCGGCAATAAGAGCTAAAAAAACGGATAGATAATCTGAGCCACGCTTAGGAGAGACTTGAGCCGGACAACACAAGCTCAGGAACCGGCATCATAATATTCCGGAAGCTCCGACTCCTTCAACGTATCGGAGCTGAACTCCGAATCGAGTTCGGAATGATACTCTATGGGTTCCAGATGCAATTTGTAAACGCCTCCCACCTTTCGCGACGGTTGCTCCACGCCATCGAGCAGTGTCCAATGACGAATAATAATTCTTTTGGCATCGAGCGTACCCGATACCACTTTTTGCACTTCGTAGAGATGCGACACTATACATCGACGATATCCCTGCCCCAACACCTCAGCAGCCGATGGGACTACACTCATCTTCAGCAAACGGGCCTCAATATCGACCGAAGGAGCCGGACGCAACAATTCCAGACCTGCCTGAGCCTGACTCCACCGCTCAAGGGCCTCCTGGTCCGGGAGAACCCTGTCGTACAATACCACCCCTCTGATCAGTCCGCTCCAGTGACGGTCGGCCTCCCACTCATCTCCGAAAATAAGCCGATTATCATTCCAAGAGAAAAGATCACCCTTGCAGTGAGATGAGAAATAACGGATGCCATTCAAATACCAAACTAACTCCCCGGAACGGTAAGTAAGCAGGAGGTGATAAGGCTTACCCGCCTCAATGGCACCCAGTGCCAGTTGTGATGCTACCCCGTTTGGGTCGGTTTCAGTGGTGCGAAGACGGAAAATCAGTTGGTTTCCCTCCTGGCCCAGGGTGAAATTTCGGTTAGAGGCACTGGTAGATAAACTGATAATCCGCGCAGGCCCGGCCGCCTTACCATTGGCAGCCACAAACTGCGCCTCCATCGAAAACTCCCCGGTATAGACCGGACCAATACTCAATGCATGATTCAACACATCGTCGGGCACAAAAAAGCTCCCCTTTCGGATCTCCATACTGTGTCCTCGTCCAAAACGGGAGAGCCCTGAGGGCGATACCAAACAAGAGCGCACAATCAACCCGTCGTTGTCTGTGAGATGATTTCCGGATATATTGTCTTCCCAAACAAAGAGCCTCCCATGCCGGTCAGACTGACGGGGAGGTTGCGACAGAGCAGCGGCCTTAGTGCCTTCCGAA
>CAYVJA010000131.1:330-3537 GCA_964451605.1 uncultured Bacteroidales bacterium | reverse complement strand
TGTTGTTGGCCGCCAATTTCCACAATGCCCTCAACGATTACGGCATCCGCAGCAATGCCTTTATGAACGGGGTGATTGCCTCGGGAAGTAATGGAAGCGGGAGTGATGGATGGTTTGATAATTGGGATGCAGAATATCCAACATGTACTTATGATTACTATGATTATTTTGTTCTTGTAGCAGGTTCATCCGACCCGGTTCCTGAAGGATATTACGCATACAAGGTAGATGGGACAACGATAATCTATCGTAAATTAATGTCTGAAGATGGTACTGAAAGAGTATGTACACCGGGCGCAGGGTTGTGTCTCTGGGGAAGTGAATGCTGCCTACATAGAAACTCCTTAGGACTCTGTACTGATTAACTAACCCACGTAGGATTGACCTCCTGAGGGTATCAACTCAGGAGGTTAATCCTATTTGATAAAATACCTTTATCCCCATGAAAACTACACTACGGCTCATTAAATATATCCTCGCCATTACTCTCCTCTGTTCAGCTTGTCAAACGAACCCCGGCTACAAAAAATCGATCTACAGGATTGAACAAGAGTTGCAATATACTGACTCTATTCCCAATTTTCAATTCACTTCCGATGGGCCCATTGAGATAGTATTGCCCAAAGAGAAGAAATATTTCATCCCGTCGGAAGTGATCGAACTCGACCATTACGTCCCGCTGGAAACCAACGACTCTTGTCTTTTTGGTGATGTAGAGAAAATGATGATAAAAGAGAATCTCATCTTTATAATGGATGGATCACAGAAGATGATTATGATCTTCGACCAAACGGGCAAATTCAAGGCAAAAATCGATCACACAGGAAACGGACCGGGCGAATATTTCCATATTAAAGACTTTGACGTGCAAAAGGGTCTGATACATATCCTGGACGATATTAAGGCGAAAATGCTAACCTATACTTTCGACGGAGAGTGGGTAAACACAAAAAAAATGGCGATTGCATTCCTTAATTTTTGCATTCTGCCTGATAATAGTTTCTTCCTCTCGGCGGCAGGACAACGCAATGAATTTATCCCTGAGCTTCAGGATTACAGCTACCTACTGGGGTTTCCCGATAGCCTGATTACCCATAAAGGATTTCTTCGAACTGAGGCAGGAAACAAAATGTCTAAAGTAAGATTCGCGAATAACATATCGAGGTACTTTGATTCGATTTTATTTATACCACAATACCATCCATCCGTCTATCAGGTCACAGCAGCTAAAACGATCAGAGAATTGTACAGAGTATTATTCGAGAAACCGATTACTGAAGAGGCCCTGAAAGATGCCAATCCCAACATCTATAATCGCGACTTAGTTAGTGAAGGTTACCAGTACTTGGCCCATGCCTGGCTCGAAACGCCCGAATATAGCTTCTTTCAATATCCCTATCCAAACGAAAGATCTGGTATTAGCAATACCTCATGCTTCTATTCGAAAGCAAAACAAACTGTATTAGCGTTCGAGTCATGGAATGATTTCGACCCGGCATATTTGTATTTCTTAACACCAATCACAACCCATCAGGATCTGTTTGTCTCCGTTCTGCCACCCAATCGCATTATCGAGAATAAATCCCGGATACTGGAAAAAAACGCCAACAACCCCGAAGTACTCCGAATTCTGCACCAACTCAAAGAGGAGGATAATCCCGTCCTGATGTTCTTCAGAATAAAAGAGAACAACCCCTTCTTCTAAGCCGGTTGGCAGGGTACTATTTCCGCAAAAACCGAATTTTGGGGCAATAGCAAACGCGTTTATCATTGTTTACCCTAACTGCGTTAACCACAATAACAACCAGGTTATATAGGTACATCACCCCAAAAAAGGAGAGATGCAAAATCAGTCGTGAGGTAAATAAAGAGGCATCGATATCGCCCATGGTATTCATCCAAATGACCATACTGAGCAGAAGGGTGATATATCCGGCAAAAAGAACGATTGTCCACGTTATTTGAAAGTTCAATAGCTCTTTGGCAACTGTATTCACATCCCGAATCTTGTCTTTCTTAGAAATCCAAAGTATTAAAGGCACCAAAATACCTAACAGGGGAAAAACGAGAAAGCTTAATGCCGAAAGATTAAGATTGGTTAAAAATCCTTTATCCTCCTGAACGGTCCAATCTACAATTTCATCAGGTGAGACATCGAATGATACGGCAAGCCTTCTCAGTGAATCTCCTCTGGGTTCAGTCTCGCCATTTTCTATTCGTTGGATTGTACGCAAACTCAATCCCGTCTTTTCAGACAACTCTTCTTGAGAGAGCCCTTTTCGGTCTCTCAACATTTTCACTTTCTTCGCCAGCTCTTTATTCTTCATGGATCATCTATTAATGTTCGCCACAAAAGTACAGGCAATAACGATTCTTGCTTGCGTCACAGTTAAGTCATATTTACGTCATTTACGCCAAACCCGATGTTTTCGGAGTATTACATCACACCCAACCCCATCGTTAGAGCTCTAGTGCATCGAAGCGCGTGCGCGCTTCGAGAGCTCGAGTGCTGCGCTTCGCGCAAAAAAAATGAAAGAAAGAGATAAACGTGCAATCCCGGAAGTGCTTTTATTTGGCGCGTAGCGCAGCACCAGAGCACTAATTCACCAGAGCACCGCGCGCAGCGCAGCACTAGAGCACTAGAGCACTAAAGCACTAGTATACTCCCCATTGACTCTCACTTTTACCGGCCCGGTGGTTTTTGATCGGATGTTGTAGGAGGTCACTTTCCCGTTGGCCCAGGTGCACTCTACCTGATAGCCGCCACGGGCACAGAGGCCGCTAAATGAACCCTCTTTGGCCCAGGCAGCAGGTATGGCAGGAAGCAGCAGAATCTCGCCGTCATGGCTCTGCAGCAGCATCTCGGCAATGCCTCCGGTCATTCCAAAATTGCCGTCCATCTGGAAGGGGGGGTGCGTGGTAAAGAGGTTGGGAAGGGTGTTGTAGGTGAGTAAGCCCCGTACCATAAGGCCGGCCCGCTCTCCTTCGCCCAGGCGAGCCCAGAGGGCGCAACGCCAGGGCCAGGTCCACGAACGGCGGCTGTCGCCAATGGTCGATTCGACGGTGAAGGGCGTTTCGGCATTTTTCCCATAGTTTCCACTTCGGCTGCGAAGCGAGAGAATAGCTGCGTTAGCCAGTTCGGGGGTTTTGGCCATGCTGATTTGCCGGCCGGGATAAACGGCAAAGAGGTGCGATGTGTGACGGTGC
>CAYVJA010000131.1:0-320 GCA_964451605.1 uncultured Bacteroidales bacterium | reverse complement strand
GATCGTCGCGATCGGCCTGCCACTCCTGAAGCTGTCCCCAGCGCCCAATCTTATTGGGGGCCAAACGCGACTGCATTTGGGCTACCTTCTTTCGGTAGTCGGCATCGATGCCGAGTCGGTCGGCAGCTTCGAGGTAGTTTTTGAACAGATCCCACACCAGCTGTTGATCGTGCATAACACCGTCTTCTCTGGGGCCGTGTTCGGGCGACCACCCCATGGGCACCATCAGCGAGCCATCGGGCATCTCTTTCAGGCGATCTTCCCAATACTCGCAAATCTCCTTGATTACCGGGTAGGCAACGGTACGTAAATAGGTATCA
>CAYVJA010000130.1:0-3581 GCA_964451605.1 uncultured Bacteroidales bacterium | reverse complement strand
CATACAACAGGCCATAGAACTGCGTCCTCACCGGCTGGTGACCTTTCCTTATGCGCACGTTCCATGGGTGAACCCCTCGCAAAAGATCCTCGAAAAACTCGGGCTCCCGGATGCCAATCAACGCGTTGCCATGTTCGCAACGGCCACCCGCCTGCTCCTTTCAGCCGGATATCATCAAGTGGGGCTTGACCACTTTGTACTGCCATCGGACGAACTGTGGGAGGCTGCCCAAACCCGGACACTCCACCGCAACTTCCAGGGCTACTGCACCCGTGCCACCACCGGACAGGTCTACGCCTTTGGGGTTACCGCCATCAGCCAACTTCATGGCGCCTACCTGCAGAATGGGAAAAACATTCCAAAATATATCGAAGAATCACTGAGCGGCAGCCTTTTACCCGATAAGAGCTATCTGCTGAACTCACGAGAAATTGCAGTTCAGAAAGTGATTACCCACCTGATGTGCAACTACGAAGTAAACTGGGATCTGACGTCTGCCGGCAACAACCCGGAATCACGTGGGGCACTGCAAGAAGCAACCGGATACAACCCCCAACGCTTCGAAGCATTCAAACGCGACGGCCTGATCACCCCCACCCCATACGGCTTTCGGATCACCCCCAAAGGGATTCCCTTCACCCGTGTAGTGGCGGCAGCCCTCGATCCCAGCTACCAAACCCAAACCAACGCCTACTCCAAACCCTTCTAACGTGCAAACCGCATTACCATTAAATTCTGCCTTTTTGGCTACACTGTTTCACCCGCGCGAAGCGCAGCATTAGAGCATTAGAGCATTAGAGCATTTACCATTGACAAAATTGTCTACAGATACCTACATAGAAACCGTTATCATCGGTGCCGGTCTTACCGGACTCACCACCGCCTTTTACCTGAAAAGAGCCAATCGGGCATTTCGGGTACTTGAAAAGCAGGCTGTGGCGGGAGGGGCTATCCGAACACACCGGAGAGAGGGTTTTGTCTATGAAGAGGGGCCCAATACCGGCGTGGTATCGCATCCCGAGGTGAGCGAGCTTTTTGCGCACTTGTCTGAGCCCGATGCCGCTCCCGACGCACTTTTCGAAGCGGCCAAACGTGCGGCAAAGAGCCGTTGGATCCTGAAAAACGGAAAATTTCATCCTCTCCCCTCCGGACTGCTCAGCGCCATTAAAACCCCACTTTTCACCCCTTTCGATAAAGCGAATATCCTGTGCGAACCCTTTCGAAAGCGGGGAACCAACCCCGATGAATCGGTGGCCGATCTGGTCAGACGAAGACTGGGAAAATCTTTTCTCGATTACGCCGTCGATCCCTTTATTTCGGGAATCTACGCCGGAAATCCCGACGAACTGATTACCAGGGTTGCTCTGCCCAAATTGTACAGGCTCGAACAACAACACGGCAGCTTTATTCGCGGGGCCTTTGCCAAAGGCTTCGAACCGAAGAGCCCCCGCGACAAACTGGCCACACGGGAAGTCTTTTCGGCCCGCGGCGGCCTGGGAAACCTCATCCAGTCCTTAACCCAAAGTATAGGCAGCGAAGCCCTCTGGTGCAATGCATCGATTCGGGAAATCGCACCTCTGTATAGAGAGGAAACGCCCCAATCGGACTATGGAGACGGGAAGAAAAACAGTTACGTTTTTCGGGTGCGGTACGCGGTTAACGGAGAAGAGAAGACCCTTCTGTGCCGCAATCTGATCTCTACGGTTCCGGCCCACCAACTTCGGCCCCTCTTCCCCTTTATAGGCGAAGATAATATGGCATTGCTCGAAACGCTCGAATATGCGCCAGTGGTTCAGGTGGCTGTAGGATACCGAAACCTCGGGCGCGAACCTTTACAGGCCTTCGGCGGTTTGATTCCCCGCCTCGAGAAGCAAGATGTACTGGGTATTCTTTTCCCCTCCTCCTGTTTTGCCGAGAGAGCTCCCGAACAGGGTGCACTCTTCTCGCTTTTTATGGGGGGAAAAGGAAACCCCCTCCTCACCCGCCGCTCCGATGCCGATATCACCGAAATTGCCCTGCGCACCTGCCGCGACCTACTTGGATTGTCCGCGGAAAACAGGCCCAGTCTGGTAGAAATATTCCGACATCCCGCCGCCATACCTCAATACGGCAAACAGCACGATGCCCGATGTACTCTCATAGAGCAACTGCAACAACAGTACAACGGGCTTCATCTTGCCGGAAATATCCGCAACGGCATCGGCATGGCCGACCGCATTCTGCAAGCCACCCACATAGCCGAAACCATTCACCATTAACCATTTTGCGCGCCAGCGCATTAACCATTGTTCTTATGGAGTTCCTCGAATCGTATCGTCTTGCCGGCCTGGTAATAGGCCTTTCTACCTTCCTGATTATAGGGTTCTTCCATCCGGTTGTGGTAAAAGCCGAGTACTACTGGGGCACCCGCTGCTGGTGGATCTTCTTACTGGCCGGAATAGCAGGGGTTGCCGCCTCACTGCTTACCGCCAACATTATGTTGTCGGCCCTGGCAGGTGTCTTTGCCTTCTCCTCGTTCTGGACCATCAAAGAGGTGTTCGAACAGGAAGAGCGGGTAAAAAAAGGGTGGTTTCCCAAAAACCCAAAACGAAAATATCGTTGGGAGTAGTACTACACCATCTTCTCTACCGGAAGCACAAAGGCCCTGAGCCCCTGCTCCGGAGCCGAATTATTGAGCTCGCGGAGCAGTTGCAGAATGGTGTCGACCCGATTCTCCTCGACAATGCTCATAAGGGCACCGTTCAGAACCGGCCAGGCATGCGACCCGTAATGGGGTTCGCCCCCTTGCGAGCCGCGCCCCTGAACGGGATCCCAGGCTGTGAAACCCCTGGAATAGCACCGTTCGAGAATACGTACCACATCGTCGTAAAACGCCTGATTATAGGTTATAAAAATGGCTTTCATGGCTCAATCTTTTTCTTTAATTAATAATTGCACGCTGTTTACGACGGCTACGCATACCGAAACCGGCAAACACACTATACACCACAGGAACCAGAAGCAACGTCAGAAAGGTTGAAACAGCCAGACCCGAAGCCACCGTGATACCCATGGGACGCCACATTTCGGCCCCTTCTCCGGTACCCATAGCCATGGGAAGCATACCCAGAATGGTGGTCAGCGAAGTCATCAAAACAGGACGCAACCTCGACTTTCCGGCATTTATCACCGCCGGAATCACGGAAAGGCCCCTCTCGCGGTTCAGATTGATATAGTCGACCAACACAATCCCGTTCTTCACCACAATCCCGATAAGCATAATCATACCCACCAGCGACATGATACTGATCGGGGTTCCTGTAGCAAAAAGTCCGAGGAATACGCCGGTAAAGGCAAAGGGAATAGACAACATAATAATAAAGGGACTGGTCAGCGACTCAAACTGCGAGGCCATCACAATATAGACCAAAATGGCAATCAGCAGCATCAACAGATACAAATCGGCAAAAGAATCCTGCTGATCCTCATAATCACCACCCAACGCAGTAGCAACCCCTTCGGGCATTTCTATCTGCGAGAGTTCGGCCTGTGCAGCCTCAACCACATCGCTGAGCGAATAGCCCTTGGCCACAACGGCCGAG
>CAYVJA010000129.1:0-3657 GCA_964451605.1 uncultured Bacteroidales bacterium | reverse complement strand
AAAAAGGGGTTTCTTTCGAAACCCCTCAATTCCCTACTTTGAGCCACTCAAGGGATTCGAACCCTCGACCTACGCATTACGAATGCGTTGCTCTACCAGCTGAGCTAAAGTGGCGGTAACGGGGCACAAAAATAGAAATTTTCTTACGAATTCAAAACGGGTTGAAGCATTGCTACTATCTTTTCGAGCCAAATGGCGTCGGTTTCGTCGAAGGCGTTGAGTTGGTCGCTGTCTACGTCGAGTACGCCGACGATGCGGCCGTTGGGATCGGTCAGGGGAACCACAATCTCCGATTGCGAACGGGAGTCGCACGCTACGTGGCCGGGAAATTGGTGGACATCGGGCACGATAAGGGTTTTTCCGGCTTCTACGGCGGCCCAGCAGACGCCTTTGCCGCGCCGGAGTACCAGACAGGCCAGGGGACCCTGGTAGGGTCCTACGAGGAGGGAATCAGGTTCCTGTATCAGATAAAAACCGGTCCAGAAAAAGGGTTGCATTTTGTGGTGTAACACCGCAACAATCGTGGCCATTCGCGAAACCGGACTGTCGGTTTTCTCCATCAGGGGCAAAATCTGCGCGTAAAGTCGCTCATAACGAGCCTGTTTTGTCGAGTCCGAACTCATATGTATGTGCATTAAAACCATTCTGACGGTTATCGGCAGGGAGAAGGAAAGCCAACAGCCCGGCCAGGCAGGGCAAACAGCCGGAACAGTCCGACTGCCGGGCAAAAATAGCCGATTGATGCAACAAGTCGAAGGAATTTTGCGAATTATGCTAATTTTGCAGCCCATGTGCAGAGTCGGGGGTATTGCCCCCTAGCACCCCAACTTATTGAGACCCGATGGAGTTACAACAGGAGATTAATCGCCGCCGAACTTTTGCCATTATTGCCCACCCCGATGCCGGGAAAACCACCCTCACCGAAAAGTTGCTTCTTTTCGGAGGAGCCATCCATGTGGCGGGGGCGGTAAAATCGAACAAAATCAAGAAAACGGCCACTTCCGACTTTATGGCTGCGGATCAATATCCTCGACACCCCGGGTCACCAGGATTTTGCCGAAGATACCTACCGAACCCTTACCGCGGTAGATAGTGTGATTGTGGTGGTCGATGCTGCAAAAGGGGTCGAAAGCCAGACCCTGAAACTGATGGAGGTGTGCCGCATGCGCAACACCCCGGTTATCATCTTTGTAAACAAGCTGGACCGCATAGGGAAAGATCCCTTTGAGCTGCTCGATGAGCTGGAAAAAGAGCTGCGAATCCACGTCCGGCCACTCAGCTGGCCCATCAGCTCGGGGCCTACCTTCAAAGGGGTGTATAACCTCCACGAACAGAAACTCTGCCTCTTTACCTCGCAAGACAAACAGACGGTAGGCGAAACCCTGGAATTTAAAAATATCGGCGATCCCTCTTTAGATCAGGTAATCGGAGAAAATTATGCGGCTAAACTGCGCGAAGAGACAGAGCTGATTCACGGCGTCTATCCCGAAATCGATGCCCGGTCCTATCTGGATGCAAAACTGGCTCCCGTCTTCTTCGGGAGCGCACTCAATAACTTCGGGGTGAAAGAGTTGCTCGACTGTTTTATCGAGATGGCTCCTCCTCCCCGCCCCACACAGACGGTTGAGCGGATCGTGGAACCCACCGAGAACAAATTCTCCGGATTTGTCTTTAAGATCCATGCCAATATGGATCCTAACCACCGCGACCGGATTGCCTTTGTGCGCATCTGTTCGGGCACCTTCGAACGAAACAAAAGCTACAAACATGTGCGGCTGGGCAAATTGTTGAAATTCTCGAGCCCTGCCACCTTCATGGCCGAGAAAAAAGAGATTGTCGACGAAGCTTTTCCGGGCGACATTGTGGGCCTCTACGATGCCGGTAACTTCATTATCGGCGACACGCTCACAGAGGGCGAAAATCTCCGTTTTACCGGCATCCCCACCTTCTCGCCCGAGCAGTTCCGGTATGTGGAGAACTCCGATCCGCTTAAATACAAACAGTTGGCCAAAGGGTTGATTCAACTTACCGACGAAGGCGTAGCTCAACTCTTTACGCACACTGGGAACGGCCGAAAAATCATCGGAACCGTGGGGGCTCTTCAGTTCGACGTCATCCAATACCGGCTCGAACATGAGTATGGCGCCTCCTGCCGCTACGAACCGATACAACTCCATAAAGCCTGCTGGATAAAGAGCACCAACAAGACTCAGCTCGACGACTTTAAGCGCCGAAAACACCAGTACATGGCGCTCGACAAGTATGGACGCGACGTTTTCCTGGCCGACAGCTCCTACTCCCTGTCGATGGCTATCGAAAAATTCCCTGACATTCAGTTTCTTTTCAGTAGCGAGTTCTGATTTTTTCTTACCTTCAACGTGGATTCGGGCAGTATGCCAACGCAAAACAACAAGGGTATGAAGCACCTGTTTGGATGGAGAGAGTGGCGCCGCCTTCTTGCCGGCGACCTTTTACTAATTGATCCTAAAGAATTTACTCCTTTTACGGGGTTTATTGTCAGGCAGATGCAGATCTTTCTGATTGTCTTCCGGCAATTTACCGAAGACCGCATCCAGATGAAGGCCTCAGCCCTCACCCACTACTGTCTGTTTGCGCTGGTACCCCTGCTTACCGTATTTCTGGCCATTGCGCGGGGATTTGGGTATGGCTCCTATCTGGAAACCGAACTCATCGATAACTTTAAAGGGCAGGAAGAGGTACTCAACTGGCTGCTCAATATTTCGCGCACCTTCCTGAGCACCTCAGCACAGGGAGTCGTGGCTGCAGTGGGCGGTATTATGTTACTATGGTCCGTTATCAAGGTGTTTGGCAGCGTAGAGACGGCATTTAATGAAATCTGGGATGTAAAACAAAATAGGCAACTCACCCGGCGATTCAGCGATTACATTGCCTTTATCCTGATTATGCCCTTCTTTCTCATCATCACCGGAAGTGCCAACCTCTTTCTCTCCACACAATTAAAAAGCCTTTTCGAACCGGGAGGTATCGGCGATTACATCAGCCCCTTTCTGCAGGCGCTGATCAGTTTCTCGCCCGTGCTCCTCATATGGATTGTCTTCAGCGTCTTGTACATAAAAGTACCCAACACCAAAGTACAGATTCGTTCGGGCATCATTGCCGGTGTGCTGGCAGGATCGCTCTTCGAGTTGATTCAATGGCTCTACTTCGAATTTCAGGGCGGAGTAATCAAATACAACGCCGTGTACGGTAGTTTCGCAGCCATACCCCTCTTTCTGGTCTGGTTGCAGACCAGCTGGCTGATTGTACTGCTAGGTGCCGAGATTGCCTTTGCCAACCAAAATATCGAACAGTACGAACTGGAGGCCACCACAGGCGATTTAGATCAGCGCACCCGTAAGATTGTTGGGCTGCTCATCATGAACAAACTGGCCACCAACTTTCTGAATGCCCAACCTCCGCTCAGCGCCGAAGACCTATCGAAAGAGCTGGAACTGCCGGTGCGGATAGTGCGCCACCTGCTGCGCGATCTCACCGCCGGGAACCTCCTCTCGGAAGTCTACACCACCGACAACAAAACCGTAGCCTACCAACCGGCAAGAGCCGTCCGGCACCTCACAGTAGGAAGCGTACTCCAATCGCTCGAAGGCATAGGCAACCACCAGATACTCGAAAACC
>CAYVJA010000128.1:401-3681 GCA_964451605.1 uncultured Bacteroidales bacterium | reverse complement strand
CCCCTCGTCGTTCACAAATTTCTGATTGAAAGCTTTTTTGATGTTTTGGTAGAGTTGGGCGTAGTGGGCCTGGTCGTCGGGGTATCCCAGCCGTTTGGCCACCTGCTCCATAATCCTGGCATCGTAGGCGTAGTAGGCGCTGTTGGTAATGGCGCTGTTGGTGGTCTCAATGGCCAGGTGGTCGCCCAGCGCACCGGCGGGTTGCAGGTGGTTGTCCGAAACCCGCTCTAGGTAGTTCATATAACGAACCATCGAGGGGTAGTGTTGCCGGAGAATCTCCACGTCGCCAAATTGGCCGTACACCTGCCAGGGCACAATGATACCGGCCTCCATCCAGCCCATTGAGCCGGGGCCCGATTCGTTCGAGGCGCCGTAGGGGGGATTGCCCATGTTGGGGTAGTAGTTGAAGTAACTGCCGTCGATGTTTTGGTTGTCGCGCATGGAGTAGAGCCAGCGGTTGTAGAACTGGGCCACATTTTGGCTGAAGTAGGTGGCGGCGCGGGCAAATACCTGGGCATCGCCGGTCCAGCCCACCCGTTCGTCGCGTTGCGGACAGTCGGTGGGGATGGAGAGAAAATTGCCCCGCTGACCCCACTGAATATTTTCGAATAGTTTGTTAATCAGCGGGTTCGAGCTGGTATAACTACTTGTGGCCTCGCCAATCGATTCGAGCACAATACCTTTTACCTGTTCAAGAGGAAGTGGAGCATCAAGGCCTGTAATCGAGATATATCGGAAGCCGTGGTGGGTAAAGAGGGGCTGGTAGGTTTCTCCCTCTGCTTTGCCTCGCATAATGTAGTTGTCTATCGAGATGGCGCCCCGGTAGTTCTCAATGTAAACCTGTCCTTTCATCTTTTGGTAGGTTTCAATGGTGTAGGGGGCAACCGGTTTGGAGGGGATGGTTTCGGGGTAGATCATCTCGCCGTAGCGGATATTGACCACCTGACCCGCTTTCCCTTTCATCGATTCAAGCCGCGGAACGCCCACCATATTCTGCCCCAGGTCGTAAACATAGGTGCCTTTTACAGGTTCGGTAACCGATTTGGCCACCAAGGTAACGTGGTTTCGGATGGGGATACCCACATAGCTCTGAATCTGTACATTCGCTGCAGGCTTCTCGTAGCGGGTGGCAGCGGCCCAGCTGCTGTCGTCGAAACTGCCCAGGGTCCAGTTGTCGACCTCTTTGCGGGCATCGTACTCTTCGCCAAACTGGAAGCCATTACGGGTTACCGGCCCTTTGTCGTAGCATTTCCACGAGGGGTCGGTGACCAGAATTTGTTTGGTGCCATCCTCAAAGGTGATTACCGCTTTGGCCAGCAGACTCTGGTTGATGCCGTACTGGTCTACCCAACGGGAGGTAAAGACATTCAGATCGCTGAACCAGCCGGCACCCAGCATAGCGCCGAAGCCGTTTGCCCCCTCTTTGAGCAGCGAGGTGATATCGTAGCTGTTATACATAATCCGGTAGCGGTAGTCGGTCCAGCCGGGATTAAAATAGTCGTTGCCAACCCGGTTGCCGTTGATGTAGAATTCGTAGATGCCGCGCGCGGTTACATAGAGGCGGGCCGATTTTACGGGTTTGGTAATCTGCAGGCTCTTGCGCAGCATGGGAGCCGCGATGTGGCCATAGGGCTCCCAAACGGTCAGTTTGCCGGTGCCTGTTACCTCATGTACGGGTGTGGGGTCTACATAGAGGGTGCTGTTCCAGTTGTCCTCGCTGATGCGGAGGTTCGAGAAGAGGGCCTTGTGGCCAACGGGTTGCCTGAACCCTATGGAGTGCAGGCGGCAGTAGTCGTGTACCCTTTCGCCGTTGGGATAGGGGTTAATGGTAAAGTAGGCGGGGGCGGGGCGTCCGGCAGCACCCTGGCCACTGTTGCGGATCTTTACCCCGTTGATGGTGGGCTCCAGATACGACATCAGGTGGTAGCCGGGGGTGGTTACCTTCAGCTGCACATGGTGCAGGTTCCGGCAATTTTCGGGCGTGATGGCCGAGGAGATATCTACCGAGTAATCTTCGTGTTCGGTTCCCTCCACCACATGACGAATAATCAGCAGCGCTTTGCTATCGGGTTGAAGGGCAATTTCGGCCGAGATGTAGTTGTCGGCATCTTTGGCACTGTACACAAACACCGCGCGGCTGCTCCCTTCAGGAATCTGCAGGTCAAAGTCTACCAGAAAGAAGGTACGGTACTTGGAGAGTTGCATCTCCGACGACCCAATCCACTCGGCGCGGCTCCATCCCGAACCCATAAGGCCGGTTTCGAACCAGGTGGGTTGCGAAGTTATCCCGGCCCCCTTTTCGTCGAACACCGTCACCTGCCAAAAATAGCGGGTGGTGGGGCGCAGAACGCTGCCCCGGTAGGGAATACCCACCGACAAATCTGATGCAGTTTTTCCACTGTCGAACACAAAGTTACCGGCTTTTAGCGCCTCTTCGCCATCGGCCACCACAATTCGGTAAGCGGTCTGGGCCGCCCCGATCCGTTGCGACGAGAGCTGCCACCCAAAACGGGGACGCTCCGAATCAATCCCCAGAGGGGTAACCATATACTCGGTGGTCAGCTCCACCACAGCATCGCCGGCCTGAACGGCGGCACACAAAGGGGTTGCCCAAAACGATGTGGCTGAAGCCACTGCGAGGCAAAGCAAGAAACAGAAACGGAGAGGAAATGAGCGGAGGGTTTTCATGCGGAAAAGGGATTGAATTTAGTGCCATAAATGAGTGCTCTAGTGCATCGAAGCGCATTCGCGCTTCAAGTGCTCTAATGCTACGCCTCGCGCTACGAACGGATGTCTCTTCCGCCCTTGCGCGTATACAACGATTCACCACTATTTTTTCGCGCGCCAGCGCAGCACTAAAGCACTAAAGCACCAGAGCACTATTTCTACATCGCACTATTCTCTATCTGGCTCTGGAAGAAACGGATGGTTCTGCGCAGGCCCTCTTCGAGGGGTACGGTGGGTTGCCATCCCAAGAGCGATTTGGCCAGGGTGATGTCCGGTTGGCGTTGTTGGGGATCGTCTTGCATGGCGGGGCGGTACTCTATTTTGGAGCCCGAACGTGTCATTGACAGGATCTTTTCGGCCAGCTCCCGGATGGTGAATTCGCCCGGATTGCCCAGATTTACGGGTCCGGTTACATCGTTAGGCGTCTGAATCATGCGTACCATGCCTTCAATCAGGTCATCTACGTAGCAGAAGCTGCGTGTTTGTGTGCCGTCGCCGTAGATGACAAGATTTTTCCCTTTTATGGCGTTGAAGATGAAGTTAGAAACCACAC
>CAYVJA010000128.1:0-270 GCA_964451605.1 uncultured Bacteroidales bacterium | reverse complement strand
GTTGCCCCAGTAGGATTCGGGCTGGGGGTGAATCAGAGGGTCGCCGTATACTTCGCTGGTAGAGCTCTGCAGAATGGGTATCCGCAGATCCTTGGCCATCCCCAGCATGTTGATGGCTCCCATTACCGATGTCTTTACCGTTTTGATGGGGTCGTACTGGTAGTGAATGGGCGAAGCGGGGCAGGCCAGGTTAAAGATGCCGTCTACTTTGGTGTAAAAGGGTTAGATAACATCGTGGCGAACAATGTCGAAACGGGGTTCGTTGAGCAG
>CAYVJA010000127.1:0-3747 GCA_964451605.1 uncultured Bacteroidales bacterium | reverse complement strand
CGGATATTCGGAAGCGAAAGGGCTCCCAGCCGGGATACCTCCTCTTTCACATCGCGGTATTCGAGCAAAAAACTGGGTTGCCGCTGCAAACGGAAGGTTACGGCCGTTACCACGTACTTTTGGGCTCCCTCCTGTTTAAAGAGGCTGTTTCGATAGCCAAACTGACATTCGGCCGCATCGAGTTCGGCCATATGCCCCCCCTGGCGTGACATTACCGTAACCCTTTCAATCACCTGTCCTGCCTCTACCCCGTAAGCCCCAATATTTTGTACCGGAACTGCCCCCACATGGCCCGGAATGGACGAAAGATTCTCGATTCCGCCCAACCCCTGCTCCACGGCCCAGGCCACAAAGTGGTCCCACACCTCGCCGGCAGCCACCCGCACCCGAACCGAACCGCCCTTCTCCGAGAGAATTTCCATACCCTTCATCAATGGACGAACCACCAGGCCGGGAAAAGGCTCCGTGAAGAGCAAATTACTGCCGCCTCCCATCACAAAGAGGGGAAGTTGCGCCGGCAGACCGCAGCTTTCGGGATGGATGAGCAGTTGCCGCAGCGAGGCGATATCATGGGGCTCGGCATACCACAACGAAGCGGCCTCCACCCCAAAAGTGGTGAGCGGGGTCAGGTTCTTCTCTCTCTCAATGGCTAACGGACTCGTACTCATGGTTAGAAAGGGCTAAACAGCAGTGGGGCAAAACAAGAGGCTAGAAAGCCCTAAAGGTACAACATTCGCAGCAATCGACTTTGCATACCGAGACCAAACCGCCTCAGCAGGCATTTTGGATCACATCGGTCCGATTCAACAAGGCGCAGTCCTCGCAGAACACTATTTTTCGCAGTTCAATGCCTCCGGCTGTGATTCTTCCCTGGCCTTTTGTCAAAATTGTACTCCCCTTTGTGGCAGGAGCTGCCCTGGCCTTTGGGCTCTCTCCCGAACCCTCCTCCCGTACCGGTTGGGCCGTTTGGGCCGTTTGGCTTGTTGCATGGCTGATTCCTGCAGGATGGCTGCTGATTTTCGAACGGATAAACAGGGCCGAAAAACATTTCTCCTTACGAAAGCCTCTATACCATAATCTGGCCCTGATAATCGGTCTCGTTGCCCTGGGGTATGTAAGAGCCTTATCGCACCTGCCCGCCCACTCTGCACACCTCCGCGAGGCGCTCTTTAGCGGAATCGTAAAAGAGCAACCCGAACCCAAAGAGAGATCGGTGCAGGTTACCCTCACCCTTGACTGGACGGCAAGCGTACCCGGAGAGACTGAAATCCTTTCTGCAGAGCGTTCCGACATCCGTTCCGAATTGTGGCGGATCTATCTGGCGCCCGACAGTGCAGCACGAACCCTTTTTCCGGGCGATCGGATCCTCTTCCGGGCAAATCCCTCGAAACTCACCAACGAGGGCAATCCCTTTGCTTTTAAGGCCGGAACCTATGCGCTCCGCAAAGGATATAATGCTACGGCTTTTGTGCCATCGGGCCAATGGAGGGTTATCGGACGAACCCACCGCTATCGGGCCCGTCGGAGTGCGCTGCAGTTCAGGGAAAAGTGGCTCAACCAAATGCGTAGCGACGGAGTGGCAGAACGGGATGTATCGCTGATTGCCGCCCTTTCGCTCGGCCACAAAGAGAGGCTCAGTGAAGAGGTGCGTAACCACTTCTCGGTTACCGGGCTGGCCCACCTGTTGGCGGTAAGCGGTATGAACACAGTTTTGGTCATTGCCTTTCCCCTCTGGCTACTCCAAAAATGGAAAAGGCGACGTTTTATTACGCTGTGGCTCACGCTGGCAACGCTGCTGCTGCTCTGGGCCTATGCCTATGTGGTAGGGCTCTCCCCATCCGTTTGCCGATCGGTTACCATGTTCTCTCTGCTGCTTCTGGGGAAAGGACTCCGAAAAAAGGGGCAGGCCGCCAATATGCTTGCGGCTTCAGCATTTCTCTGGCTCTGGTGTTCGCCCCTGCTGCTGTTCGACACAGGCTTTCTTCTCTCCCATCTGGCGGTGGCCTCTATTCTCTGTTTTTACACCCCCGCGGGGAACCGCAACCCCTTACATGCCCCGGGAGAGAGTGCCTTCACAAAAGAGACCTACAATCCGCCACCTCCCGATGATACAAACCCTCCAATGGCATACCGTCTGAGACAAGCCATAAGAAAGGGAGTTCGGACCCTGCTGAGCAAGCTGCTTTCCCGTTGTGCCGCCCTTCTGCATCTCACCCTTTCGGTTCAACCGGGCACCCTTCCTCTCTCGGTGGCCCTCTTCGGGATTCACCCCCTTTGGCTGCTTCCGGCCAACCTCTGGGCCGTTCCGCTGGTGTCGCTAATCGTCTACGGCACCCTGCTGCACGGCCTCTTTGCCTGGTTAGGGCCCTTTCGCCGATGGCTGGCACAGGGTATCAGCCACCTCGTCCAACTCCTCTACACCGGGATAGAGCAGATGGCCTCCTGGCCGGGTACACAAAAGCAGGTATATCTCTCGCCCCCCCTGCTCTTTGCAGTCTGGGGAATAGTCTTTTGTCTGGCCTGGCTAAAGCATTCTCGCCGCAAAGGCACCCCTCTGATTGTGGGGCTCTCTCTGGCAATTGTTGCACTCTGCATGACAATTGCCGAAGGGCAGTTCAGAATAAGGCCGAAAGGGTTTATCCTATACGCCTCCGAAAAGGGGGCATTTGCACACTTTCTGAAGGGATCCGATCAGATTATCTATAGTCACGACACCACAGCCATTGCCCGAAAAGAGCAAAAACGGCTCACCGATCCCGTAGCCCGACGATACCGTTTGGAGGAAACCACCTGCCTGACCGCTTCCGACTCGCTCTTTCACGACCCTTTCCTGTCGTTTGCCCGGAATGGTCCGCTTATGCAAATGGGCAACCGACTGCTTGTGTTTTGTCACACCTACCCCTCTCCCTTTGCCGATGAAGCCTTACCCGCACCGTTTTCGGCCGATATTCTCTGGATAGGAACCGATTCCCGGCATAATATGGCGCAGCTGTGCCGGAATCTTCACCCCACCATGGTGGTGATTGCCAAAAACATACCCCTGAAAACGCAACGCGCCTGGGAGAATACCTGTAAAGCGAACCATGTAGAAGTGTTTGTCCAACAACGAGATGGGGCCTTCATTGCGATTGAACCCTGCAAATCGCCAAAATCCCCGTCTTACCGAAAGAAAAGATAACCGACTGTTTTCTTCAATGGCTTTTTTTTCTACCTTCGCATGCACTCGATGTAACCCTCCATCGATCTTTTGTTGACAACGCCCCGCTACCACTGCAGCCTTCCTGTGGAAATAGTGTGGTTTTGTTGAGTTTATCCATTAATAAAGATCAAATATGAAGAGCGTTACATTTGCAGGTTCAATGCACAAGGCCCTCCTGCTCCTTGTGACCATCGGTCTCTTTTCAGTTACCGAGTCGAGAGGCGCCAATCAGCCCTCCAAAAAGAGTTCATCCCCTTCGGAGTATGAGTATCGCGGATCGGGTAACCCCTATCTGCCCCTCTGGGAACATCTCCCCGACGGTGAGCCCCGCCTCTTTGAAGATCCCGACCAACCGGGCAAGTTCCGTATCTACATCATCGGATCGCACGATGTTCGTTTTAGAAGTTATTGCGGACCCGACATCCGGGCCTGGTCGGCGCCTGTAGAGGACCTGGCCAACTGGCGCGATGACGGCCCCATCTTTACCTATCCTATCGAAGGACAGTGGGATGTGATGTATGCCCCCGACCTTGTTGAGGTAAAAAGAA
>CAYVJA010000126.1:756-3875 GCA_964451605.1 uncultured Bacteroidales bacterium | reverse complement strand
AAAGAGCAGTTTAAGAATTTTCCCGTGCAAATGGATTCCCTGTTTTCGCAATCCTCACGACAACTTAAAATGCTTCTCTCCGATACGGCGATGCAGCAAACCTTTCAGAAACAATTGCAGGCAGCCTCCTCCCTATTTGGCGGGATGCTGAAAGATACTGCACTCTGGAATCGGCAGAAGCAAATGATCAATCAGCTCCATAACCAGCAATCTGCCGTAATCGATTCGCACTCCACTTCGCTCTCTCTTCCTTTGGAAGGCGAATCAAACACCAAAGAGCTGTCGGTAGAGGTGGGAAATGAGGTCTCTGTCCTGACGCTGACGCTGAAAGGGGAGGTAAAGTCGGGTCGTCTTAAACTGGAAATTCTCGATCCCAAGGGAAAAAATCAAGGGGGATACACCATCGAAGGCAACGGGAGAGGCAGGAGCGAGCCGGTTTCCGGGGTATCGGTAAAGCAGTATCCCTCTCCGGAAAACGGTGTATGGAAAGTGAAAGTGATTTCTACTAAAGCGGTGGGTAAGGTTACACTGATATCGAACCAAAAACCGTAATTTCGGACGCTCTCCCGTATTGAGACATGAAAATTATCTGCTTTACTTTACTGCTACTGCTATCTACTGCTTTGCGGGCCCAACCCGATTCTGCCGCATACATCTCGGGCAGGCTTATTGCCGATGGTTCGTGGGAGCGTACGGTATACCTCAGTAAGATACCCGATTTCTCCGGGATGTACACCATGTCGCGAAAGATGATTGTGGCCGAATCGCCTCTTGACAGTACCGGAAACTTTCGCTTTGATCTTACCTCTCTTCCGGACGATGAGACGCTGCTCCGACTCCATATGGTGAAGCGGGGAAATCCGGCAACCACGCTGATTATCGGGGGAGACGAGGAGAATCACTTTTTCTTTCTTGCCCATAATCGGTCGCGGATTGGGCTTCAGAATCTGGGAAAAAGAGGGGTGTTCCGGGAGGTAATCCTCACCGGCTCGCCCAATACCACGCTTTTCAACACCATTAAGGAGCTGTGGGAATATCCCAATTTGCTCAATTACGACAGCCTCCTGCTCGAAAAACGGTTCGTGGTGAAGGCTGTCGAAGAGAAACTTCGGTTTATAGCCGACAGTTGCAGTCATCCGCTATTGTCGCTCTATGCCCTCTACGCCGGCGGATTTCCCGATAATTATGCCGACCACGAGGCGTACTATTCCGCTTACCTGGAAAAGTGGAAGCAGAATGGTTCTTCCTATTTTAACGAGTTCCGGAAGCAGTGTCCTGCACATAAAAAGTCGCATCTTGTGCTTTGGGTGGTTCTTGTGCTACTCCTTCTGCTATTGCCTCTTTTCCTGAAAGGTTGGAGACAACTCCAAAAACGCAAGAGTTCACCGGCTTTCGATTCGCTCAGTGTGCAAGAACGAAAAATCTTTGCTTTGTTGCAGGAAGGGGCTACGAATCAGGAGATTTCGAATGCTTGTCATATTGAGTTAAGTACCGTGAAGAGCCATGTGAGCAGCATCTTCTCGAAACTGCACGTAAAATCTCGCCGCGAGATTGTGAACATGAAGGGCGAAACCAAAGAGTGATGGCCCGGTGTGAAACCGCTCTGCACAATTTTTACACTTTTTTAGACCATCAAGCCATTCAGGCAATGAATATTCGTGTACTTTCGGTTATCTACTCACACCCTCCTAACCTCCTTCACGAAATGAAAAGAACGCCTGTAATCTCTCTTCTCCTGTTTGCGCTCCTGACGGTTTCCGCCCTCTTTTTTTCCGGGTGCGGGATGTCGGGCAAAAAGAATCTGGCCGTCATAGCTACACCCTCCGCCACCATGGCAAGGGGAGCCCGGTTAGAGGCACTGTACGATGGCCTGACGCCTACCGATTCCATCCGCTTCCGTCAGCAGCCCAACTCTGCCAGGCAGAACCGGCCTGCAATGCCCCAGTATCTGCAATACGAATGGCAAACACCCGTTCAGACCGATAAAATTGATCTCTTTTTGTGGGATTATCACGGTGTGTATGCCCTTCCGCAGGCCTACCGGATCAGTTACTGGAACGGAAGCGAGTTTGTGGCTGTTGCTAACCCTAAAGGCTTGGGGCTGGAGAATGGTCAGTTCAATACCACCACCTTCGATCCGGTTGAAACTACCCGACTGCGCGTAGAGGTCGATTCGGCTGCTGCCTTTATGATGAATGTGGTGGAGTGGGCTGTCTATCCCGCTCCCGGTGCGCCCGATGTAGCGCCCATTGTGGATGCAGGAAAAGATCGCGTGGTGATGACCGGTGGTAAAACCTGGCTCACGGCCAATGTAAAATCGGTTTCGAAACTTAGTGGTACAGAATGGTATAAGGAGTCAGGCCCCGGTGAGGTGGTTTTCGAAGATGCCAAAGCAATGCAAACCACAGCAACCATGGCCGAACCCGGTGATTATGTGTTAGCGTTCAAGGCAAAAGAGGGTAAGCAGGAGTCTGTTTCCACTATCCGTGTTAAGGTACAGTTGCCTCCTCCGGCACAGCGACTCGAGGTGGTCTATACCCAACCCTACACCATCCAGAGCCGTTTGTGGAATGACAGAGCCAAAGCGTTGATTGTGAATTGGATTCCCTGGTGTATCGATCAGATTAACCGCACCGATCTCACCACCGGACAGGGAGGTATCGACAACTTTGTTGAGGCGGCCAAAGCCTTGAGGGGCGAACCGCACGGCCGTCATCTGGGATACGTATTTTCGAATGCATGGGTGCATCAGACGGTAGAGTCGATGTGTATTGCGCTGATGGTTAATCCGCAGGGCGATGCAGAGATGATCAAGGCCCAGAATAAGATGCGCGCTACCCTTGAAGATTGGATTCCAAAAATTCTGGCGGCTCAGGAGCCCGACGGGTATCTGCAGACTGCCTACACGCTTCGCGACACAACGCGCTGGAAAAGCCGCTGGTCGGAGCAGGGGAGAGGTAACCACGAAGGGTATGTAGCCGGTTATTTTATTGAATCGGCCATTAATCACTATATGCTTACGCAGGGGAAAGATACCCGGCTCTACGATGCCGCTAAAAAGCTTGCCGACTGCTGGGTGGCAAACATCGGTCCCGGAAAGATTGCCTGGTACGACGGGC
>CAYVJA010000126.1:0-746 GCA_964451605.1 uncultured Bacteroidales bacterium | reverse complement strand
AGATAGAACAGGGATTGGTTCGTTTTGGCCGGTTTGTGAATGATATGGAGGGCAATAAGCGGGGCGACAGCTACATTGCCCTGGCCAAGTTTCTCCTCGACAACCGAAACGGGGGCGATGAATACGACCAAAGTCATGTGCCTGTACAACAGCAGTATGAGGCTGTAGGGCATGCCGTTCGTGCCGCCTATACCTATTCCGGCATGGCCGATGTGGCCGCCGAAACGGGCGATACCGATTATCAGAGTGCCACGATGTCGCTTTGGGACAATGTGGTGAATAAGAAATACTACATAACCGGCGGTATCGGGAGTGGCGAGACTTCCGAAGGATTTGGGCCCGACTATTCGCTGGGCAATAACGCCTATTGCGAGGCCTGCTCCAGTTGTGGTATGATTTTCTTCCACTACAAGATGAATCTGGCCTATCACGATGCCTGTTATGTGGATAATTACGAGGAGACCATGTACAATGCTCTCCTGGGTTCTATGGATCTTGAGGGGAAAAACTTTTTTTACGACAATCCTTTGGTTTCGAGCCGTCCTCGTTACAACTGGCATGCCTGCCCCTGCTGCGTAGGGAATATACCGCGAACTCTTTTGATGATTCCTACCTGGACCTACGTAAAGGATACCGACGGGCTCTATGTGAACCTCTATATCGGTAGCAAAATTCTGGTCGACCGGGTGGCTGGTACCGATGTAGAGATGGTGCAGGAAACCGACTATCCGTGGAACGGAAAGGTG
>CAYVJA010000125.1:0-3958 GCA_964451605.1 uncultured Bacteroidales bacterium | reverse complement strand
GATAGTCGGTGATGGTATTAACCAGTCTGTCGCAGGAGTCCTGAAGCATTGCATAATAGTCCTGTTTCTGTTCGAGCGAGAGATCGGTATCGACCAAAAGGCCACTAAATCCCAAAATACCATTCAAAGGGGTTCGGATTTCGTGCGAAATATTCTGCATAAAGGCAGTCTTCATCCTGTCGCCCGCTTCAGCCTGCTCTTTGGCCACTATCAACTCCTGATTTAAATTTCGCAGTTCTTCCGTTCGCTCCTGAACCTTCTCTTCAAGCACCTGATTCCGCTCTTCATTCTGCAGATGAAGGTACCGGGTTTGCAACAGATTCCGGATGCGGAGATCCACCTCAATCAAATCGAAAGGCTTCAAAAGAAAATCCTTTGCCCCTTCCGAAAGCGCTCTCACCTTGGCCTCCGGACTGATATCGGCGGTTAACACCAATACCGGAAGATAACATTGTGCAGGCAAAACAGTCTGCATCTGAGCAAGCACCTCAAAACCGGACAGATAGGGCATCATCAAATCGAGCAGAATCAAATCAGGCCTGTAATTAGTCAACAGACCCAACACCTCGCGGGGATCGGTAACAGAACGCAACTCTGTATACCCCTGCATCTCGAGAAACGACTCCAGAATATCGATATTGGCCTCCTGGTCATCGACAATCAGAATACGTGCATTTTTTAAAGAGCTGTCGAACATACAATCAAAAAAGCATTAACCATTCACCATTTTTTTTGCGCGCCAGCGCAGCATTAGAGCACTAGAGCGCTAGAGCACTAGAGCACTAGAGCACTAGAGCACTATATCTTTATATTTTCGTCAATCAACCTGAGCAAATCCGGTATCTCAAGAGGCTTGGTAAGGTAGACACAGGCACCGGCATCGAGAAGAGAGCGGGCTAAGGTGGGGTTTGCATCAGCCGTAATGATGGCAACGGGGATATTATGTGCTTCGGGGTGTTTTTTCAGTTGAGCAAGAACCTCACTGCCATGCATGTCAGGCAGGTTGAGGTCGAGTAGAATCAGGTTGGGCTTAAGTTCGAGCGCCAGTGGAAGGGCATCTTTGCCATAGGCATGCGAACGAAGCGTAACTCCGGGCCGCAACGAGCGAAGAATGAGCTCAACCAAATCTACATTCGACAGATTATCTTCAATATAGAGGATTGATCCACTAACCGAAGATCGGTCGAAGCCGCTCCCGGAAGCCCTGACCTGCTGCTGAGCCTGAAAAAGCTGGGTATCCAGACGGGGAAACGCTACCCAAAAGATACTTCCCTCTCCGTATTTGCTCTCAACTCCTACATGGCCGCCCATGGCATCTACCAGCTGTTTAACTAACGAAAGGCCCAGTCCGGTACCCTCTGTCTGGCTTTTCTCAGCCCCAATCCGCTCGAAGGGTGAAAACAACTTCGACAGTTGGTGAGGCAGGATGCCCTGTCCGCTATCCTTAACGGAGATCCGGACATAGGGGATTCCATCGGGTTCGTTCTCCATCAGTCCGGTATATACCAGGAGTTCGCCCCCTTCCCGATTATATTTAATAGCGTTGTTAACCAGATTTATCAGCACCTGCTTCAGACGCTGTTTATCGGCACGCACACTCATATTATCATACTCCGAAGGAACCAGCCTTGGCACAATATTTCGTTGCGAGGCCAAAGGCGTAACGCTCTCCAAGAGCTCGGCGATAAGGCTTTTTAACTGAACCGGTTCGATGGAGAGAGCAAGGCGTCCGGCCTCAATCCGGGAGATGTCGAGCACCTCATTAATCAGCGAAAGCAGATGCTTCCCGCTGCGCATGATGTGGGCTACTCCCTTCTTCTGAGGCGGAGTCAGTTCGCCCATCTGAAGGAGTTGGGCAAACCCCAGAATGGAGTTCAAAGGTGTGCGCAGCTCGTGACTAATTCTCGAAATGAATTCGCTCTTGGCCGCATTGGCTTTATCAGCCTCTACACGTGCCATTTTCAACGCCTCCTCGGCTCGTTTCCTGTCCGAAATATCTACGGTAACCAGAAGCAGGCATCGTACCTGCCCCACAAAAATCTCATCGGCCGAAAGCAATCCGGTTCTGGGTTCGCCCTTACGTGTATAATAAGTAACCTCCAAACGGCGCACCGGAATCCTGGCGTTCACCTTCTCCTTCAAATCGGACATTACCCCTCGCTGTTCAAAGATGCCTAAACGGGAGTTGGTACTACCCATCACCTCTTCGGCAGAATAGCCCAAAATATCCAAAAAAGTCTGATTTACATCGATATACTCACCCGTTTCAAAGGCCGAAATAGACATCATGGCCGCACCGGTATGAAAAGCCTTTGCAAACTTCTCCTCCGACAATGTAAGCTGAGTGATATCTTTTGAGACTCCAAAAAAGGCAGGAGCACCATTCCATCGCCCCGCTTTGATACGGGTCTCCACAGGGATCAACTCCCCCTTGCGGGTAACAAAGGGCATATTGCAGGAGGTGCGGGTTCCCGCAAGAATTTCTCGGCAACTCTGTTGAACCTCCTTCTTGTGAGCGGGCGAATGAAACTGTGTTATGGGACGCCCGGTATAATAGTCTTCAGGATAACCCAGCCGTTGCTTAAGGGTTTGATTGGCACTGATCAGCAAACCCTCCGAATCCATAACAAAGAGAAAATCGTCGATGGTATTGTAAAAAATGACGTAATTCTGCCGGGCCTCCTCAAACAACGAATCCCTAACCCGATTATTCAGAATACTGGCCAACATATCGCCCCAAACCTTAAGCGAAGAGACCGCGGAAAAACCAAAAGCATTCGACCGCCTGACACTGTCGAGCCCCACAAAGCCCATCAGGCGGGTTTCAATATAGAGCGGAATAACCAGCAACGACTTAATATCCTGTGCCTCCAGAACCTCTCTTTCGCTCGACCAGGAATCGGGCAGCTCTGAGACATCAGAAATAGTAATCATCTCCTGTTTGTGCAACGCCTCCATCCACCTGGGGAGAGAGTCGGAGGGAATCTGCTGCAAATTGTGCATCTCCGGCGAAGTGCCGGGCGAACACCACTCATGGGTATTCGACATGGTGACTCGTTCCGGGTCAAGCTCAAAGATATAGGCACGATCGGCATCAAGCAGCAGCCCTATCCTCTCCAAAGCCATCTGCAGCGCGGTGTCGATTTCCGAAAGAGCCAGACCCGTAAGATTGGGAGAAAGATGTAACAACTCTTTCTCAATCTGTTCGGCCATTCTGCGCTCAGTAATATCGCGGGCAGTTGCATAGAAGAGATGACCCGAAGGGGCAACATTCCACTCCAGATATCGGAAACGCCCATCTCTGGTGCGATATCGATTTATGTAAAACAAACTTATAAATCCATCAGGATTAGCCTCCATCTGCTTAATGATCTCGGCCATCTTTTCCCGGGTGGAAGCCAAGTCGTCAGGATGCACCAGATCTAACAGCATCTCTCCCTCTAGTTGGTCAATCGGGTACCCCAACACCTTCTCCCAGGCACTATTCAGTCTGATCACTTTGCCCGAGAAATCGGTTATTAACAAGAGGTCGGGGGTAAGGTTGAAAAAGTTCTCCAGCTGCCGGGTGGTGGCACGGAGCGTCTTCTCAATTGCCAATCGCTCCTCTATCTCCCGACGCAACGAAAGGTTACTCTCGGCAAGCTGGGTATTGCGCTCTTCTACACGTTGCTCAAGTGTGACTTTCTCACCCAGAATATCCTGTTCGGCACGCTTACGCAATGATATATCCTGCTTTACACCCAGAAAGTGGGTAATTTCGCCATGGTCATCGCGTAAGGGCGAAATCGAGATCTCTTCCCAATAGAGGTTACCGTCGCGTTTCCGATCGAGCCACTCATTACGCCAGACCTTCCCTTCTAAAATTGCACTCCACAAAGACTTATAGACTTCGACCGGTGTCGAGCCCGACTGAAAAATCCGGGTACTCTTACCCAAAATATCTGGCAGGGTATAGCCG
>CAYVJA010000124.1:0-3962 GCA_964451605.1 uncultured Bacteroidales bacterium | reverse complement strand
TCAATCTGGTACTCTCCGAAAACGGTCGCGACGATGTGGCCTACAAACTCTTTGAGCAGACCCACTTCCCGTCGTGGCTCTATCCTGTGGTTCAGGGAGGCACCACCATGTGGGAGCGGTGGAACTCCTACACAATCGAGAACGGCTTTGGACCGGTGGATATGAACTCATTTAACCATTACTCCTATGGTGCCATCGGCGAATGGATGTTTGCCCACTCCCTGGGCATCCAGCGCGACGACCAAAACCCCGGCTACAAACATATCCTTCTGCAGCCCAAAGTGGGTGGCGAACTGAAATTTGCGAAAGGACACTTTGCCTCACCCTACGGAAAGATCAGCAGCGGCTGGGAGAAAAACGCTTCGGGCGGCTACACCTACCGGGTAACCCTTCCCGCCAACACCACCGCCTCATTGCAGTTGGCTGCCTCCGGCACCAAACAGGTAACCGTAACCCAAGGGAAAGAGGGTGTTAGCCCCCTGCGCTTCGAGAACGGCAAGGTACTGGCCGAACTAAAATCGGGGAGTTACGAATTTGTCGTGAAATAGGATGGATTGTTGCAGCAATGCAGTTCCGCCGCAAGAAGAAGCCGGGATGCATCGCTGTGTTTGGAAGCTGCAACGATAATCTAATCAAGCAGTTGTGCTTTTTGAAATGCCTCGGTAAGTTGCTTTTTTGAGAGGCCTTCGGCCTTCAGATAGAGACGGTTGCCCACGGGAATCACCACGCGGTGCGCCTCGCGGGCAATCGCATTATGAAGGGGGCTGCCCCATTCACGGAACACCTCCACCTCGCCCTTTTCCAAGGGGAGAGCCAGCTTTTTCTGACCCGAAATATGCCAATAAGTTACATACCAATCCTTCTGATACTGAAAGAGAAAGGCCCTCACCTCGCGGCTTCCTCCGGCCACCCCTTCGATGGGCGAACAGACCACCAGCGCAAACTGCTTTTGCGCATCCAAAAGCAGATGGTGTTCAACCGACACATCCTGTAACTGTGCCTTCAGTTGCGGTGTGAGCCAACCGGTGGCCCGCACCTCCTCCCAGCGGCGCAACACCTCCAGATTATCGGGCGTACGCGGATGTTGTGCAAAGGCCTGCAGATTGCTCTGCAAAGAGATAGGGCAATCCCAGCCCGCAGCCACAGAGGTAACAAATTCCAACATATCGGGCTGGGTTCCCACCGATGCTTCCGAAGGCACATTGTAGCCAAGCCACCCGAAATTGATCCGGGTAAAGTCGTTTTGCATCCGGGGCGCCTCTTCGGCGGGGTATTTCCGAACCCCCTGCTTCACCAACTCAGGAGGGAATACATCGAAAGCATTCCCTCCGCTCAGCATATGCCAGCTAAAATGCGACTTGGCCGCCCCCTCCGCAAACAACGGCGCAGGCTGTAACTGTTGGTACACCCTATACTGGGCATTGGCCACATGGTGGGCAAAGGGCGGGTTCACCCCCTCCGAACCGTCGTAATAGACAAAACCAAAGCCCGCATCGTAAAAATCGGCCAATTTGCGGGCAATCTCATCCTGCAGATCCGAACGTTGATCCAGATAGATACTGGTGGCTCCAAACTCGCTCACATCTAAAATGCCCGCAATCAACCCCTTGGGCTGCGCGGTGCGTTGGGTTGCGTAATGTCCTCTGGATAAGCCGGTAAAGACATACGGCGGTTGGGTAGTATAGCCCGAATAGCCAATCATCTCGGTTCCCGCCTGTATCACCCTGCAGCCGTCGGCCAGGGAAGTACCTGCAGGATTCTCCTCCACAAAGAGTATTGTATCGGAGGGCGAGAGAGGCCGGGCTAACGTAAAATATTGCTTCAGATGTAACCGGCCATCGGCACGCGGACTCACATAACGACTGTTGATCCCAATATGCGAATGGAGAAAATGAAACCCGGGGGTAATGCCCTCCTGTTTCAGCGTGTCGAGCAACTTTCGTAAATCGGCTTTGCCATTGGGATAGGCCGATGTGCGCCAGTCGTAATTCCCCAACAAATCGTACCCTCCTCCCACGGTAAAACAGGAGTAGTAGAGCAGCATAGCCCTGAAGCCGCCCATCCGGGCGTAGTGCAGATGCTGCGCCAGGTTGGCAGGGGTCACATTGCCCGACCAATAGTACGAAGTGTTGATCATGGTACCTCTCCTACTCTCCACCCCCTTCGGTAAGCCGAAATCGTCCTCCACCTTTGCCACACAATCAAGCAACTGCGCGGTGGGGCTGACAATCAGCGCCGCCCCCACATCCTCCAGCCGAACCCCCTTCTCGGCTTCGGCCTTCATTATCCGAAATCCCTCCCGTTTTTCGGACTCAATCCGTGCATAGGGATCGGTAGCCAACACATTCACTGCAAGCTTTTTATCGAAACTTACATTGAGCCACTCTCCAAAAGCCTCCCGATCCTTCACCGGCAATTGCAAAAAGGCAATCTCCGCTACCGGAGGCGGCGAAAACTTCATATAGGCAGGATAGGCACCCGGATCGACCTCAAACCCCGCAACCCGGAACCCGATATAGGAAGGCGTCTCTACCAGTTCAATCACCGCCTTATAGGGCACCAACTCGAACCCCACCATAAGCCGGTTCCCTACCCGATAGAGCGTATCGGCCTGAAAAGTGGTTCGTTTGTTGGGATGCGCCAGCTTAATCTCATTGTGATATGGCCGATCCTGCGTCACCGAAACCAGCGGCACCGACGCTCCGGCAGCCAGACACTCCGTCCGGGTAGGCTTATAGCGCAAGCTCTTGATCCTCCCGTCCGAACCCACCACAAGCCGAACCGTAGCATTTTCAATCACCACATCCTGCACACGCGACGAAACGTTTCCAAAAACCGGCGCAACCCAAAGCACCATCGCCAGCAAAACCACCTGAAACTGCATAAAGAAATCTGTATTAAAGGCACCTGAACCTAATGGATACCCATTTAAAAATTAATGAGATAAGACTCACCTTCATTTACCTGAATAGTATTCAATCTCTTTTCTCGGCCATCTGAGAGTGAAAATGAATTCAAGGATAGACAACCTTTCAGAACATCCAATTTTACACTCGAACGTTTTACCTCACAGGTACCCCAGGAATACCCATTACTCCAAAAATAGCGTCCCGGATGCGCTGTCACGTTCATAGACTTTTCTATTCCCGAATAATGAAAGCCACTCATAGCTATAATGGTTGCCCAACTCGCCATAGACCGGGCATAATGATGACCACATTCCGGTTCGCTGAATGGATTACGTTTTGCTCCATCATGTCGTTCGCGTATCGAAGAGATGCATTTGACAGCCTCCTCTTCCATCCCTTCATAGATCATACCTACGGCTGCACAATATTCGAATCCCGTCATTACCTCCGAAAAATAGGGAAAAGGAATTTCTAATCGTCCTTTGGGCCATGACGCCATTAATAATCCTGATTCATTCCCCATCACGTACGAACGCATATTATTGAAATGACGGCTGAAATCAGGTACGTAATTGTATTTCATAATACTTTTCAGTGTAGTACGAATGTTGTCTTGATTTCCCAGGTAGCCTAATCCACAAATATGTGCCATATATTGTCCTACAAGTTGATCGACAAGGCATCCTGGTCCCAACTGAAAAGCCGGAATCACTACATCCGGGTTGCTCATGTTCAGGAATCCGAATGTTGCAGGGTCAGTAATTTTATGTTCGTAATATTCGCCGTTAAATAAATTGGCATCCATCCATGTACTACCTCTGGTAAACAAATCGTTACATTTTGTAGCAAAAGGAGCATCATTCATGGCAAGTGCCATTTTCTCAGCCGCCTTTAATGCGCCCATATACCAAAACCCCATCTGGGGATTGGGACCAAAGTAATTAACATCCATCGTATTATGTTGAGAGCCTTCCATCACTCCATCTTGATTTCCATCCCACCCTTTTTCGGTCCACGCATAGGACAAGACTTTTTTTACCTGCACCCAATTGT
>CAYVJA010000123.1:0-3989 GCA_964451605.1 uncultured Bacteroidales bacterium | reverse complement strand
GCAGGTAATAAATAGGAATCTGTTGTTCCAGTTTACGGATAACCTTTTCAAATTCTCATACGCTCCCTTTCTTTGAAGCCCGGCCTGAATAGTGGTGTGGTTTCTCCCCAACTTTTTTAAAATAGTCTACGATGAGAACGCTCTTTACTATCGTTTTTGTTCTTTTACACGCCTCTCTGATAGGGCAGTCTGCTACCGATTCGCTGGTGATTAGGGCCCTTCAGGAAGAGTTGTCGCGCACGCAAAACGAGTTGGTTTTGCCTGAGGTGACGTATAAACCCACCTATCTCAGATTTGTACTGCTCGCTTATTCTCAGTACCAACTGGTGGCAAATCAAGGTGTGCTGCAGCCGGGAAAGAGCCTGGACTTTGTCAGCTTTTCACCCCATATCCTTTTTAGAGACGCTTTTTTGCCCCAATATAAGCACAGCGTTATCCCCTGGCCTGCGTACCGGTTTTCGAATATACTTTCCTATAACTCAGTGCGAGACGGATGCTGGCGTGCTGTCGACCGTGAAATTAAAAGGCAGCATGCCTTTTATCTTGAAGATTTGCAGGATGATAATCTTCACAATTTGTCGTTAAACCCGTCTTTAAAAGCTTCCGAACCCTCTTTGGTTCGTCTGTCGCATCCGGGTGTCGACTACAGAAAGGGCTTAACGCCGGGTTTCGATACCCTTTTTTGGAAGCAGATGGTAGGCGATTTGGGTAAGTTCCTACAATCGCAAAGTGCACTATCCTATGCTCTTGTAACCTTTACCTACAGACAATACACCACTTATAGCGTCTCGTCGGAACAGGTTACGTTACAAATTCCCAAATCGTCGGTTCTCCTGCAGATTTCGGTGGGTATGAAATCTCCCGATGGGAGGGAGGAACGTATCTCTTCCGATTTCCAGATCGCCGACAGTTGCGGCATCTATCCTACTGAACCCCTGTTCCGGCATGCGCAGCAGTTGGTTACCACCCTTACTGCCTTGACGGGTGCTCCCCGGCTGGAGCAGCCCTATGATGGTCCTGTCTTGTTTGAGGAGGAGGGTGCCGCTGCATTTTTTGAAAGGGTTTTGATGAGTTCGTTTCTGCCGGAGTGGGTTGCTTCACCGGCTAATATTCTTGGCAATTCTCTCTCTTTGGTGACGTCTATTGGTAAAAGGCTCTCCGTTACCGGTTATTCCGATCCATCCGATTCTGTCGATATGGAGGGCTTCGCTCCCATGCCCAAGATTTCCCTTGTCAGGGATGGCATGGTGAACAGACCGTTGACAACGCAGTTTTCTCCCCGTAAAGAGCTTGGTTCTACCGGAACGCTAAGTTATTATCCCTTTGTTAACCTATTTAGATCTGTACCGGGGTTTTCCCTTTCGCGACTGCATGTCGAAACTTCGAAAGGGTTTTCGGGTTCGCGCCTTAAAAAGGATTTGTTGTCGGGGGCGAAGCGCCAGGGGCTTGATTCTGCTTTGATTGTAAGAAAGTTGGGCTCTCGGCTGTTGTTCTATCTGGTGGATGTTGTATCCGGACAGGAGCAACTTATCAGAGACAACGGCGTGGCGTCGCAAGTGTGGTCGTATATGTCAAATCCATTCTCTGACCCACTCTCAAGGTCTGTTTCGTATGCGAAAAAGTCCTTCACTACACCAGTGTATGTAAAATCATTTCATTCGCTGGGGCGCGTCGAATTAACCGCTCCCGAAGCCGTCCTGTGCCCAATGATGCAACTAACGCCGGCACCGAAGACACCTGTTCAAACCGATTTGATTCAGTGACGGGGGGCACTCTGAAGCAGGATAGGCGTTTATAAGCCGCGAAAAATCAGTTTTTATGCCGTGCTGAGGATACTTTAACCTGCCTGATTGGATTGTTTTTTCAAGCCAAAATGCATGTTGCAAAAACAATCTTATCGCATTAATTGTTGTATGTTTGCAACACATTATCTGTCACTCAAAGGGTATGAAAACAATCAATCACTTAAAAGCATTTAGGGAGTCTGCCGGGTTTACGCAGGAGAGGATTGCTTCTTTTCTTTCTATCGAAAGAGGCACCTTATCGAACTATGAGTTGGGTACGCGTGAAATGCCTCTCTCAATCCTCATTAAGCTTTCTGATCTTTATGGGGTGGATATATCGGATTTCTATGAGCCCGATCCGGAAAAGGTGAAAGATGCCTTGCTTTGTTCCTTTAGGATGGACAATTTGGCGGACGATGACTTGAAGGATATTGCCAACTTCAAGGATGTGGTTAAGTCGTACCTGAAGATGAACTACATTGAGAAAGGATGACCAAAGATATTATTGAAATTAAGGCAAATGAACTGAGAACGGAATGGGGGTTATCGTCCGAGGAACCTGTTCATATCAGACAGATGCTGTTGAAGTTGAATATATTGACTTTATTTCGGCCTTTAGGAGGCGATTTCTCCGGGATGTGTCTGAAAAGAGATCATCATCATTTTATTCTGATTAACGCCAATCACCCGATAGGACGACAGCACTTTACCATTGCACATGAGTTCTATCACCTTTTCATCCAGGAATCATTTGAGGTTCATTGTTGCAATCCGGGCAGCAGTACCTCCTCAAAACAGGAAAAAGAGGCTGATTATTTTGCATCGGTTTTTCTAATGCCGGAAATGGGATTAAAGCGAATGATTCCCGAATCCGAACTTTTGGCGAAATCAGTCTCAATGGCCACTTTGCTGAGGTTGGAGCACTATTTCGGGGTGTCGAGAAGTGCATTGCTGATACGTTTGAAATCACAGAGTATTATCTCATCCGATTGCTACAACAGAATGTCTACTATTCCGGTTATTAAATCTGCAATAGAGTACGGCTTTGATACCGCATTGTATTTGCCCGGAAATGCCGGAGTTGTGATTGGCGATTACGGAATTAAAGCCAGAACTCTCTTTGAAAAGGGATTGATTTCCGAAGGTCATTATATCGAACTGTTATCCAAAATCGGTTCAGATCCCACATTAATCATAGATTAAAGAGTCCGGATCATGACCTCTTCGATAAAAGTCCAGGTTATCCTGGATTCCGATGTATTGATTCATTTTATCAAAGGGGAGTGTCTTAGCTTGCTTCCCAAAATATTACCCTCCTACGCATTTGTGATTCTGGATATTGTCTACGAACGAGAACTGGCATCGTCGCACAGGGTAATCATTCAAAATACCGTTAACCTGTTAAAGTCAATCTCTATTGTACAGTGGACTCCTCGCACCGATGAGCGGAATGAGTTCCTCATCCTTCAGAAGAAGTATGGTTTGGGTGAGAGTGCTGCCATGGCCTATTGCAAATACCGAAACAATGTCCTGGCTAGCAGCAATCTAAAGGATATCGTGAACTATTGCCTAGAAAATAAGATTACCTATTTTACAACCATGGATTTCTTATACCAAGCGATGGTCATCAAATTGATGAGTGAAAGGGAGTGCGATCATTTTATCGAGATGGTTATTGCCAAGGGTAGCAAGTTGCCGGTATCCCGAATGTGTGATTTTGTTCCGCGCATCACTTTGTAAAGTATTTAGATCTAAGTAGACCGAATCGAATAGTTGTCTTGGATTCCGATGAGCTCTGTTTGCCCCCTTCTCCTTATGAAATACGCTCAATGCGTGAGGTACAAAGGTCGTATCCTTCTATAGGATACTTGGTGATTCGGAATTGAAGCGGGTCCAGATAGGGTTCAATGAAGGGCAAATCGGGTGCATAATGAAAACAGCCCCCCTTCTTGAGCGATAGGAGAATTGCCATATAGGTTTGGGCGTAGGCAATATAATGGCCATCTTCCCGGGCATTGTGATGGCGGAAATGGTTCGAAAAACCCAGATGGCTCACTATGGTGCCCCATGTGTTGGGTTCATAGTGAAAGGCCAACCAATCGGCGCAAATCAATCGCTCGTCCGCCGGGGCAAACCGATCGATGCCGATGGTGCGCAGGCCCAGCGCATTCAGGTGTCGCACAAGTTGTGCCTGCCTACCGCAAC
>CAYVJA010000122.1:0-4238 GCA_964451605.1 uncultured Bacteroidales bacterium | reverse complement strand
TCCGAAGCAATGCCTTTATGAACGGGGTAATTGCCTCGGGAAGTAATGGAAGCGGAACGGAAGGTTCGACAAGAAAACTATGTAGACCCGATGTAGATTGCTCAGGTCTGTGGAAAGGAAATGCAGGTCTAGATGGCTGTATTTATATCAAAGGTAAAAAGAAATGCGGTTTCGGAATTTCTATGTATGTAGAGTTCACTTACTTCGGAAAAACCGAGAAGTGCTCCGGAGGCGATGACTGGGCCGATTGTGATGCCTGTCAGACAGATTGTATTCCAGAGGACGGTCAGGTATTTTAACAACAAAGTCCTACTATCGTAGGGAAGGGCTGACTCACACACTATTGATGTATTGTACAAAATATCGTGTGAGTCACCCTTATTGATTTACCATCCATATGCATGGAAATTAATTATTTGAGAACTTCACATTATAGCTACCACACATGAAAATAACAATAAAGTACCTCATCTTTGCTCTTCTAGTGCAACTATATTCCTGTACAGAGAACAACACCGGCAGAAACATCTCTACCTCCTTCCCCGAGTCCGCAAGCAATCTCATCGTCATTAAACCGGAGATGACAGAGGAATGGTTCACAGACGCAACCCATCTTTTCAGGAACATTCGTCTCGTACCTCTGGAAACCACACCGGAGTGTCTGATCGGCAGCATCAATCGCATGCAGGTGTATGAAGAAAGAATATTTATAATGGATGAAATGTCGAATGCACTGTTGACCTTCGATCTGAACGGGAAATTTCTCTCCAAAATCGGCGCTGTAGGTCACGGACCCGGAGAGTATGTACAAATCGACTATTTTCATATCGACTTCGAAAAGAAACAGATTGTTATTACTGACCTCATGTCGTACTACGTACTACGGTATGATATGAATGGCACGTTTATCAAGAAAGTAAAGATTCCGTTGTGGATAGAGGGGATATCGCCATGGACTAATGGCGGATATCTCTTACATGCCAACTTCAGGAACAACAAAAAGACACTTAAACAGGAACATAACATTCTCCTTTGCGATTCGAACATGAAAATTGTAAAGGCATATCAGCCCTATAATTCCGACAATTTGGGCGGCGCTAAGTTTCTGCCCGGTTTTGGTCCTTGCTACGATTTCAACAATCGATACAACTACTACTCCATGTATTCCGATACCACATTTCGGGTATTGCCCACCGGATTATCTCCCGCTATCGTTATAGATTTTGGGAAAGAGGGATTCGATGATTCCTGCTTCAAAAACCCCGAAAAATTAAAAGAGTATGTGAATGCGACAGAATTCATGTCTGTGCTTAATCTTATGGAAACCGACAGTATCATAATTTTCAACACGTACGATCCTGCATTAACCGGATATTATAACAAAACAACACAAAGTGGTGTGATAAGTCTGATATTCTATCTATTAAAAGAGAATAAGCAAGTTCAGATTCCCCCTTCCGTTCCAATGGCCGTCTATAACGATAACATTGTCAGCAAACTAACCAGCAACTCCTTCTTCCAGGAGGAACGAGCCCAAATAGGGCTTCCGGAACCCTTTACAGATTTAGTGGGGAAGGTTGCCATAGACGATAATCCGGTTCTGATGTTCTATACTGTAGAAATCTAATCATGAGCAATATCCTGTCTAACGAATCATCCGGGCTACAGCTTGGCAAGCCCCACACAACATAGTCGTATTGTTGACTGCATAAAGATCAATGAAATATTTATGCCATATACCCTAGTAATAATGAATATCTAATAAGATGAAAACAAACAAAAAAGTCATAGTAGGGGCACTCCTACTGGCTATGATGATAATTGCTAATGTAAACAATGCCTTAAACGACTACGGAATCCGAAGTAATTCATTTATGAATGGCGTAGTGGCATCCGGAAGTGAAGGAAGCGGAACCGAAAACAGTAAAATAAATTGCAGAAGTGTTATTTGTTTCGATTTCTGGGTTGCAAGTGTCAATAATGTATCTATTGCCATTCCATATATGGGGCATAACGAAAAGTGCAGTAGCGGAGAAGATTGGGAAGATTGCGATGCCTGCCAAACAGATTGTGTGCCTTAAATGGACTCAGGTAACCGCCATTCATTCCAAATAATTTAACATCCAAATACTATTCACAATATGAGGCGTCTAAGCTATTTTCTAATCATATTATTTTCTTCGGGTATTCTATTTCTTGTATATATTAATCATTTCAGGCAAGTGTCAGATAAGACAAGTCCTAATCAACCAGCCGACATACAAAATATGATTTTGGATTACAGTCTAATGCATGAATCTGAAATATTTAAGTATGACTCTATCTATTCATACAGTGGCGAAACTTGCTCGAAGTTTTTTGCTTCCTGTCCATCCAGACTAGGTCTTTGGTACGCACCATGGCACTGTAAACCATGCATAATAAGCGCATTAAACATCTTGAATTCTGTTTCGAATGACACGCAAAACTCTCAACCAATAGTATTGACAACTCACAATTCGTTACGCGAATTTAAGGTTTCTATCAGCAATCATGACCTCAAAGAAAGTACATACTACATTCCAGGAGAAAACATACATCCCGGCCTAAAAGAGATTAGTAAACCCTGTTTCTTTGTGATAGATAGTCTTGGGGTTTGTCGTTATCTGCATTTTTTTGATACCGATCAAACCGAATTAAACAATACTTATTTCGCCTTCATCTATGAATATTTTATTCCCAAACAGTCAAAGCATGCCGACAATATCCCATAACCAACGGACTCGCGCTCCATATTAGTTCCTCTGAAGTCCAAAGCCAAATCTAAAAGCCAATGAACAAACGAACACTTATATTCATGTCGATTCTATGCGGAGGAATATTATTACTCAGTCTAAAGCTTCTGCGAACTGACAACCCACAGGAAATTCAATCTCAACAATCTACTGGTCTACAAGCGTTAATGCTGTACCAAAGCAAGATGCATATATCGAAGCTTTTCGCAGCCGATTCCACTTATTCTCAATCAGGCGAACTGATCCGGAAATATTACATAGGAAGCGCTCATCAGGTTGGGCTTTGGTACGCGCCATCACATGGTCAATCCTGCATTGAATCAGCCTTAGACGAACTGCAAAAATTCTCAACCTCAGCACCGACTGTTATGTCGACTGTTCTGGCCACTTTTAGATCGTTTAGTGAGTTCAAAGCAACCATTGGGAACAACCAATATGACGGCAACACCCTCTTTCTGCCCGAAAATGAACTCTCAGCAGCTCTAAAAAAATGCAATAAACCCTGCTTCTTTACTATCGATAGCATGGGTATCTGTCGAAATGTTTACTTTTTTGACTCTCAATTGACGGAGATGAACAAAGCGTACTTTAAAAATATATACGAGTGCTTTGATCTGAAACAATCCCCCGAAACCACGTCCCTTGGAGCTTTGGAGAAAGAACTCTCCAATCGGCCAGGGAATGCAGAGATAATAACTACGGTATCACTATCCAAACAAAAACATGATTTCGGAAAATTGCAAAGGGCGAAACCTGTAACTGCAGAATTCACCCTCACCAACTCAGGAATCAATACCCTGACAATCAATGATGTAAAAACCACATGCGGATGTACAGTTCCCGAATGGAGTAAAGAGCCGGTCGATCCGGGACTGGCTACAACAATAAAAGTGGTATACAGTGCTTCCGATAAAGGCTGGTTCTCAAAACGGATCTTTGTCTTCACGAACACCAAAAATTCTCCGCTCGGATTTATTATTACTGGTGAGGTTGAGTAATTCTCCGGAGTAGATCTCATGTAACCTTCAGAAAGGCGAATCAAGTCTTCATTCGAAATCCACATTCCCTATTGCAATGAACCCAAAACGATGGCTGTTTCCCCTGGTGGTGTTGCTGCTGCTGACTGCCAATTTTCGATGGAATATTGTCGGTAGCGCATGGCCCGACTTCTTTGCCTATTTTCAGCAAGACAGCGAGGCTCTGGCTGTGGGTCGATTGGCGCTCTCCGACGCAGAAGGCCCTTGGGCTCATGCAGGATTCATGGGATTGGTGTTACCCCCTTCCGCCCGGGAACATACCTATGCGTGGCAGTACCGGGCCTTTTCGGAACAACTCCCCAATCAGGGGTACGAAGGCTACTATTCGCAACCGGCACTGCATACGCTGATCTATTACGGCATCTCAAAACTTCTTGGCACCCAAGGCGAAGCCACTCTTTCGCTGCTTTATCTGTGTAACTCCCTC
>CAYVJA010000121.1:1198-4243 GCA_964451605.1 uncultured Bacteroidales bacterium | reverse complement strand
ATATCTGGCTCACTGATGTCTTAATCCTTCTGTTACTGGAACTTACTCTGTGGGAGATGCAAAAGCTAATGATTGGTATGATAAAAATGGTCTTAATCCTTCTGTTACTGGAACTTACTCTGTGGGCTGTTGCAGAAGAGTGACATAAAGAGATGGCTACACCCTAGTCTTAATCCTTCTGTTACTGGAACTTACTCTGTGGGATTGATGTAGTTGACATAAAGACAGGAATGTACGATGTCTTAATCCTTCTGTTACTGGAACTTACTCTGTGGGTGACCAAAGATGAGCTAGTCAAACCCGTGATTTCGTCTTAATCCTTCTGTTACTGGAACTTACTCTGTGGGAGATAAATCTGCAATTTATTGGCTATCAGGATTTAATGATTCGATTTGAGAGGCAGTTTGAGCACAATCAACGAATAAAGGGTACATTTTTTGAAGGTGCAAAGGTACGACTATTTTTCTTCGAAGATACGGAATAATTTTTCGCTTTGAAACAATATGTCAAGGAACGTGAGGGGAAATTATGGAGGTTAGAAAAAAAGTGTTTTGCGGTTTTTTAAGGCCAGATCAAAATCGATGTTTTGCCCGATGAGTTTCATGGCACGGATTTCGTCGGTCGATACGGGAATCAGCAGGATGCTGTCGTTGTTGTCGTAACAAGCCTGGACGGCTTTTAGATCACCCTGAATCTGATCGTAGATTGTACGCTCAGTACTGGCAATGAAAACAGACTTTTGTACGCGCGTCAGCCCTTTTTTCAGCAAGTATTGCGCAATCTGGGTTCTGACCTTGGTGCTCTCAATGTCGTACATCACAAAGTATATCATCTCCTTGCTATTTTGTTGATTTCGATTGTAGATACCCAATAAGCGGTCTACCCGCTCTGATATGGATAGCAGTTCATCTACAGATTGCATAACCCGATTGGGCGGAGGAGAGTTCTCTAACCCGGCTTTATGAAGCTTTCTGACAATTTCTACAAATCCTAAAGGCTGCTTCTTCGATTTAGCCATAACACCCTCGAATTCTATCCGTTAAACAAAAATTCTCCAAGAATCTTTGCACATATCTCATTGAACTCAGGATGAGTGCCACAACGTGGCGACTGCACAATAGAAAAACCCTTGCGCCCGTAAAACAGATTAATCTCGGCCCGTCTGTTCTGCACTTGGAATCGAAACTTTTTTCCATAGTGAATATCCGTCACCTTGCAGGTTTGAATCTCAAACTGCTGCATTTGGACAATTACAGCGGCAACAATTTTCTCCATCTCTTCGGGCACATAGATCTGCTTTTCACGAACAGTTCTACTGCCCGGATGCAATTTGGCTTTTATCGCTGCCAGAATGTCCGGATCGGGATCCTTACTCTTCACAATCTCCTCTGCACCTTCGCTCTTTTTCTCCTCCCTCTTCTGTGCAAAACGTAACTCGGCCATCTCAAAAGGGTTGTCCCGGTCAATAAAGGCCTCCATGCAGACAGGCTCTGCATCAGGATTATAATATACTTCCGGATCGTAACTCACAAAACAGGCTCTTGTCACATCGCTTGTCACCTGATCGGCCACTTGCTCCAAATGGTATTGGGCAGAAAACTGCTTGAGAAACTGCTTGTAAAACAGAGCGTAGTGGCCCGCATCGAAACACTTTTCCGACAGTTGAAACAACACCTTCAATCCATCTTCTCCCGGTGAGATAAATAGCAGTTTAACCCTGGGATCTTTTGCCAGATTGTTCTTCAAAGCAACCAGATCCATCTGTTTTTGCGACAGATGATCTATGTCTAAAAAAAAGTGGCTAATCCATCCGAAATTTTCTGTTTTTCGGACTGGCGGATTAAATATTCCACAGGTCACATAAGGGAGCTGCTTTTTGAGAGAACGATACCGGTTCTCGTCGATGGCTTTAACCAAACGCAGCTGCCTGATCATCGCTTCAATATCGGGTTTGGGGTTCTTTACCGCATGATAGAGATAGTCCGGCTGAATCTTAAGAAGCGGATCGTTATTATTTGTGATAAGTTTTCCTGCCTGTAACATACGAGCCTGATTATGCGTTTTGCTTAAAGATCGATGCAAGTTCTTGCGCATATATGAGAATCTGATTCTCCCTAGAACGCTGAATACCCTTAACGGTCACAATCTCATCTAAATAATCGTGCAGTGTCTGGATGAGAATCCTTTTACCGAGGGCCTCCAACCAATACGACCCATCTTCGCGAACACTAAAGCAGTCGGCATTGATGGCCTTCTGCAAAGCCAAACTCAACACAACGTAATCGGCCCATACCCTGTATTTTTCAATGACGTCAAACACCAACACCGGACGATTGTAATCGTCACGATGAAAAACGCCCACATACGGATCAATTCCGGCTTTAATCAAGGCTCCCTCAATCTTCCCATAGAGAACTCCATAGGCATAGTTTAATAGACAATTGGTAAGATCGCATGCAGGATGCTGCTGCCGGCCCGATAACTTATACTCATCCGTCAGGAAGTAATTAATGCAGTCGAAGTAGGTTTTCGAGGCAGCCCCCTCCCACCCTCTTAAAGAGGCCGCAATATCCGGAATCACTTCGCCATCAAGTGTGGAAATCTTCTTTCGGTAGTCTTCAATTCGGTTCACGGCAGTCTTAACCCGCTGCTCCATAGCAAATTCCTGTGCCTGAAGCGACAAGAGCAACGCTTGCTGATTCTCCATCTTTTCAGAGACAACCGCTCGTATCCATTTGACTGCTTCTTTCGAAAATGAAAACTCCAATTGACCTCTTCTGATTGTGGAAACAGAGCCATACTTATGGCTCCATAACCGGCCAATCGGATTGCCTGCCTTGTCGACAAACAGTACCTCTATTTCATGTTCGATGGCCAAAATTGCCGCATCGCTGGTAATCTGAGCACCCCGGCTAATACAAATACTCTGCAGAGCATCAGGAGGAATCCGTTGTTTACCGTCTTGATGAATCACGACAAAGCAATCGTTGTCTTTGGTAAGGCATGTGCCGTATGTATTCAAAATTAAATCCATCAGTATAAAAT
>CAYVJA010000121.1:818-1188 GCA_964451605.1 uncultured Bacteroidales bacterium | reverse complement strand
GTGGTGGCTCGTGTAATGGCAGTATACAACCAACGATATTGCTCCTTAACAGGAATCATTTGGAGCATAGGTTCCAGGTTCAAAAAAACATGCTCCCACTCTCCCCCCTGCGCTTTATGACAGGTAGCCGCATACCCAAACTTAACCCTGAGCGCATTGAGCCGGTCGTCTTTCATCAGGTAAAGCAGATAGTCGGGGGTGCCGGGTTTAATGCCCTCCTTTCGCATCCGAATGGCAAAATCGATAGAGAAGGCCATCTCCTCCTCAAGAGATAAACCGGGTTCGGGTCGATAGAGCAAATCGGAAACCATCTTAACCTCCCGCGATTGTTTAGTCTCAGCATCTTCAACGGTGGCATTTAACAGACGGA
>CAYVJA010000121.1:0-808 GCA_964451605.1 uncultured Bacteroidales bacterium | reverse complement strand
GGGCCCACTCGCTCGCCAATATCCGTGAATGAACGGAGCCAGATATGTTGGCCATTGCAATAACCGGTCTGCGCGTTGTTATGCACTACCATAAGCCACTCATTATTTTGCAAGGGCGGGTTCGGCATTTTATGCAATTTTTTACGGATCTCCTGATTCAGATACGCCACAGCTTTGTTGGAGAACGCAACAAAAACAGCGGAGTGAACCCCAAAGCGGGTAATGGTTTGCACATATTCGTCTATCATCTTCCACACATTGGGCAACACATGCAGATCGGCCCATCTGTGTGCATCGATGCTAACAGGAGGCGTTCTGTCGGAAGTCAGCACCTCACGCAACCTAGTGGCATTAAAAAGTATCCCACACTCAGTACTCTGCCTTGTTACATCGGTCATACAGTAATCCTGCACTTTCAGACCATATTTTTGCGTGAGATAGCCAGCATCAAGAGCTGGCGACGAGGAACAATTCACGGGAGGTAGCTGAGCGTCATCCCCCACAAATACGATTTTCCGCTCATCGGAAAACAATGGTTTTTCGGCGATCCGACATTTCTGTCCTCTCTGCATCCACCTGATAAATAGCCGAATGAATGGTCGAAGCCGGTCGGTCGGTTTTTAGCGAGAGAACACGTGCAGCCCTCCCGGTTGTGGCCATCAAACCATAGTCAATACGCTTCTGATCGAGATAATCTAATACCGCTTTCAGAAGGGTTGTCTTCCCCGTACCCGCATACCCCTGCAAAATAAACACCCTGTCCGAACTCTCGAAAAACGACTCGAGCCTGTTCATCACCTCAGCCTGA
>CAYVJA010000120.1:0-4308 GCA_964451605.1 uncultured Bacteroidales bacterium | reverse complement strand
ATCCAGAGGAAGACAAGCCGCACATGGTTGGCGCGGGCGGCTTCGATTTGATAGTCAATCATCGAGAAATCGAATTTGCCTTCTTCGGGCTCAATCAAATCCCAGGAAACGGTCGTGAGGATGGTGTTGAAGTTGGCCTGCGCCAAGCGCGCGAACACGGCTCTGGTGCTCTCGGGGTCGGTCGAGGCGGTATTGGACAGTTCCCCGGCAATGCAGATGAACGGTCGGTCATCCACGATGAGTTTGGTCATCCCGTCACGTTTTTCCAGATGAGGCATATCCGAGGCTATAGCTGTTTCTGCATATCCAGCGGTCATTCCAATGATACAAAACAGCCAAAAAGTCAGTTTAATTTTATTCATAATATGGTGTTGTTTGAGCAAAAGTAACTTATATTTCTTCCAATGTCAATTCAAATTATAATGGTCTTGCTTTTGCGCAGGGATTCAACTTTAGCATAAAATCAAATCCTAGTGGTTGAGAAATGGGGAGTAGTAAACCCCAAAAACTGTATTTCTTTCTCAAAATCTGGCAAATAACTGGCAGATTCAGGGGAGCGTGGGTATTTGTGAGGGGGATAAAAACAAGCAACCCACCACAAATACCTGATTTGTAGTGGGCTACTTGGAGTGGAGAATATCGGAATCGAACCGATGACCTTTTGACTGCCAGTCAAACGCTCTAGCCAACTGAGCTAATCCCCCGAAATCGGGGGCAAATATAGGGAATTTTTTAATCTGCAAGCCAAATAACCTGAACTGCCGGAAATCTGCTAAGAGACTCACAGGATGTTTTCCCTGGTTGCCCCATAAAAACCTGTTATTCACAGAATATATTTGTTATTGCCGGGATAACGCCGACCTTTGAGTCAAGTTTCCTTTAAATTGTACTGTTATGAAGAAGTTGGTTGAGATTCTAATCCTCCTGTTGTTTTGTACTGTAATTGGTTTGGCTTTTATTTGCTGTATGTAGGCATAGTGGGAGGCTATGTGTGGAATATGTTTAATCTTTTTAAGGATTTCGCATCCGCTCAGATGTATTTCTTCCCGGTTTTTGTGGTGATTTTTTATGTTTTTTATTTCTGGTTGCTTCCGAGGTTTCTATTTAAGAAACGCTTTGCAAAGTTTTTCCTTCTTTCCATAGCGATTATTTTGGGTGCTACCGTGCTGAATGTGGGCATTGTGGTCCTTCTTGACCGTGGAATGCTGGGAGTATGGGAAGCGTCTATTTCTTCGGCACTGCTTTTGTTGCTCAGTGCGCTTTTGAGTTGTTTGCTCAAAGGTTCCTTGGCGTGGGTCCGATCGGTTTCCGAAAGGAAGGCCCTTCAAAAGAAACATCTCGAAAGCCAGACGGCACTTCTGTTGCTGAAGGCACAGATGAATCCCCATTTTTTATTTAACTCGCTCAACAACATCGATGTGCTGATTCAGGAGAATCCGGGTGTTGCTTCGGAATACCTAAAAAAACTCTCCGATATTCTCCGGTATGTTTTGTACGAGACCCGCGAAGACGAAACGGACTTGTCCAGAGAGCTTGATCAGATTGAAAACTATATTGAGTTGCAGCGCATTCGCACGGACAATCCGCACTATGTCCGTTTTCAGGTTACCGGCGACATTCAAAACCGGAAGATAGCCCCTATGATATTCTTACCCTTTATCGAAAATGCGTTTAAGCATTCGCATAACAAGACGATGGAGAACGCTATTGATATTGAATTTGAGCTGCTTCCAAATCAGATAAAGATGGTGTGCAAGAACTATTTCGAGGCAAGCCCAAAGGAAATTGTAAAAAACGAAGGTCTGGGCATCGAAACCATCAAACAACGATTAAATTTGCTGTATCAGGGACGGCACCAATTGCTGGTGGACTCATCGGGATCGTGGTTTTCGGTTCATTTAATCATCGGACAAACGGATGTTTCTTAGTTGCCTTATTGTGGAAGACGAACCCCTGGCCTTAAAGCGAGTCCGGGAATATGTGGGTCAGTTGCCTTACCTGGGTCTGCTTGCCTCGTTTGATAGTGCTGTGGATGCCCTGAACTTCCTCAAAACAAACCGGGTGGATATTATTTTTCTGGATATCGAAATGGACGGGTTGAGCGGCATCGATTTTATTCAATCACTGAGTTTTAACCCTCAGATAATTATCACAACGGCGTACGATAAATACGCGCTCAAGGGTTTTGAGTTGCATGTGGCCGATTACCTGCTCAAACCGTTCTCGTTTGAGCGGTTTCAAAGCGCTGTAGGCCGTGTAGCCGAGAGTATCTCCAAAAACAAGAGTCAGGACAAGGATTGTATCTTTGTTAAAACCGAATACCGTCTGGAACGTTTGGCTCTGAGCGATATTTATTATGTGGAGGGGATGGGTGATTACCGGAATATCCAGACTGCCGGGAAAAAGATATTAACCCTGATGACGTTTACGGAACTCGAAAAAGAACTCCCTGCCAGCAAATTTTGCCGGGTTCATAAATCGTATATGGTTTCGGTCGATAAAATTATTTCCATTGAGCGGAGCCGTATCCGGATTCTGAATACCCTGATTCCGGTGAGCGATAGTTACAAGGCCTCCTTCTTTGGTTTGATTGGGGTTAAGAGTGATACATAAGTTTGAATGCCGCTGAGAAACCTATTTCGACTTCTCGCAGGTGAAGCCCAGCATAGGCCCTGTGACCGACAGCAATTTCCGGTTTGCGCGAGATTTCGGAATGTTTCTCGGTACCATGGCGAACGGACTCTGTGTGGTGAATGTGTCCAGAGGGGGATCGGTCTTCGAGAACAGTGTATTGCATATCGGCGGAAGGCTCATGATTATCGGTACGAATGCAGTATTAAGTTATTGAGGGCCAAAAAACAAATTGGGAGGAAGATGTCAACGCAGAAAAAAAGGAGTATGTCTTAATTTCGGTTTTCCACATAATTCTTTACACACCCTTGCCTCCCTCATTTTGTCCGATAGTTAAATATTCAGTCCTGATCCCATCCCCCGAACCCGTTGTGGGATTTAACATTTTTTGGGAATGCAACCGATTCTTTTGCTGTACATTCGTGAAAGAATTAACACATTCATTTATGGCTGCTAAAAGATTCTCCCTGGTATCCGGGATGCTGCTCATCGTGGCTTCTCTCTGTGTCCCGGCCATGGCCGGCACTTATTATGTGGCAGTGAAAGGCAATGACGCGGGTGACGGAAGCAAGGCGCGTCCTTTTGCCACCGTGCAACGTGCCCAGAAATCGGCAGAACCGGGCGATACCGTTCTGATCCGCGGAGGTCTGTATAAAATGACCAACGCCCACATTCAGGGCAATCAGTCGAATTTTGCCTGCGTCACCATCCTTGACAAAAGCGGCACATCCGAGCAGCGCATCTGCTACTTTGCTTCCCCAGGCGAACAGCCTGTCTTTGATTTTGCGGAAGTCATACCCGAAGGAAGGGGCGTATCCGCCTTCTGGGTGAGTGGGAGTTGGCTGCACCTCAAGGGGCTGGAAGTCATCGGCGTGCAGCAGCCCGTTGCTGTCGGTAACCGTCAGTCGGAGTGCTTCTCCAACAGCGGCAGCCACAATATCTACGAACTGCTGAAAATGCACGACGGAGAGGGCATCGGCTTCTTCTCCCGCGCCGGAGGATATAACCTCATTCTGAACTGCGACGCATACCGCAACTGCGACCTATCCTCTCAGGCCGGAGGCTCGAACGGCGGGAATGTGGACGGATTTGGGAGCCACTACAGTAAGCCGGGGGACGGCGCCAACATCTGCCGGGGTTGCCGGGCGTGGTACAACAGCGATGACGGATACGACTGCATCAACAACGGAGAGCAATCCATCTTTGACAACTGCTGGGCCATGTACAACGGGTACTCCTACGAGGGGGAGAACGATGCGTTTCACAGCCGTGGCGATGGCAATGGCATCAAGGCCGGAGGCTACGACCGGAATCCGCCTGTGTCTAAGATTCCGGTGCCGGTTCCCCGCCAGGTTATTCAGTACTGTCTTGCGGTGAGCAACAAGTCCAAAGGATTTGATGCCAATTATCATGCCGACGGCAGCTTCTGGAAGAACAACACCGCGTACAACAACAACTACAATTACCACATGGAATTGGCGGCTAAGCTGACGCCCGAGGCCACCAACCTGACTTTTGTTCCAGGATTCAATCATTTTATGATCCACAATCTGGGATACAAGAGCCGGCGCGGAGAACTGGCGCGGATTGTCAAAACCGCCTGCATTTTCGTCAATAACTCTTTTGAACCGGAAAGGACGTTCACCGATGCCGACTTTGTGAGTCTGGACGAAACAC
>CAYVJA010000119.1:0-4345 GCA_964451605.1 uncultured Bacteroidales bacterium | reverse complement strand
GCAAGGAGGAAAATAGCTATGCCGGGCGAGGCCTGGTAGGCAAAAGAGGCAATCCATTTCTGCATGACAATAACAACAACCGGAATGGCTACGCAGATGCCGGCAAATACCCAACGTAAAAAGTCGAGGTTAATCATCTGCAAGATGCGGTTCGGGGAGGCTCCATATACCTTTCGCAGGCCGATCTCGCGGGTACGAAGCCCGGCAGAGAAGGCTGCCAACCCTATGATACCCAACAGGGCTATCGAGAGTGCCAGCATCGAAAAGAGCAGAAAAACCTTAGCCTGCCGCCTTTCAGGGGCATACATGGCTTTGAGATCGTCCTCCAGAAATGTGTAGGAGAAGGACCTTTCGGGACGGAATTTTTCGTACTGCTCTTTGATAAACTGAAGGGTCTGCTCACGATTCTCTCCCCGGATACGAATGCCCAGTGTGGATATGGCCTCCGGATTACAGCTGAATACCGTGGGTTGAATGGTTTGATGAAGTGTGGCCAGATGGAAATCTTTCACTACACCGATAATCACATCGTTCTGGTTTACCCGCATCCCCACCGGATTGTCTACCCCCATGGCCTTCCAGGCCGTTTCGTTTATCACAATCGGGATAGAAACCTGTGGAGCTTCTTCGCCCTCCGCGGGTTTCGACCGCCCTCGGTTCCAATAGTCATCGTAGGTGGTTTTCAGGTAATCGCCCTTGAGCAACTCTAACTTAAAATGGTCGGCAAACGCGGCATCGGTCGAAAAGTAGACGGCATTAAGGGTATCTGTCGAAGCCTGTCCGGACCAACGCATGCGATAGCCGGTTTGATACACCTTGCGGGTTGGAGGCACACTGAAGGCCGAAACGCTCTCAATGGAGGGATTCGTAGTGAGGGTCCGAACCAAATCGCCATTGCCATAGAAGAGACCGGTAGGCACAATCACCAGATTCCGGTAATCGTATCCCAGGTCTTTTGTAAAAATATAATTCATCTGCTTCTGGATCCAAAAGGTGCTGATCAACAGAAAAGCAGCTGCGGCAAACTGTACCAGCGAAAGCATCCGGATAAAGGGAAGCTTACTGCCGGTAACCCCTCCTCCCTTCAGACACCGAACCGGATCGAGCCGATTCAGGTAAAAAGCCGGGTAGAGGCCCGAAACCACCCCCACAATCAGAGCCAACAGCAAGAGCTCGGGCACTATCCGCCAGGAGAGCACAGCCGAAAAATCTTTGTCGGTAAAGGCCGAGAACCAGGGAAGCAGAACAAACACGAGCACCAGCGAAATCACAACCGCCACCAGGGTCTGGACAAACGACTCCAACATGAACTGCCCGGCTATCTCGGGAAAACGGGCACCCGCCACCTTTCGCACCCCGATCTCTTTAGCCCGGGTCGAAGCCTTGGCGGTGGCCAGAAGCGAAAAGTTGAACATCGACATGGCCAGTACCAGAAAGCCCAGGGCAATAAATATCCACACATACTGAATGGACCCCACCGGTTGATCCCAGAAATAGAGGTAATCCGAAAAGAGATGAATATCGCGCAGCGGCTGAAAAAGCAGCTTCTCAGCCCTTCCGGTATTCTTCATTACAATATCGGCCATTGCCTCCTTGTCGGGTGCCGTAATCACGGCATGTGGATGCAGCTTGATATAGACATTCTTACGGGAGCCGTCTATATCGCGCCCCCAACTGGTGAGCATATCCTTTGAATCGATGGAAAAAGTGGCAATATCGAACTTAAAGTGAGTGGTTTGGGGAATACGTACCACGCCTGTGATAATCCGCTCTTTGTGCTGTCCGTACTTGTTACTGGCCACCATTTTCCCCAAAGCAGGCGCATCGCCAAAGAGAGCCCGTTTCACCTTCTCTGTGATGACCACACCGTTCTGACCCTCTTTCAGCACATCGCGGGGATCGCCCTCCAAGAACTCGAATCCCGAGAAGAAAGAGAAGAAATTGTTGCTCACATTTACCTGGTGCCCCTCCGTTTTGGCCAATTGTCCAAACTCCAGAGGCTCCTCATCAAGATGATAAATCCAGGCCATATCCTCCACCTGCGGAAAATCGGCCTTTAGGGCAACGCCCACCATCAGGGGAAGCGCCGGCGTCTTTTCAACACCCTCGCCAGGGGTGCTTTTCAGCAGAAGCGCTCTGTAGATTCTGTCGGAATCGCGATGCACCTGTTCGAACGAGATTTCGTGCCTCACCCATAACGCAATGAGCATAAAACCGGTAAGCCCTATGGCAAAGCCCACTGTATTGAGCAGAGCCGATTGTCTCTTTTTGAGAAAGAACATTTTGAGAAAAGAGATATAGTGTGTAAACATAACTTAGCTGTTATTTAAAACGTACAACCCGTACAACAATATCCTCATCGCGCAGAGAGGCCACAAACTGTTTGAGCGCCTCTTTACGCTCGGCGGGCGCTGCCGAAAGCTCGAAATCGCGCGAAGCGATGTGCTTTTTCAGATCGGAGATGTAAACGATGTGAACCATACTCCGATGGTTCATAATAGTGGCATGCGGAAATACCGCAAGTCCGCCGTTCAGATTATCGGGAAGGAAAAACCCATAGTCATGAGGCGGCGCGGGAATTCGCACTGCCGTCCGGGTCTGTTTATTATAGAGCACCCGAAAGATCGATAACGATTTGTTATTCCGCGTATTGGGGCAATCATAATTCTGCGTGTATTCAATGAATAGCGTGTTGCCCACATCGCACAACTCGCCATGCAGCAAACGATCTTTCAGATCGACTCCCGGCGACATTCCTTCTAACCTTGAAACACCCAGTTTTCCAAGGGTTAACACATAGCGAGGAATCATCCTGGCCGGGGGGCGCACTTCGAAAACCGTATCGTTGTAAGGAGGCCTGTATAAAGCGACCCCCTCCGGCGAGCGAAACGAAGCCCCCGACTCGCCTCCCCGGATTACGCTATGTGTCCAGTTTGTGATCTTTTCGGAATAGGCAGCTCGCCCCAGGGTATCGCCATTCATCGATACCACCGCAGCCATCTCATCGTCGAGTCCGGCGCCTCTGCGTGTAGCCAGAAGGTGATTGGCATCGATCCGCAAGAGGCGACCGCGAGGAAAAACCGCACCTGTTTTCCGCATATTCTCCACCGGATGCGCTGCCGACTCCTGCGTGCGAAGCTGACTAATGGCGGGCGCTCCCTGCAAAGGGGGAATCTCGTAAAGCTGAACCCGATTAGAGGGACCATCGTACACTTGGGCGTAGAGGCCCGATTCGGTTGCCTCAATCTGGCTGATATAATGGGCATTTCGTATATCCTTTGCCATGGTACCCATCATCTCGCCGGCAAGAACCGGAAGAACCGCTTCGGAGCCCAGAGAGGCCAACCGTTGTACAAACTTCCCCTCCATAGTGAACGAACCCACCTCCACCCCGTTCGAACAGAGAATCGATGATCCCGACAGCGCAAACGAGAGGGGTGCTATACTATCGGCCAACACCATGGCTCCGGACTGAAGTTTGATGTAACGCACCTCATACGCCACATCCGAAAGGTTTATCGGCTCTTTGGCCTCTGCAACCGAAGGGAGGTCTATCACCACCGGAGGTGCCGAAGGATCGGCCGAGCGATCGATAGATTGCACAGGAGGTTTGGGCCTCGATGGGTCGGCACCCTGTCCGGAAGGAGATGCCGCCGGTATAGCAGCCAGTTCCTCCCGCAGCTGCGCTTCATCGAGCTGCAAACGGTTTCTTCCCTGGCAAAACGAACAGAGGAGAGCCACCACCAAAAGAGGAGCTATTCTCATGGAACAAATGCCATATTCTGGGTTTGCGAGAGTACCTGTCCGTCAAAGAGTTGCACCACGCGGTGCGCAAAAGAGGCATCGTGGGCAGAGTGTGTAACCATTACAATGGTGGTCCCTTCGCGATTCAACTCCGTGAGCAGGTTCATCACCTCCTTTCCGTTGGCAGAATCAAGATTCCCGGTGGGCTCATCGGCCAGAATCAGCCGGGGTCCGGCTACAACGGCCCTGGCAATAGCCACCCGCTGTTGCTGTCCGCCGGAGAGTTGTTGCGGAAAATGGTGAATCCGGTGCTTGATCTGCATCCGTTCCAGAATGGCATCTACTTTTGCCTTTCGTTCCGATCGTTTCATCCGAAGGTAGATAAGCGGCAACTCCACATTCTCATACACATTGAGTTCGTCGATCAGATTAAAACTCTGAAACACAAAGCCAATCTTCCCTTTTCGCACACGGGTACGCTCCTTTTCTTTAAGGCTGCCCACCTCTTCGCCATCGAGCATATAGAGACCCGAAGTGGGATTATCGAGCAGTCCGATAATGTTCAACAGCGTTGATTTGCCACAACCCGAAGGGCCCATAA
>CAYVJA010000118.1:0-4364 GCA_964451605.1 uncultured Bacteroidales bacterium | reverse complement strand
CCATAAACAAAGGAGATGTATATAAGTACATCTCGAAACCTTGGCGAAACGACGAGTTGGAGCTCTCTATCCATGAGGCTTTCGACCGACAACAGTTACTGGCTCAGAACAAAGAGCTCACAGAATCGCTGCAGCTGGCCAACCAAACGCTCGAACACAAGGTAAAACTCCGGACTCGCTCACTCGAAAAGGCTAACCGCCGTCTGGAGGCTTTGAACAAGGAGAAGAATCAATATATCGGAATGGTGGCGCACGATCTGCGTAATCCTATCGGCACCTCCGAATCATTTGCCGGATTGCTGTTAGAGTCTTACCACGACTATTCGGAAGAGGAGCACCTCACCTTTCTGGAAATTATCCGAAAGAGCTGTGGCTATTCACTCCAACTGATCTCCGACTTCTTGAATATCTCAAAAATTGAGGCCGGAGTGTTCGAGTTGCAAATTGCACCCAGTGAGTATATTGGCTTTTTAACGGAGGTAATTGCACAGAACAACCATATTGCCCGTAAGAAACAGCAGATTATTCATTTGCGTACCGAGATAGAGACCCTTCCCATCGAGATGGATGCCAACAAAATCCGGCAGGTAGTAGACAACCTGTTGGGAAATGCGATGAAATATTCTCCTGGGGAGCAATCGATCGAGGTTTTGGTCGAAATGGGTTCGGAAGGTGTTATTACCCGAATTACTGATCATGGCCCGGGCATAACGCCTGCAGAGCAACAGAGCCTGTTTTTGGCCTATAAAACGGCATCAAGTAAACCCACAGGAGGCGAAAAGGCCACCGGGCTGGGATTGGCCATCGCAAAGATGGTAATCGATGCCCATAACGGGTCTATCGAAGTGGAGAGCGAACCCGGAAAAGGATCGACTTTTTCCTTTACACTACCCCTGCCAATTTTGTAATTACATAAAATGTAACAACGTATGGAAGAGAACGATTACGAAGTATGCCACTGCAACGAGGTGATGAAAAGCACTATCGTTAAGGCCATAAAGGAGAAAAATCTCACTACTGTCGATGAGGTACAGGAAGCTACAGATGCCGGTATTGTATGCGGCGGCTGTATTCCCGATATCGAAGAGATTCTGGAGGCTGTACTACAGGGAAAATTATAGATTCTACAGGTTGTTTTTAGAATTTCCGCGGATCAACCGCTGCGGAATAGGTTTGTAGTGCCCTGATACGAGCTTCAGTGTGGTTTACCATGGGTTCGGGGTAGTCGGTGGTTCCTGCCTCGGGAACCCAACCTTGTATGTAGCGGCTTTCGGGATCGAACTTTCGGGCCTGTTCTGTGGGATTAAATATCCGAAACCAGGGTGCTGCGTCGCATCCGGTTCCTGCTGCCCATTGCCAGTTGCCATTGTTCGAAGAGCGTTCATAGTCGAGCAGATGACGGGCAAACCAGGCCTCTCCCCATCGCCAATCTATTAACAGATGCTTGGTGAGAAAGCTGGCCACTACCATTCTCACCCGGTTGTGCATTAAACCGGTGGCCAACAGTTGGCGCATTCCCGCATCGACCATAGGAAATCCGGTATTCCCGCTGCACCAGCAATCGAACTCTTCGGGGCGGTTTCGCCAGGCTACCTGCTCGTATTTGGCCTTAAAGGGGTGTCCGGTTACATGGGGAAATTGATAGAGTATAGACATAAAGAACTCTCTCCATATCAATTCATTCAACCAGGTTTCATTTAACGCCAGAGCCACCTCAGCCAACCGGCGGATACTGACGGTTCCAAAACGCAGATGCGGGCTCAGGCCCGAAGTACCTGTCAGGGCAGGAAAATTGCGGGTAGCCTCATACTGTGCAATCACAGATTGATCTATCACCGGAGGTGCATACCGGAATCCGGAATCCAGAAATCCCAGTTCCCGAAAACCGGGCAGAGGCATGGGGGGCGAAGGCACAAAACGGTTGAGCAGCTTCTCTGAAGGGAAAGCACGAAAGGGGTTTTCGTCCAGCTTTCTTTTCCAGGCTCTGGCATAGGGGGTAAAAACCGTATAGGGCGAACCATCGGACTTTACCACCTCTCCCTTCTCAAAAATCACCTGATCTTTTTCTGAAAAAAAGGGAATGCCCTTTTCGCGCAACAATCCGGAAACTGCCAGGTCTCGAGCTATCGCCTGCGGTTCGTAATCGGAATTGGTGAATACCGCCTCCACCCGATATCTTGCAACCAGTTGACGGAATGCCTCCAAAGGGGGCATATGGAACAGATGCAACGACGATCCTGCCTCTTGTAATCGGTTTTGTATCTCCTGTAAGGCTCCGCAGATAAACTGCACTCTGCGGTCGGCCCTCTCTTCCAGTTTCTCCAGAATTTCCGGATCGAAGATAAAAACCGGCAACACTCTGCCTCCCCACTGAAGGGCTCTGAAAAGACCGGAATTGTCGTTCAGCCTTAGATCACGCCGGAACCAAAAGATGGTAACCGATTCATTATTTGCGCTCATACCTGTATGTTAGATCGGTTCTTCAAAGATAGCACAGAAATGTTGGTCCGAACGGGCTCTATGATTCCATGTAAAAGAGAGTAATTTTGAGGCGAATCAATCTGGGTATTTAAAAATATTATTACTTACAGATCAAAATAACCCAGGCTATGAAATCTCTCTCCCTGCTGTTCTTGCTCATCTTATCGGGGTACCTGGCCTTCATTCACATTCAGCCCGGACACGATTGGGGCGGTGATTTTTCGCTCTATATCCGCCAGTCACAAAGCCTCTCCGGCGGAGAGACGGATCGGATAGCCGGCGAAACCCGTTTTACGATTGAAAACTCAACCGACCACAACTTCAGCCCGCAATGTTACCCCTGGGGATTCCCGGTGCTGTTATGGCCCATAACCGCAGCACACCAAACCTCCGGCTGTTATTATGCCCCGGGCCCCCAAGCGATAGCCCACATGAAGTACCTCCTCGCAGGGTGTCTGATGCTGTTTGGGTTTTTATATTTCCGGTGGCTTGGGCTTACGTTTCAGGGATGGATTCCCCTCATGGCAACGGGATTTGTGCTCTTACAACAGGCCTTTTGCGACCACATCAACTCGGTTCTGTCAGAGATCCCCTATCTCTGTTTTCTGATGGCATCCCTGCTTGCCATCGAATACTGGCAACGTTACTGGCAATATTACCGGAAATATTACAGGAAGGGCTACCCAAAAGAACAGCGTCAATTCTTTAGAAATCAATCCAAAAACCCATTTCAAACCGAACAAGAGCTTTTGGGATTACCTGTCATTGCGGGATTATTCTGCACCGGCGTGCTACTCTTTTTCACTGCCCAAATCCGTACCGAAGGCTATTTGCTTTTTGGGGCATTAGCCGCAACACAAGCCTATGAAATATGGCAACACCGTAAAGAGGGTCAGAAATTTTCACAAACAGAGTGGCTTTACCTGGGAATTCCCTACGCGGGAGTGGTACTCTCCATGGGGGTGTGGAGTGCCATACTCCCGTCGGGATTCCTCTCCCATTTTCATCATGCAGCTCTCATGAATCCAGAGACTCTCCGTCATAATGCCCTCTCCATAATAAGAGGAATTGAATTCTTCCTCCCGATACCCATAGTCCCTGCAAAGTGGATATTTATCGGCATCATGCTATTGGGTTGGGTCCGGCACTTTTTTCATCACATCGCACCCGCCGTGATGATGGCTCTCACCCTGGCCCTGTTTCTGATATGGCCCCATTTTGAATCGCGCTATCTCTTTTCGCTCATTCCCTTTGTAACCTTCTTTTTCATGAAGGGGGTCGAAACCATCAGCAATACTCAAATCTGTGGTTCGGCCATTGCCCAGGACTGGCTGTTACCCGGCACTATCACGTTGCTTTTCGCCCTCCAGATCCTGTTTGCCGCCTCCATGATCTACTCTTATCAAGGCAAAACGAGACCCGAAATCCAAGGCCCATACCTATCCTCCAGCCAGGAGATGTTCTCCTATATCCGCAAAAACACTGAGCCCACCGACGTAGTAGCCTTCTTCCGGCCCCGCGTCATGAGTCTGTTTGCCCAACGAAAATCACTCGCCCTCTTCGGCGAATTCACCGAAATAACCCAAAAAGCCCAATGGTACGTAGTCACCCTCGACCAAGGCTCCTTCTACCAACACAACGAAACCGAACTTAAACGCCACCGACGCTACCTAAAAGAAACCTACCGAAACGCCAACTTCATAGTTTACCAAGTCATTTCCAACCCACCGCCCCAATAACCCTAAGCCATTCGCGCAAAGCGCACATGCACCATTAACCACTGATATCCGCCTAATTGGAGGTAACTGCCTCTTCGACAAGATAAGTTTGTCGACCCATATACGCTCTCATTCGCTAAAAGAGGAGAACTCGCTGCGCTCAAA
>CAYVJA010000117.1:0-4499 GCA_964451605.1 uncultured Bacteroidales bacterium | reverse complement strand
GTGCGAATGCGGAAATTGAAGAGCAACTTCAGCCCCAGCAACAAGAGCCCCAGCAGCGGAAACAAAACCGTTATACCCACTGCCACATAGATCCAGGTACGCATGGCCGGCGAAGCCACCATCGAGAAGAAGCGGGTTACAGCATACGACTCAAGCCCGTCGTTGGTAAAGGAGATAAAGACAGGATGAAATGCCAGGGCCGAGATGAGCGAGATAAAGAGCAAAATGGCGCCAACAAAAAAGATCATCCCGAAAAACTTTCCAAATACCGACACCGTTCCCGAGGCTACCCTTCCGGCAGCATGACCTACCCGCTGACCCGCAACGCGGCCCCGCTCGTAGACACCCGACGAGGTGTAACTGCTTTGCACGGTTCGTTCAATGTTATCGACATTCACCGCCTCACCGCGCATCTCCAGTTTTTGGGCTGCAGTGAAGGCCTTGGGGGTGACTATCCATAAGATAAGGTAGAGCAGGAAGGTGGTACCATAGGCCAGAAGTCCCAGCAGGAAGATAAGCCGGATCCAGACGACGTCCACATTCAGATAGGCCGACAAACCTGCGCAGACACCTCCGAGGGCCCGGTGGTCGGGATCGCGGTAAAGTCTCTTCATCGGCTTACGGTATTGAGGAGGCCGGGCTGCCGCACCATTCAGCGGTGCCGCTTCGGGAGTCTCGGTATCGGCATCGTAGCCGGCAATGGCTTCGGGGGTGCCCAATACGGTAATCACTTCGCGAACCTCCTGGAGGGTAACCACCTGCCCCTTATTAGCCCGTTTGTCCTGAAACAACTCGGCCATACGGTCTTCTATATCCTGAATCACGTCGGGGCCCCCGGGCCGATGGCGGAAGTGGGCATTCAGCGCTTCGAGGTACGACTTTAACGCAATACTGGCATCTTCGTCCATTTGGAAGACGGCGCCATGAATGCTAATAGTCAACACTTTTTTCATAGTATCTGATTTTTCTGATTTTCTAACTGCAATAAGTAATCCATGTAAAATAGGCTATTCAACCTTCTCTGAGTGCATTCACCGAGGCCACCAGATCGTCCCACGACTGGTTGAGCAGGGTCATCACACTGTTGCCTTCGGGCGTTAGAGAGTAATATTTCCGGGGCGGACCCTGGGTAGATTCTTCCCACCGATAGGTGAGCCAACCCGCGTTTTTGAGCCGGGTAAGCAGCGGATAAAGGGTACCTTCCATCACCAGCAAGTCGGCCTCTTTCAGCCGCGAGAGGATATCCGATGCATAGGCATCGCCCCGGGCTAAAACCAGCAACGAGCAGTACTCCAGGACCCCCTTTCGCATCTGCGCTTTGGCATTTGTGTTTTCTTCTATCATAATTCACAGTATTTCCGGTTGGGTTACCTAGAAGTATTCTCTTCGGGGACAACAATCCAGAGAATAAGGTAGAGCAGCAGGCTGGTTCCGAGAAGCAAGAAGAGCCCCAAAACAAAGAGTACACGAATTAACACTACGTCGGTATTGAAGTAGTTGGCAATGGCAGCGCAAACCCCGCCAATGGTCTTCCCTTTTGCGGGACGACGAAGCTTCTTCTCGCCGGTGTATTGGTCGAAGAAGGCACCTCCGGGCTGGCTGTAGGGAATCTGGAAAGCCTGGCAGGCCTCTTCTACGTCGGGCAGGGTGATTACCGGTTTATTTTTAGCAGTAAACCACTCAGCCAGCTTTCCTTCTAAGGTTTCTTGTTGCCACTGATTTTTCAGTGCAGCCATTAACACTTGATAGGCATCTTTTTCCATCTGAAACATCTTGCCCTGTAGATGTACACTGATGACCTCTTTCATTTCTTGCAGTTTTTAGTGAATAAGTTATTTGCGAACCCGATTCAAGGAACCCTCCTTTTTGTAAACCAAGGTTCTTTACAATGCAAAGATATGTCAGAATTTTGGTACTATGCAATACAAGGTACTAAAAAAGTGAAAAAAATACAATTATTTTTGTTTGATGCATAGAAGAAGCTTTGTTACAGTACATTTACGCAACAAATACGCTGGTGCTCTAGTGCTCTAGTGCTCTAGTGCTCTAGTGCTCTCATCTCTCATCTCTCATCACTATTCCTACTGCTATGAACCGACTGATAATGCACTTCAGGATTATTTTGTGGGCAGCGTTTTTGTTGATGGCCGGCTTGGTGGCGTGTAATAAGGACGAACCTGAATCGCCGGAGTGGCGGTGGCCGGAGGGCGAATATACGCCTGCCGCGATTAATCGTTTGCCGGGCTTTTGGGAGCAGAAGGGGGCTTTACTGCAGCAGAGTGGGTTGTCGGAGGCAGAGTTTATTGCCTTTAGCACCGACTCGTCGTGGCATCTCTCGCCAGCCAACCGTACCCGGCTCAGAATCTTTCGCAACGGAGTGCACTTCCCCGACCAAATCACGCTGCTGCAGAAGGTGATTCCGCTGCAGGATGTGGCGCTCTATATGAACAACACCTATGGCGGCACTGTGGGCGGTTTCCTGAATGTGGCGGCCGATACCAAGGCGCTCCACACCCAGCACGACATCTACTACGGCCTCCGTCTTGACTACCCCGGCACCAAATTCCTGCCCAACGGCGCCGGTTACGCCGTGATCCGATTTACCAGCAGCCAGACCCAAAACCTGGCCATCCCCTACTGCGAGGAGATGGGGGGCACCTATGCCCACGCCTGGCCCAACACCGGCGGCGGCTTCACCTCCTCGACCCTTGGCCAGGGCGGCTTCCCCGAATACACCTTCACCGGCTACTACGCCCCCGACCAGGGTGGTGAGATCTACGAAGTGACCCCCATGGGCAACGAAATCCTCCGCGCCACCTACCAGGCTACCGCTTGGGTAACCACCGAACCCGAACTCCGCGCCACTACTGCCACCCATTCCTGCGCCCAAAACCAGGCTGAGCCCCAACCCCGCAACGGGTTGTACGGACTGCTTTCCGAAGTACAGCCCGACCCTTCGGGCGACACCCTCCTCCCCCTCCTCACCTACCGCGGCGGAAAGCGCGAATTGCTGCTTCCTGATGGAGCGCGCGTACCCTACGAGGGTCCTGCTTACACCCTGGCCACCTATACCCTGTATAAGGGTTATCGGCTGCATGTACGGGGACGAAATAAAGGCTATTATTTGCTGACCACCACAGATCCGGAGATTGGGAAAACCCTAAAGATGGAGTTATTGGAGAGGGGGTTGTGGGGGGTTCGTGTGGAAGTAGACGAAGTGGGCAGATTGGAGGAAAATTGGCAGAAATGAAAGGAAACAGAATTGTCCGGTAATTCTCGATTTCCATCAGATCAGCTCATTGAATCCCGACTATATTTTATGGGTTTCCTTTCCTAAAGAACTGACAGAACAAAGATTAGTTAATATCTCCCGGTATAAATCAGAAAATGGCATTACTGCCCCGATAGGAATCATCAGCGGGAAAAACATGGACGACGCCCGATACTTGTGGGAGAACAGGAACCTACGACCCGGCGTAAAATATGTCATTATTAACGGGACGAATCAATCGAACCAAATTGAACCCCAAATATGATTATCGAAATCCAAAATAGAGCCTCTTTACGATTGTATGCTAAAATCGGGCACAATCATTGGAATCATTTCACTATTACAAGCAAAATCATGAAGTTCAATCTATTTTCGTTTGTGACAGATGGGTTTCTTATATTTTCCGGAACACTCTTTTTTCTGAAAGCAAAAACAATCGCTAATCGGATTCTGACCTCGGTAATTCCTTTTCTATTTTTACATTCTCCTGCGCAGCATCGATAAAGCACTCAATCGACATGGCGGAGAACAACAACAAAAATTTATTGTAACAAAAGGATAACTTATCCGTCTTATATAAGATCTTTATACCATACTATCTGATTCTAAATAAAAATAACAAAATGAACAAAACGTTATTTTCTATCCTCTGCGGTTTCTTGATTTGCGCCGCAACACTGACAGTCCTGGCAAAAGTGCAGGACGCCAATTCCCGGTATTATCAAGAATTGCAGGTAGATGTAAAAAATGGCAAATTCGGGATTTTGTTCCGTAGCAAGTTGATTGTTCCTTACGAATACGACACAATTATTGCCCAACAGGACAATCGGGGATTTATTACGCAACAAGGTGATAAATACGGTATCAGAACCGTTTTCATACATTATGGTGAGAATACAGCAGAGATGCGACAATCTTCCCGACAAGACCAGTATTTCTTTGAAGAAAAGGAGGGAATAAGAATAAAGTCTAAGGGTATCAATCTGTATGTAAGGGATATACCTTGTGAATATGATAAAATTACATTTACCGACGGAAAGTACTGGGTAAGCAAAGGCGATGTAAAAGGCGTATTCAGCTCTGCAGGCGGGACTATCATACAGTGTAACTATGATGATATCCAATTTACCGACGGAAAGTACTGGGTAAGCAAAGGAGATGTAAAAGGTGTATTCAGTTCTGCAGGTGGTACTATCATACAGTGCAATTATGATGATATCAGATTTGT
>CAYVJA010000116.1:1251-4713 GCA_964451605.1 uncultured Bacteroidales bacterium | reverse complement strand
ACGTACATAAGCCGGCCATTGTTCATCACCGTGGGGTGCCAGTTGGCATCCTGATCGAAAGTCATTCGTCTGAGCGAACCCGAGGCAGGATCGTAGGCTACGAGGTTCCCCACCGCGTCGCTTCCGTTCACGCAGGGAACCCCCTGGTATCCGATATTCGAAACGGCAATAAAACGGCCATCGGGAAGATAGGTGCCATCGAAAAACTCCAGATCGGGCTCATTGCAGGCAATCACCTTCCGTAAACCACTCCCGTCGAGCTTTACCTCAAACACATTCCACCGTTTTCTTTCGTCCGAAGCCGTAAAAAGGAGCCTGTCGGCATCCCAGTGAAGCAAAAGATCGCTGACCGAAGAGCTGTTAGCCGGCTTATAGATGGTTCGGCAGGCAATCTCTCCCCGCAGATTGCTCAACTCTACAATCCGGGCATCGAACCCCTCTCTGGGCGATGAAGTCTGGTTGCTCCAGTTGTTGGCCTGCGTTCCCAGTGAAACCGGGGAGGCACTGCGGGCTTTGGCACCTAAAACATAACGGCCGGCAATAATCTTCGCATTATCGAGCAGGGGATTCGACAACAGCAGGGTGCGCTGCAGTGCGAGCGCACGCTTTGCACGTCCGGAAGCAGCAGAACCCTCGGTTTCCATCCCCTCAAAGCCCTGCGCACAGAGGGCCTCCAACTCTTTAAGCATAGGTTCGTAAGCAGCCGCATTGTATTGCGGATTGGCGCACATCTCTTCGAAGGCCGCACGCACATTCTGCGCCTGCAACCATGATATATCAGTAGCAAGTCGCGATACACCCTGGGCCGAAAGAGAAGTGGCAAGCAGAGAAAGCAGAAGAACAGAGAGAGATTTCAGAAACATAGCCGACGGTTTATGTGGTGTAAGCTACTTGCTCAAGATATCCCTAAATACCACATTGGGATGGGTAAAACGAAGCCCCTCGCCATCATGATAGTTGGCATACTCAGCCACAATGGCACCGTTCTCGCCGGCAAGTAAAAAGTGCGGCGATTCGGCCTCCTTGAGCGATACCACCTCATCGACCTCCTGCCGGACAAAATGAAAAGCCGTGATATGCCCCTTCTGGCCGGCCGGCAGAACAGGAGGTTTGAGCGTACTGTCGCCAACCGAAAAGTTATAACACCAGCCATGATTCACCTTCCACGATTCAAACTTAGCGGGGAAACGGGTTGCCACATGCCGGTGCTCCGGGATCATCTGACCGGGAAGCAGGTAAATCTCATGGCCAAAATAGCCGTGGGTAGAGTCGTTAACCCAAAATATACCGGCCATCCCCACATGTTCAAAATCGCCCAAATCGAAATCGGTAATCCACAGATTCTCTTCCAAAGTCTTTGTATAGGGCACTCCATAGTGAGCCAGCATCTCCAAATACGCCTTCTTTGCCACAGCAGGCTGAATCTTGCCGTCTTTGTAAAAATCGGCATTCGTGTACTTTTTATCAAAAATCTGTTTTGTCTCCTTACGATCCGAATTACTGGTGCAGGAGACACTAATCATCAGGGCTGTAAACCCAAGAATCAATAACGAGACAATACGGTTCATACAAAAGAGGTTGAAGGATTAGTACAAGGTACAACAATGAATTATACAACAGAAGGGGTGAATCCCAATTTTTCGGAAATCTCTAAGGCGCAATCTTTTACGCATTTTGCTTTCTCCATAAGCAAAGAGTCGGGCAACCGTTCGGCCGGACCGGAAATCCAAACCGAAGCGGCCACTTTTCCGGCCTGATTAAACAGAGGAGCCCCAATACACCTTACTCCCGAAAGCTCTTCTCCTTTATCGACAGCAAATCCAAGGGCTTTAATCTGATCTAATTCTTTGGTCAGTTCAGGTATCGAAGTCAACGTCGAAGCAGTAAAGCGGGTGAGTTCCAACCCCTCCAACAGACGTGCGCGTTCCTCTTCATCGATATAGGCCAGGAACACCTTTCCGGGTGCAGAAGCGTGAAGACAGATACCCATCCCCGGTTTCAGAATAAACGAGAAGTGGTACGACCCGATCAGTTGCTCCAGAATTACAATTTGGGTATCCATCAGAGTCCCCAGTACTACCGTCTCCTGTAACGCATCACGCAACCTGCGCATGGGGTGATAGGCATGCTCCAAGAGAGTGGTGGTACCCAGCGTTGAAAGGCCGATTCCAAAAATTTTACGGGTAAGGGAGTAGGTTCCGGTAGAACGGGATTTCCGCAGATAGCCCATCTCCTCGAGCGAACAGGCTATGCGATAGATCGATGTCTTAGAGTGTCCCGTAACATCGACCAACTCCTGCAGGGTAAGCCCCGCCGAAGAGGCGGCCACCCGTTCAATCACCTCCATCCCTTTTGCCAGGATGGGAATCTGATACCGATTTTTGGATGAATTGCTCTCCATCAATTCCTCATTTGAAACATTGTTCCTGATGCGAAACAATGAACAAACCTACACAACCGGGGCGAGAAATCCAACCCTGGTGGCAGCCAGAATTAAAAAAGAAGCAGGATTGTGGCAAAAGCCACCCCGAAAAGGGTGAAAAGCAGACCTCTTCTGAAGAGTTTGGTACCCGGCTGGAACATCCAAAAGGAGGAGATGCCCAGAAAAAGAAGAAGAATAGAAAAAACCAGTGTAAACCAGTGAAGCGGATTTTTGCTGGCCGTTTTGTGCAGGGAGGCGAATTTTTGCAAAATACGCGGAAGCTCCTTAATGGTATAGCGTGCTTCGCCGGTAGCCCGATTATAGGTTCCCTGCGAAAAGTGAAGCAGGTCACCCTCCGAAGAGGTCTCTTTAATTTCCCTGATCCGAAGCACCTGACCGATATCCGAAAGCGGCATATTGGGTTCAAGCTTTACCTCCACCCACCTCTCCGTTTTAAATAGATCGGTATCGCGATAGGTGAGCGTGATGCCACTCACAGCATAAACTACAACCAATCCGAGAACCAGATACCCCAAATCGCGGTGCAATGCCCGCATATAATAGCGAAACGACTTCCTTGGTTTGTTTTCCATGTGAATAGCTTAATCCCTGCCCCGACAGAAGAGCAACACCGTTTTGACTCTCCTTTGGAGTGTGGGTTTAATGTGTAAACAGGAAAATGATACCGCTAGATTTTCTTCACTTTCACTGCCATAGGGCCCTTCTTTCCCATGCCCATCTCGAAGGTGACTTTGTCGCCTTCCATAACAGGCGATTCCAGTTCGTTTACATGGAGAAATACACTGGCCTGCGACTCCAGGTCGCGAATAAAACCAAAACCTTTTGAGGAATTGAAAAAACTGACTACCCCTTTTCGAATCAGATCGGCAGGATCGTCGGGTTCCCTTTTGGGAACGCCAATCTCTATCTCTTCAAGGGGAATCTCCCGTTTTAGTGTGGGATCGGGTGGCGTATCGCAGATATTTCCGTTTTCATCGACATACGCAATCATGTCGTCGAGATTATTCCCGTCGCGTCCG
>CAYVJA010000116.1:0-1098 GCA_964451605.1 uncultured Bacteroidales bacterium | reverse complement strand
GGTAACCCAAATCCGGTAATTTCCTACGCTCATTATCTATCCAATATCTACCTGAAAAGAAAGAGATTAGTGGAAATTCCTTTCGAATCTCAGCAAAATGATCACAATTGAATAATCATGGGGTAATCGGAAAGGGCAAGCGAAATTTCGGACACATTCCGAAAAACACGATCGGACGAAGTGCCCTTTGTAGGGTCGAACAGAACCACCTGCTTCGGCTGTATGGCAAAGGTCACCTTTACCGTGTCGGAGCCGCTTACCCTTTCACCCCAGATCACCAGACAAAAGGTGCCGTCCGATTTCTGCAACAGCAGGTCATGACCGGTTACGGGCATAGGATCAATGACATACGAAAGGGTTGCGGATGCGGCACGGCGGACACCGGATTTATTCCCTGATTTGCCATTGGGTTGATCGGCCAGAATCGTGGTGAGGTTGTGCATATAGAGAGCTGCCTTCCGGGGGGTATAGTCGGGCTTGTAGAAGCCGAACTGCTGGTTTCCAGATTCATCCGACCGATCGCGCAACAGGTAGAGAGCGGTATGTTTCCACCCACGGGCAAACTGTGCCAGATAGAGGTTCATGAGCAGCCGGGCATGCTTCTCTTCGGTGATATCGCCCTTGATCACAAGGCCGGTTTCGGTAGTAACACGCGGAAGGTTTGCGAGATCGGTTTCGGAGTAGCCGGAAAATTTGCCTGCCCAGGTGGTTCCGTAGTTTCCGAAAAGTCCGTCGACAGGGCAGTCACGTCCGGGCGAGGCCGCAAGCCAGGTCTGGTTGTCGTGCAATCCGGCAAACGAGGGATGCTCAATGTAGTTGTGACAATTGGCATAATCGGCAAATCGGGTACCTGCAGGCAGTAAAGTGCCGGCACCCTCAGGAATAGTAAGAAACTGAAGACCCACATTGTCGGTCTGGGCTCCATTCTCGCTGATACTCCACACCGGGAAGGCCTTAAGCAGCGGATCGGCTTTCACGGCAGCATACAGATCGGCCTGCAGTCGGGCTACGGGAAGCCAGGAGAGTTTCCCTCCCCCCTTTTCTCCAAGGTAGGTGACGCCCCAGTTATTCGGTTCGTTATTCCCCTCAATGGCCAGG
>CAYVJA010000115.1:2184-4728 GCA_964451605.1 uncultured Bacteroidales bacterium | reverse complement strand
TGCCCCAATGAAGGATACTGGGGCGATAATGCATCCCGATATAGTACCAGTCGCCAATCAGATGGTTATCGAGCTTAGCCGTGAGGTAATCGCAGGTATGGTCGATATCGAGTTGCACATCATACACATCGTCGAGTGCGTTGGCGGGGATGAAGAGCTCATACCGGGAGGTTTCCTCCTTTACAACCTGATTCAGCACAACAGAGATATCCTTTTGTTGAACCGACCAGGAAAATTTCCGGAAAATCCCCTCATTGCTACCCTTAAGGGTTTTACCGGCAGTCTCCAGGGTGGCAGGCGACGGAAACATCCATAAACAGCCACTGGAAGGCCCGCTACTGAGAATATCAAGGGCTCCCTGATTGGCAATTACATTGGCTCCGTCTGTTACCACCAGACGGGGCTCTCCGCGGAATTCGATCCGGGTGGTACGCAATGCCAGTTCGTAAGGCAACACGCAGATTCGGATCTTACGGCCTGAGTGCGGCTTTATCACAGTGGTGTTAGCCATACCGGGATTACTAACGATAACCAATGTTTGACCCGAATTCTTACTCACCTGATTTTTCCCGGCATTGATCCCGGCTACGGTTTGGGTTTTGAAGGAGAACTCGGGTGTAATCCCCTCGTGTGCAAAGAAAAAGTAGGTATCAGCATCACTGCCGGGTATACGCGCAAATAGTTGTGCAGTAGCATATTCCAATGTTATCCCATTCATATCGAGATGAATCGGCCAGATACCGAATGCGTTTTTGGGAATGGTGATCGGTTTAGAAGGAATGGTTACTGTGGCATCTTCGAGTTTTACCTCAACCTGAATATTCTCCAGATCTGTATTTTCGACATAACGCTGATAATTGTTAAAGAACAGGAATCCGGAATTCTTTTCGGCCCTTACCATACAGCGGAATGTATTTACATCTTCCACGCCGGAAGGAACTTTCAAAGGCATGGAAGGAATCATGGGAGCAAGCGTGGCGCCGAAATCCTGAATGAAATAATGCGCCAGTTTCAACACATGATACTTCCGGGGTAACTCTCCGAATTCGCTGATTGCACCCTGATAATCGTAGCTGACAAGCGACATACCTCTTCCTGCACCGAGGGGTGTCAGTTTACCATCGGGATTCGATCCGCCCAGATACATGTAATATCCAATGCAGTTTGCCCCACCGGCAAGTTTTACCAGCATCAGGGCTCCCGCATCCAAATCATCAATTACGGGCCGGCGCTGCCGGGTCCACTGCATGCCCAGCCCGAGTTCGGCCAGCATCCAGGGATAATCCGAGGGGTTATAGGTTCGCCGTCCGTAGGTTTCCAGAACAGGCAGAACATCGGTTCCTACGCCGGTGTTAATGGGAATTCCCGCCATAAACAGGTATTGGGGATTCGGGACATTTCTCTTGACACCCCCCGACCAAAAGTCGTCGGGGTATCCTGCCTGAACCGGGAGAACCTCTTTCTCCGGGATCACTACGTTATTCCAGCCGGTCACGGTATAGATGGGGACATCGAAGCCGATTTCACGGGCAATCCTCTTTAGTTCGCGTACATGGTCGGCGTTATTCAGTTCGTTGTCGAGTTGGATACCAATGATCGGCCCGCCGTCCTTATAGAGCAAACCCTTCACCTGATTGAAGTACTGTTGGTAAAGAGTCCGGACATATTGCAGATAAACCGGATCGTTGGTCCGCGATTTGATGCTCTTTTGCCTGATCCAGTCGGGGATACCTCCGTTGCGGACCTCGCCGTTACAAAAAGGGCCGATACGCAACAGAACGTAAAGATGGTTCTCTTTGCAGATTTCGACAAAACGTCTCAGATCTCTTCGGCCGGTAAAGTCGAATTGCCCTTCAATCTCTTCGTGGTGAATCCAGAAGCAATAGGTGGCTACCACATCCAGCCCTCCGGATTTCATTTTTTTAATGGCATCGTCCCACAACGCATCGGTATAACGGGCATAATGGATTTCGCCCATGACAGGAAGCCAGGGTTTACCGTCCTTTATCAGAAAATAGTTGTTCATGGTAATGGCCACACCGTCGGGATTGGTGGGTGTGCCCATGATGAAGTTGTTTGCTATGACCTGTTTCTTAGAGGCACCGGCATCTATTTTATACAGTTCCGGGGCTGCAAAGGCAGTTACCCGGCCAAAAAGAACAAAAAACAGCAGCAGAAATTTCCATCTATTCATTGCCGGAAGAATAATTAATAAGAAACAAATGAATCGATTTACCGCAACAGTATAAAGCACAATGAGGACAAAAAGAGAGATAAATCAGACAGACCCAAAAAAAAGCGGCCCGGAACATCTCCCGGGCCGCTTTATCATTGCATTAACTACTTTGCAGGTACCGCATCGATCGTCACCGACGACCCTTCGAGCCCTTCGGCCGAAACGGTGAGGGTAATCTTGCCCGAATCGGCATTGGCCTGAATCAGTGCGACGGCCTCTCCCCGATCGGCCGAACGCTCATTGGTTTTATAGGGTTCGTGCGAGGTGGGACTCCCATTATCGACAGCCACCAGCACCCCGGGGCCGGA
>CAYVJA010000115.1:0-2174 GCA_964451605.1 uncultured Bacteroidales bacterium | reverse complement strand
TGAAGGTAAGCTTATGATCGGCGTTCGGATTTCGCAGACCATTCTTATCGACCACCGTAGCCTTCACATAAACAATATCGTCCCAGCAGTTTTTCACCGAAGGCCTTTCGGAGGTGAGCAGCACCTTAACCGGCGCATCGGCCGTTTTCATCTCGTCAACTGCCACCTGTTGCCCCTTGTAATAACCCACCGCCTTAATCACGCCGGGTGCAAAATCGACATCCCACACGCGGGGAGCCAGATTGGCGTTGATAGGCAGTTTCCCCTTCGACTCGCCATTCAGGAAGAGCTCTACCTCCTCGCAATTGCTGTATACCGAAACCCGACCAATGTCGTAGGTGCCCATATCGGCAGGAGTCCAATCCAGCACATCCTTGCCTTCGCCGGCATTCCCATCCTTGCGCACCATCTTCACCATGGGTTTGTCGCTCCACCAACTCTGCCGCTGATACCCCAGCGGGCGCCAGAAAGCGTTGCGGTCCAGCAGAGCGGTCCCCCAACCTACATTGGGCCACTTCTGACCTTCGCCCAGATACTCTATACCGGTCCAGACATACTGCCCGGCATGGAAAGCGTTATCGCGGGCCAACAACCACGAACGGGCATCGTGCACATTCTCGGTGGAGATAATCTTCCGGCCCGGCTTGGCTTTCCATGCAGCAATAATTTCGTCGTCGCGATAGTTCTGTCCAATCACATCGAGCAGTTCCGAAAAACCGTTGGTGTACACCTGCATCATAGACGGGTTAAAGAGCGCCATGGTAATAGGACGAGTGGGGTCGAGCTGACGAATCAGATCGCGCTGGTTCAACAGATCCTGACGTCCCTGCTCAGAGTTGAGGCGGTCGCGGATCTCATTGCCCACGCTGTAAATCACAATACTGGGGTGGTTGCGGTCGCGCATAACCATAGCACGGGTATCCTCATCCCACCACTCCCTGAAATAGAGGTTGTATCCCTTCTCTCCTCTGGGCTTGGCGGCCGTCCAGGTGTCGAAACTCTCGTCCATCACCAGAAGGCCCATCTGGTCGGCCAAATCGTAGAAAACAGGATCCATAGGATTATGCGAAACCCGGATGCCATTCACCCCGATAGATTTAAAAATTTCGAACCGACGACGCCATACCTCGGCAGGCACGGCACTCCCCACAGGGCCGCCGTCGTGATGCAGACATACCCCTTTAATCTTTACACTACGTCCGTTGAGATTAAAACCGGTTTCCGACTCAAAACGGGCATCACGAATCCCGAAGGTATTCACCATATCATCTACCACCTTCTTCCCCGAACGAACCGTTGTAACGGCCTTATAGAGATGGGGGGTATCCAGATCCCAAATCTTGGGCGAAGCCACTGCAATCTCTTGGGTACAGAGGGCCGTATCGCCGGCAGCCACAGTAATTGCTTTGCGATCGGACGAAAAGGTTTTTCCCTCGGGATCCGACACCACCGTCTGCACCGTTATCTTAGCCACTTTGGCCGATTGGTTTACCACCGACGACTGCACCGAAACCGTTGCCTGCTGCGGAGTAATAGAAGGGGTGGTTATATAAACGCCCCAATGCTCCAAATGCACCGGGTTTACCGATACCAGATAGACATGGCGATAGATGCCGCATCCGGTATACCAGCGCGACGCCGGCTGAACCGAATTATCGGCCCGTACAGCAATACTATTGGGGTTCGAAGCCCCGAAAGTGACCTTTCCGGTGAGTTCATACTCAAATCCGGAATATCCATAAGGCCGATGACCCAGATGTTGCCCGTTTACCCAGACATCGCTGTTGGCCATTACCCCGTCGAACCGGATAAAGAGACGTTTCCCCTTTTCGCCGGCAGGAATCACCAAATCCTTACGATACCAGCCGATACCGGTAGGCATAAACCCGCCGCCAGATGCGCTGGGGGCATTCTGATCGACGGTTCCCTCAATACTCCAATCGTGGGGCACATTCAACGTACGCCAGGAGGCATCGTCGAAGGCTGCCTCTTTGGCTTTCGGGTCGTCGCCCTGGAAGAATTTCCAATCGGCATCGATGAGGGTCTCCATGCGCACCTCCTGACCCTGCAGTGAGGAGAGTGCCATTCCGGCAACCAGGAGGGAAAATTTCATGATAAGAAGAGATAAGGTGAGGGTTCTGAATAATGAAGAAAACAAATGTAGGAAATTATCA
>CAYVJA010000114.1:0-4734 GCA_964451605.1 uncultured Bacteroidales bacterium | reverse complement strand
TGGAGCTCTTCTTTGTACTTATCGGGCTCTACCCGCCACTCCACGCGGCCTGCGTCACGCAGCTCTTTTTGTCGGTACACCAGGTAGGCCTCGGCCAGTTGGTTGATCATCTCGTTTTGAAAGGCCGCTGCCCCCATGGCCGGTTCCAGTAACTTGAAGTCGAGCAGTTCAAGGGCCCCCATCTCTCCGCGTTCCAGTTTTTCGACAACGGACTTAAGGGTGTATTTTACCGTTGAGCGGGTCAGCACCTCCGGGGTATAATAGGAGGCAGAGCTTTGACGATCGCGTCCGCTGAGCCGATACACATAGGTTCCCTTCTGGAGGATGAGGGTTTCGCCATTGTCGTTTTTCAGGATCTCTTCGGGGTGGAAATCATCGATACGGCTTCGGGGTACCAGGAAGGTACCGTCCTGTGGCTTACCCTTCTTGTGTACCTCAATGTAGTCCTGTTCGGCGTAAAAACCCCGGTAGGCCAGCAGACTCTCGTACACACTTCCCAACTGATTGATTCCCAGATTTGCATAGGAGATACGCCCTCGGTTCTTCCCCCTTTGTTCTTTCGAAAGCGACAGTTGGCGAATGATATCCTGCCACACACGGTTGCGGAATTTCACCTTTTGGAGGTGTTTCATCCTCCGGTTGTCAAAGAAGGGAGAGTCAATGTGCCGTACTTTGAAGCTCAGGTTGTAGCCGTTTTCCTGCTCCCGGTAGCCGGAACTGAGCAGTTGAAACAAGCGGGCCAGCGAATCGTGGAAGAAATAGCCGTTGAGACTGGTTTCTGAATGGAGGGGCACCTGTTCCAGGTCGCGGAGCATCTCGAGCGAATAGCCTTTGCTGTACACGGGGTCGTTGGCAGGCAGCACGTCGAGGTCTTCGCGGCTTTCGGCGTAAAAAATGAACAGCAAACGGTAAATCATGCGCAGGCAGTCGTCCTTCACCTCCTGTTCGAAGTTATTGTCGGTTGCGTCCAAATGCTCCTGAATGGGGGTTACGTGGTTATGGAACCAGATGGCTTCATTGGCCAGTGCCTCTATGGCATGAATAATCCCCTCTTTGAGATCCTTAGTGACTTCGTAAGCACTTTTGTGGCTCTCTTCGTCAAGCTGGTCGAGTAGGGCGAGGGTGCTCTCCGGAGCCAGGGCCTCTTTCCCGGCAAGGAAATAGAACAGGGCATAGTAGTTGGCACGCGGGGTGGCCGTGTGCTCTGTAAAGAGCTCTTCGAGATCGAATTGCAGGTAACTGCCCCGGAACCACTTTTCTGGTTCGAGCAGGAACACAACATTTCCTGCCAACAGCAGAATGTATCTTGGGCGGTAGTGCGGTTCAAGCAGAAACAAGGTTGAAACGGCCTTGTTGATGACCACTGGCGAGATCTTTACCCCATCGGGAACTGTAAACACCTGGTCCCACTGGCTGCGGTGGTATTTCTGAGGCGGGTTGCTGAGCCGCTCTTCTTCCACATTGTAGCGTTGCTCAAAGAGCCCGTCGGGCTCGGCATCGTTTTCGGGTATCAGGGGCTGCATTTCCATAATCATGAGGTGCATCTGGTCGGCCTTATACAAAATATGCCTGACGGGAATGACATCATGCTCGTTGAGGTGGAACAGTTGGTCGTAGTGGGTAGGGTTTCCGTTATAGCCCAGTGCCTGGAGAAGTAGGGTGTGGAAGAGATGGGTCTCTTTTATTTTATCCCTGATACGGAGCTTGCCCTCCACAATGAGCTGCTTGTAGCGGTAATAGCGATCTTTAACCGGCGATAGTTTTTTGTTGAACTCTTTGATATCGTCGGCACTGTATCCGCTTGCCCGAAGCACCTTACCTGCAAAGTCCTCATCGAAGTAGTTGGATGAGAAGTAATCGCCGTTGTTATGGATAAACTTTATCATGGTGTTTTCTTCGATGTCTATGAGAAAAACAGGGCCAAAACCTTCAGGTACGGGTCGCCCTGCAGAGAAGCCATATCGCGGTAGTACTGGCTTTTCTCACTGAGGATGGTTTCAATCTCGCGCATTCTTGAATCTTTGATCCTGGACCAAAAGCCCCCAATGGCTTTATCGCTGAAATCGATTTCGAGTTGCTGCATGGCAGCGGCGTGCCAGCTCTGCAGCTTATGCTGATATTCCTGCAACTTGGTCTCCATAGCCGACTGGAGCCGTTGCTGTTCCTCAATCATCTGCTGTGTAGCCCAATCTACCGCATCGGGCAGAATAGATGTCAGGTTCTCTAAGTCGGCTTCGGTGATTTCCTGCGTAAACAAAGAATCCTTTAGATGGAACCTTTCGATGAATGCTGAAAGAGAAAGCGCTTTATCGAGCATCTGTCCCTCGAGGGTTAGTCCTACAACCAGGAAATCGACAATGACGGGTTGGCCCAGATTGTTAGATACTTGTCCGTTAAAGACAAACCATGCCGTGTTCACGGGGAGGTTTCGGGTTCTGGCTACGAGGGCAGAGTCTTTGTGCACGCCCGCTTCAAGCTTGGTCATGAAATAGCGGACAACCGGGTGCAGTTCGTACAACATTTGAAATTTTGCCCACTCTCCCTTTCTCTTGCGGGCCTCTTCGATAGAGTGCTGCACCAGATCTTTGTTGAGGGTAAGGCGGAACAGTTCTCCCACCGGAGGTTTGGCTTCGGGCGGGAGGTCGAATAAAATCTGGTTGAGCTCCCTGGTATTCAATATCTCAACATACCCCTCAGAAATCACAACTTCGTTTTGGCCTATTTGTCCGTTCGATTTGAGCTGATCGAAGAGTTCTTTGTAAAACAAGTTGTCCTGATGGAAAATGGACAGGCTCGTTTCGATGGGATTCCGGGTAAGTACCGCTTCGGTCTTATCGTCTGTGTGGTCGAACAGGGTGGAGAAATCGAATCCGTTAAAATCTAACGTATCCTTCTCCAGAAAGGTTTCATCCTGTCGGAGCAGGGCGTTTTCGACCATCTTCTCTTCCTTGTTGCTGTCGTATAACCTCATCACCGATCCTGCATCGCCCAGAGTGCGGTACACCACCTCTTCCTTCCGGGTAAGCCGCTCCACAATGTGCAGATCGGTCTTAAGCCCTTCCTGTTCCGATTCGGCTATCAGGTAGTAAATGAAAGGCGTATTCTTTTGGCCGTAACGGTCAATGCGCCCATTACGTTGCTCCAGGGTAATGAGCGACCAAGGGATGTCGTAATTGAACACCCGATTGCAGAAGAAGTGCAGGTTTACGCCCTGAGAACCGGCATCGGAACAGATTAACAGCCGGGTAACACTGTCGGCCTTCCCGAAATCATCGATGATCTCTTGTTGCTCCATATCGCTGAGCCCGCCGTGAAAAAAGCGGATGGTATCCTGATCAAGGTGGAAATCTTTGCGAAGTCGTTCGCTCAGGTATTTGAGTGTTTCGATACGTTCGGCAAAGAGCACATAACGGTCGTTGTGTATTTTCCCCGACCAACCAAGCTCAATGAGGATTTCCTTGAGGCGGCTGTATTTGGTATCGCAATTTGTGTCCAACACCTTTTGGGCCAAGCTGAGGAGCGTTTTGAGCACCTCGAGGTTCTCTTCATACAGTCCGTCGGATTGATTCTTGTGGTTGATTTTTTGAATCCTGTTCTCGAGGCTCAAAATAGCTGCTGCGGGCGACGACATGAAGGCTTTAAACATACCCACCGAGAAGAGAAAGTCGTCCTTGGGCCTGCCTGCTTTAACAGCGTCTATGGCTTTGAACTTCAACGCTTGCTGATAGCTGAGGAAGTTTATCTCCGCCTCGCTTAAAGGGGCGGATAACCGGATGACCGTACGCTCCTGAAAATTGGCCCGGATATTTTCTTCCAGAATGTCGTTCTTGAATCGTCGCACATAATAAGGAGCCACATGACTTTTGTCGTAATCGCCACTCTTTGGGATGGCCGTGGGCTCGATCATGGTGATGAGGTTGGCAAAACTCTCTTTTCGCCCATTGTGGGGTGTGGCAGAGGTTAAGATGAGTGACTCGCATTTTTTGGATAGGAATTGAGCCAGATCCCCTCTTTGACTTTTGTCGTTCGAAATGGTATGGCACTCATCGATGACGATGATGTCCCACCTCGATTTCTCGAGATAATGCCGGAACTTCGCATTGTTCTTGAGGGTATCGATAGAGACAATGGTCTTGTCATAATACTCAAAAGGATTCTTGTTGGCCGGCAGTTGGGTTTTGATTCGGGCAATGCCTTCGGAATCGAGACGGACCAGCGGAATGGCAAAACGGTTCCAGATCTCTTGTTGAAACTGAGCCAGAATAGACTTAGGAGCCAGCAACATAATGCGCTTTCCCTTTCCCCGCTTAATCATCTCGGAGAGGAAGATACCCACCTCGACGGTTTTACCCAGACCCACGCCATCGGCAATGAGCAGACGCGGGCGCGGAAGTTTCAGGGCTTTTATGGTTGGGGTGAGCTGGTAATCGGCCACATCGATGGCGGCTTTGTGTCCAATGGTTATCTTGTCGGAAAAAAAAGCAGCATTCCTGATTTGCGTTTCAAGGAACAACTTTGTTTGCCGATATCCCGTGTCTGTATCCGCTACCAAGACTGTGTTCACCGGATTGAGGGGTGTAATTTCGACGTCGATTGCCGTATCAAAATAAAACCGTTTACCTTTCACCAGCTCACTCATTCCTTCGGAATGGATCAAAAAAGTTCCGTCATGATTGGTTTTTACATCGATAATCAGAAAATCTTCGCCCCGGGCGGAAATGCGTTGTCCTGTAG
>CAYVJA010000113.1:4419-4789 GCA_964451605.1 uncultured Bacteroidales bacterium | reverse complement strand
CTCATGACACCCCACACACGAAACAATTTCGCCCGGCATGGCGGTAAGCCAACTACGCATCCATTGAATGGCTCTTCCTTCCGAATCAAGCGGTTGCAGCGAGATAGGGGTATTAGCGGGAATCGTAAAGATGGCCGATCCATCGGCCTCTACATCGACGGTACCCAGCAGACGCTTTATATCCCACCCACTCTGAATGCCCTGGGCAGTATGATCGGAGGGCGATCGGATATAGGCATACTCATAGGCAAAAACCCGAAGTTGCTTAACCGTACCTCTGGGAACTCCCGGCAGCCCCTCCCCCTCATAGATATCCTGGATAAAGAGGGTGGCATTTTTCTCGCCCGGTTTAAATTTATCGGGAATTGCA
>CAYVJA010000113.1:2709-4409 GCA_964451605.1 uncultured Bacteroidales bacterium | reverse complement strand
ACAGGCTGAATCAGCCCCTCATTTTCGTATTCAGCGATTAGGAGCAGGTTGTCGAACACATCTACCAGATAGATGCCCCAAAGCGATTTCGGATCTAACTTGGCAGCAACCAGAAAATATTTTTGACTGATGGGCCAGGGTTTAATAAACTGCGGCCACACCCCTTCAACCAGTTCATCCTTAACCAAGGGGACAATGGGGCGCTTGCTGAAAGGAAACTCCTGTAACATTCCCTTCTCCTCTTTCCGGCTCTTATCGGGATCGAAGGTAATCATCCTGCCCGCCCTAACTACACCGTGGTGTCCGGAGATAATCCCCACGAATGCATTGGTAGCGCCGGGGAGAGGTTTGATATCGAAGGTGCTGTTGGGAAACCAGGAACCGCTTCCGTAGAGCGACCGAGTCTCGGTGCCGTCGGGATTGGCGTGCATTACAAAACGCGAACAGTAGTGGGTAAGATCGGTATACTCCCAGCGTACATACATCAATCGGCCATTATTCATCACCGTGGGGTGCCAATTGGCATCCTGATCGAAGGTCATTCTCCTGAGCGCACCGTTGGCCGGATTGAATGCCACGAGATTACCCACAGCATCGCTCCCGTTTACACAGGGAACCCCCTGATATCCGATATTTGAAACCGCAATAAAGCGTCCGTCGGGCAGATAGGTACCATCGAAAAACTCCAGATCGGGCTCATTACAGCTAATCACCTTCCGTAAACCGCTCCCGTCGAGCTTCACCTCAAAGACATTCCACCGCTTCCGATCGTCCGTGCCGGTAAAGAGCAATCGGTCGGCATCCCAATGAAGCAAAAGATCGCTTACAGGCGATCCGTTAGACGGTTTGTATATAGTGCGACTTTCAATTGCCCCCCTCAGATTGCTTAACTCCACAATTCGGGCATCGAACCCCTCTCTGGGCGATGAGGTCTGGTTGCTCCAGTTATTGGCCTGGGTTCCCAGCGAAACCGGGGTTGCACTCCTTGCCTTATTACCCAACTTGTAGCGCCCTGCAAGAATCTTGGCATCGTTGAGCAGCGGATTCGAGAGCAAAATAGTTCGCTGGAGAGCAAGCGCCCGTTTTGCACGGTCGAAAGCGGGTGTGCCCTCATTTTCGCAGCCCTCAAATCCGAGCGCACATAGCGACTCCAACTCTTTTACCAACGGTTCGCAGGCCGATGCATCGTATTGAGGATTGGTACGCATCTCTTCGAAAGCAGCCCTCACACTTCGAGCCTGAAGCCAGGCTATATCGGTGGAAAGACGCGACACATTCTGAGCCGGCAAAAGCAATGCCAACACAGAAAAAAGAAGCAAAAACAGAGATTTCGGATACATAGTTCCAGAAGTTAGGTTATTTGCGCTACCTACTCAGCATATCCTTAAAAATCACATTTGGATTTGTAAAACGAAGCCCCTCCCCATCGTGGTAGGTGGCATACTCAGCAACAATGGCACCATTATCGCCGGCAAGCAGAAAGTGAGGAGATTCTATCTCCTTTAACGATACTATTTCATCAACCTCTTGCCGCACAAAATTAAACACAGTGATATGCCCCTTCTGGCTGGCCGGCAATACCGGAGGCCTGGGCGTACTATCGCCAATCCCAAAGTTGTAACACCACCCATGATTCACCTTCCACGACTCAAACTTGGCAGGGAAGCGTGTTGCCAGATGTTGGTGCTCCGGGATCATCT
>CAYVJA010000113.1:0-2612 GCA_964451605.1 uncultured Bacteroidales bacterium | reverse complement strand
GCCATATAAGCTTGTTTGGCCACTGCAGGCTGGATCTTTCCATCCTTGTAAAAATCGGCATTCGTATATTGTTTGTCGAAAATTCGCTTTCCCTGCGAACCATCCGACTTACTGGCGCAGGAGGCGCATAACAAAAGGGTAGTAACCCCGACAATTAATGAAAAAACCGTGCGTTTCATACAAGAGAGGTTTATGGATGAGCAAAAGATACAAAAGCGGAAGGAGAGAGAGAAGAGGTGAATCCCAATTTTTCGGATATTTCTAACGCACAATCCATTACAAAAGTGGCCTTCTCCTTTAGCGAGGAGTCGGGTACTCTCTCGGCCGGACCGGAAATCCAAACTGAGGCGGCCACCTTTCCGGCCTGATTAAATACCGGAGCGCCGATACACCGCACTCCGGAGAGCTCCTCGCCCCGGTCGATGGCGTATCCGTTGGTTCTGATTTGCTGTAACTCTTTGGCCAACTCGGGCAGTGAAGTTAATGTCGACGCCGTAAAGCGGGTAAGTTCAATAGTTTCTAACAGCCGAATACGCTCATTCTCATCTATATTGGCCAGAAAAACCTTACCGGGCGCCGAAGCGTGAAGGCAAATTCCCATTCCCGGTTTCAGAATAAAGGAGAAGTGGTGCGACCCGATTAGTTGCTCCAGGATCACAATTTTGGAATCCATCAGCGTTCCCAGCACTACAGTCTCCTGTAAGGCATCGCGCAACCTGCGCATAGGGTGGTACGCATGCTCCAAAAGGGTGGTAGTACCGAGGGTAGAGAGACCTATTCCAAAAATTTTTCTGGTGAGGGAGTAGACTCCGGTTGTGCGGGTTTTGCGAAGATAACCCATCTCCTCCAACGAACAGGCTATGCGATAAACCGATGTCTTTGAATGACCTGTGAGGTCGACCAACTCTTGCAGCGTGAGCCCCTGCAAAGAGGCGGCTACCCGTTCTATGACCTCCATCCCTTTGGCAAGGATGGGAATATGATATCGGCTTTTGGATAAGTCACGCTCCATTGATTCCTGATTTGAAACATCGTTTCTAATACGAAACAACAAACAAACCTACACAACCCAAGCGAAAAATCCAACCCTCATAACAGAGAGAATTAAAAAATAAGCAAAATAGTGGCAAAAATCACCCCCGAAAGGGTGAAGAGCAGGCCTCTCCTAAAGAGCCTGGTGCCCGGTTGGAACATCCAAAAGGAAGAGATGCCGAGAAAAAGAAGGAGTATTGCAAAAAGCAGTGTAAACCAATGTAAGGGATTTTTACTGGCTGTTTTGTGCAAAGAGGCAAATTTCTGCAAAACGCGTGGAAGCTCTTTAATGGTATAGCGTGCTTCGCCGGTTGCACGATTATAGCTTCCCCCTGAGAAGTGGAGCATAGAGCCCTCAGAAGCGGTATCTTTCATCTCCCGGATTCGCAATGCCGCACCAATATCCGAGAGAGGCAGATTGGGTTGGAGTTTTACATCTACCCATCGCTCAGTCTTAAACAAGTCGGTATCCCGATAGGTTAGCGTTACACCACTCACAGCATAGACCACCACAAGTCCCAGAACCAGATAACCCAAATCGCGGTGCATGGCCCGCATATAATAGCGAAAAGATTTTTTTTGCTTCCTCTCCATACGTGCATCAAACTCTGCCCCTACAGAGAGGCAACAAACCGTTTGACGCACATTCGGGTTGGAGGTTTAACGCGCAAAGAGAATAAATCAGTTGGTTTTTTTCACTTTCACCGCCATAGGACCTTTCTTTCCCATTCCCATCTCGAAAGTTACCTTATCGCCTTCCATAACAGGCGATTCAAGTTCGTTTACATGAAGAAAAACACTGGCCTGCGAATCGAGGTCACGAATAAACCCAAAACCTTTTGAGGAGTTGAAGAAGCTGATTACCCCTCTACGAATCAGATCGGCCGGATCGTCGGGCTCCCTTTTGGGAACTCCGATCTCAATCTCTTCGAGCGAAATTTCGCGCTTCAGGGTGGGATCCGGTGGCGTATCGCAGATATTGCCGTTTTCATCGACATAAGCTATCATGTCGTCGAGATTATTCCCGTCGCGTCCGGAAGCTTTGCGCTCTAATTTCTTGATTACTTTATCTTTACGTTTTTTCTCTTTCTTCTGCGCAATCTCTTTTTTGTTCCACGAACCCTGCGATCTGGCCATTTTTTCTTCCTCATTTTGATGTTCTGCAAAGGTAATCCAAATCCGATAAATTCCTATGCTCTTTTAGAATGCAATAATCGGCCTAACCAAAAGATTACATCTCTTCGCTACTTATTTTCACAATAACCATCTCTACATACAATTCGAGCTTCAGATCCATTATCATTTTTCGCGAAAACAGAGGATCCGAAGATTGGTTGGGCTCGAATAGGGTTAGGTTGGAGCGCCTTCTCAAACTAAGCGTAACCTTGGCAGAGCGAACCGGAAGATCTTTTCGGGTGGCAAGGTCATAAACCGAAACCTCGCGAAACAGCACCAGCCAGTGAGATCCGTCGCTCTTTTGCAACAGGGTGTAGTGCAGGTCGGGCTGCGAACTTTCTAAGGAAAAAAAGAGCGGTTCGGGAGTAAATTCCGTATCGGTGTCGTTGAGTATGGCTAGGGTG
>CAYVJA010000112.1:0-5008 GCA_964451605.1 uncultured Bacteroidales bacterium | reverse complement strand
GTGAAATTTGTGGTTAACCCCGCCAATGCCGCATTCGATCTGGCTAATGTAAAATTGCACTATGAATCCGGCTTCCGTGTTGGTGCATCGATTGACTACATCACCCCTCCCACCGGTTACCTGCAATTGGTTGAGGTTACTGCCGATCCCACCCTGGTAGGTGTATACTATGCAAAAATCCGCGGTTTGGTTCGCCCTGCTGCTGCTGAAGAACTTCCTATTTTCTTCGTAGTACAAGGTGCTGACGACAATGACAATGTGGTTAACGTATGTTCCTCTGCTCCAGTATTTGTTGACCTCGACTTCTGGGATCCCGTACAAACTTCAGATCTCCAGATGGCTGATGCCGCTTCGATCTTCTCAACCCAGACCTATCCCACCACACCCCCTGCCAATGCAACTCCGATTGCCGGTGCATGCAGCGGAACCCTTACCTACACTTACGCTATTGAGGGTAACGATAAAGCTTATGCAGCTATAGCCGGAAGCGCTGCTGCCGGTACCTATACGGTAACTCCCGATGCAGCCCTCTGGTCTGCTCCCGAAGCTCCTGCAAGTGTAGTAGTACAGGTTAAGGTTACTGCCACCGACGAAATAGGAAACCGCGCCTCCAGAATCACCAACCTTACCATCTACAAAGCCTTCTACTTGGGTAATGTTGATACCTGGATTCCTGTTGCCACCAAGACCATCGACAAACCCATTGTTCTCTCGAGCGTAGGTATCAGCGATGCATTCATCGATGGCGCTTCGGTTGCCTATACAAACTGGACTCTGACTGAAATTAACGGAAGCCAAACCTCTACCGGTATCGATCTGCTTCCCACAGACATCACCTTCTATCACGGTGGAACTCCTCATGTCAGCGCAATCAGGTTCACCATACCCAATACGGTTGCCGGAAAGAGCTACAACTTCAGCGGTACGCTGCAATTGACGAATGGTGCTGTAACCAAGGATGCCGTAATTGCCGGTGTGGTTAACATCAAGGCTCCTGAACTCTATGTTGAGATGGTTCCTGCACAGGTTGTTAACATGCCTTTGGATATTTTCATCAAAGAGTCTACCACCATCGCTCCTGTTCTTCTCTTTAGCGACGTTCTGACACTTACGAATGTTCGTAACATCTCCACAACATTCGGCGGCGAACACTCACCGGTATACACCTACGCTAACCCCAGCTACGATGCTGCTGTATTCAGCGACTACGCTGCAACAACTATGATTACTCAGGTTGCTTGCCCGCTTGACCTGGCTTGGAATACCACCGGTACCTCATACGTAAAAGCTGAGCTTTCGACGGGTCAGATGGTAGATGTTCAGGTACTGAAGGGAACCACAGTTGACACTAAGGTTGGTGCTCTTGGCGAATTCAAGTATCAATTCAAACAAATTGGTGTAGGTTCTGTTGTTGCTTCGGGTCAAAATGTAGCTTACAAGACCAATAACGCAGATCCTCTGGTACTCAGAAATGCCCTCGTCATTAAGACGGCCGGTACTCTGGCTATCCCTGCAGGAACCGTAATTGCTGGATTGAATGCTCCGATTGCTTCGATTGTTTACACTCCTGTAAATATCGACTACAATCAGAATGTACCCGATCCCAACCCGATGCTTACCGGTCAACCCACTTCATTGATTGCCAGCATCGATCCTTTAACCAGCGAAGTAACGGTTATCACCACCAACTTTGCATCGTGGTCCGAACTTGATCCTGTTCACCAGCTTGTTAATGTAACGGTTACCGATATCTTCGGCGTTGTCAAGACGGCTTCTATCAGACTTGAGTTCTACAACATAACTGCTCTCCCGTAACCTGCAATAAGGTTCGTTAAAAAGGGGCTGTCCGAAAGGACAGCCCCTTTTTTTTGAAAAAAAACGCGCAAAATGGTCTGAGGGGGATGATTATCCGGAAAGCGCTTTGGAAAATAATTGATAAGAATTATCTTTGGTAACGAATTGGCGAGCGCCAGCCTCCCGGTGAATCATTACGGAGCAATCGTTGGCACACACCGGTCGCAATCAACCTGAATTAATACCTAACCTTTAACAAAGTTCTAACCATAGTAATTAATTGTATATCCAAATTCTAAAGCACCTATGAAAAAACTTTTCTCATCATTAGTTCTCTCGGGGATGTATTTTGTATCTGCATCCGTTTGTTTTGCCCAGGACGTAGCGGCTCAGGCTGAACAAATCGCAGAAAGCACCGGAGGCTCGCCCGTGCACCAGGAACTGAAAAAACGCTTCATCGAGGGCGGCGTCGAGTGGATGACCCCGATTCTGGTAGTTTTGATTGTTGGCCTGGCGTTGGCAATTGAGCGTATCCTTTTCGTGAACCTTTCGGCCATCAACTCGGGCAAATTCCTCAAAAATGTAGAAGATTCTCTGGCCAGTGGCGGTGTAGATGCGGCCAAGAAGATTTGTCGCGACACCAAAGGCCCGGTTGCCAGCATTTTCTACCAGGGATTGGAACGTTATAATGACGGACTCGAAATTGTTGAGAAATCCATTGTATCGTATGGTCAGGTTCAGGTAGGCCGTCTCGAAAAGAACCTCAACTGGTTGTCGCTTTTCATTGCTCTGGCACCTAACCTCGGATTCTTGGGAACGGTAGTAGGTATCGTACTTGCCTTCGACGACATCTCGAAAGCCGGTGACATCTCTCCTACCATTGTTGCAGACGGTATGAAAGTGGCCCTTATCACCACCATTTTCGGTTTGATCACGGCTATGATTCTTCAGGTATTCTACAACTACATCCTGAGCCGTATCGAAGACGTAGTTAACGATATGGAAAACTCCTCCATCTCGATGGTTGACATTCTCTACAGATATTCCAAGAAATAACAACAGGTGCCCTCAGGCATCGTAAAAGCGAATCATATGCTAGACATATATTTATATATCGGTTACATAACCTTGGCCATAGCACTCGGACTTGCCCTGTTGTTTACGGTGAAGGGGTTGCTTGCCGCAGGCAAAAAAGCGCTCTCTACCCTGGCGGCAACGGGCGCGCTCATTGTGCTCTTTGTCATCACCTACTCCGTGTCGCAAGGGGCAGATGTTTTGGGAACAACCAGCGGAGAAGTTTTGGCCACCGCTAATCAGTCACGCTTAGTTGAAAGTGGATTATATTGCTACTACATTGTGCAATTAGCAGCCATCGTCACCGCATTGTACGCAGCAGTCACGGGAGCATTAAAAAAGAGATAAGTTATGGCAAAGACAACACCGAGCATCACCACCAGTTCAATGGCCGATGTCTCGTTCATTCTGCTATTCTTCTTTCTGATGGTCTCTTCGATGGACTCAGACTTCGGGCTACTTCGGCAATTGCCCCCCCTCGAAGAGGAGCAGACCGGGGAAAACAAGATCAACGAGCGGAACGCGTTCGTAGTCTTGATTAGCGCAAAGAACGAATTGTCGGTAGAGGGAGAATATTCGGATCTCTCGCAGCTCAAGGCAAAAACCAAAGAGTTTTTCGCGAATCCGAACAACAACCCCAATTTGTCGGAAAAGAAAGAGACACAACTGCCCTTCTTCGGTACCGTTATGGTTACCAAAGGGGTAGTGTCGCTGCAGAACGATAGAAGCACTTCGTACAGTATGTACTTGAAAGTGCAGAATGAGTTAACGGCAGCGATTAATGAGATGCGAGATGCAAGTGCAAAAGAACGTTTCGGAAAAGCTTTCGACGACCTCGCCGAGGAGGAGAAAGATGCCGTATCGAGGTTGCACCCGATGGCTATCTCAGAGGCAGAACCTTTCAACGCAGAAGGAAAATAATTATGGGAAAATTCAGAGAAAGCGGCTCAAGGGAAACCCCCTCGCTGAGTACTACGTCAACATCGGATATCGTATTTATCCTGCTCTTCTTCTTTATGGTAACCTCTACGATGAAAGAGTCGATGGTTTTGGTACAGGAAACCGTTCCTTACATCTCGCAGGTGAAAAAACTGGAGAATAAGGCACTGGTAAGTACCATTCATATCGGGGTACCCCTTCCTCAATATCGTGAAAAATTCGGAACGGCAACACGTATCCAGCTCTCCGATCAGTTTGCATCGGTTGATGCAATCCGCGATTTCGTGGCAGCAGAGCGTGATAAGATGAGCGAATCCGACCGATCGAAAATGACCATCTCCCTCAAAATCGACGAAAATACCAAAATGGGATTTGTTACCGACGTTAAGCAAGCTCTGCGACGTGCCAACGCGCTAAAGATTAGCTATGCTGCACGTAAAGATGTGCCCAAATCAGCCAACTGATACGGGCAACCGGTAACCTCTCCCGATGTCGAAATCGGTAGACTTCATAAAAAAACCCTTCCGCGTAAGCAGAAGGGTTTTTTTATGAAAGTAAACAGCCTCAATCTTTTCCCGGATTCAGAAAAGGATTTCCGGAACTCAAGCCGTCTTTCCCCACCGAATAATCGGACCGGGAACTGCCCGACTTCGAATTCTCTTTGGCATTGTTCAGATCAATGGCAATCTTCTTTCGCATAAAAGCCGGTTGATTCTCCAACGTATCTACCACCGACGGATCGTCAAACATAGAGGCAGGCCGACTCACTGGCACAGGTTGCGAAATCCACGGCTCCTGCCTTGTGGGACGCTCTCCGGCAGGGGTACTAACCACCTCTGCAGCAGCCATTTTCTCCAATCGACCCTCTTTTACCAGTTTTTCGGCCGATGAGGAGATACTACGCACCGTCATATCCCGACTCTGTATCACCGAAGAAAGATCATTTCCCGACTTCTCATCCAATACCAGGATCTCCTTATGTTGTTCAGGATGAATCGGCCCCGGAATGGTGTTATCCTCGAAACGGGTAGCAATTATGGTCACATTGATCCCGTCGCCTAAAGAGGGATCCACACCCATTCCCCAAATAAAATGGGCGTCTTGCGAAATGGAATTGTAGACATAATCGGTGATATCCGAAAGCTCATCCAACGCCAACTCCCGGGTACCATAGGTAACATTCAACAAAACACTGCGGGCG
>CAYVJA010000111.1:0-5212 GCA_964451605.1 uncultured Bacteroidales bacterium | reverse complement strand
GCCAGTTTGCTCTTCATCACCAGGGTTTTGCCATCCTCTTTCATGGAAAAGACAATGGGCTGATAGATCTTTTTGGTGTTGTACGATTTGGCCGACAAGCCAAAATCGGCAAAAATCACCCCGTTGGTACAGAAGCTGCCGTCGTTGGGATTGTCGCCAAAATCGCCGCCGTAGGCCCAGAAAAACTGGCCGGGTTTGCCCGGAACCGGCATTTTCAGGCCCTGATCTTTCCAGTCCCAGATAAATTCGCCGGTGAGCGCGGGGTAGTTTTCGTAGAGATCGAAAAATTCGCGTACGTTCCCCATGGCATTCCCCATGGCGTGGCTATTCTCGCACTGGATGTGCGGGCGCGGGTTAGTCTCTTTAAGACGCTCTTCGCCAATCCGTTTTATATTGTCGATATTGGCATACATGGTGCTGCTTACATCGCTCCAACGGCTATTGCCCTCATAATGGGTAAGGCGGGTTTTGTCGAGCGCCTTGATGGCCTTCTCCACATATTCAAAGTTGTTGCCTCCGCCCGACTCGTTACCGTACGACCACATAAAGATGGCTACCTGGTTGCGCATCCACTTTACATGATTGTGGTTGCGTTCCACCATCGGTTTTCGGAAGAGCTCTACGCCCGAGAGGCCGGTGTTTCCGTGCGTCTCCACATTGGCTTCGGCCAACACGTAGAGTCCGTAAGTGTTGCACAAATCGTAGAAGTAGGGATTATTGGGATAATGAGAGGTCCTGACTGCGTTGATATTCAAACGTTTCATGGTTTTAATATCCATCTCCATCTCTGCTTTGGTAAGGGTACGACCCCCCACCTCGCTAAAGTCGTGACGGTTAACCCCGTGAAATACCATCCGTTGCCCGTTGATCAGCAGTTCGCCTTTGGGTCCGATGCCCACCTCTTTGAATCCCACTTTTCCTCCCCGGATGTCGAGGTTCCGGTTACCCTCCTGAAGGGTAAGTACCAGCGTGTAGAGATTGGGGATTTCGGCGCTCCACTTATCCGGATTCACTACGTCCATTTCGAGGGTATTCATCCCCACTTTGGCCGAAGTGAGCTCCTTTTGCGCCACCACCTTTTGGCTTTTATCCAGAATTTTTGCGGTTAACTTACCGGAGGTGAGCGCCTTGCCTGTGAGTTCAACGTCGATTTTCACCTTGGCATCTTTGTACTGCGCATCCAGATCGGTCTGGAAGAAATAGTCGCGGATCTGTGTAGTGGGAGCCGACCACAAAAAGACATCGCGGCTGATACCACTAAAACGCCAGTAGTCCTGACACTCGAGGAAAGATCCGCTGGTGAACCGATAGATCTGCACCGAGATACTGTTCTTTCCCTCCTGCACATAGGGGGTGATGTTGAATTCGGAAGGGAGGTAGGAGTCCTCGGAGTAGCCCACCTGTTTTCCGTTCACCCACAGATAGTAACCAGGTCCGGCACCATTAAACCGCACGTAGATGTCACGCCCTTTCCAATCGGCCGGAAAGGTGAACTCCCTCCGGTAGCTTCCCACCGGATTCTTCATCTCGTTGTTGTAGGTCATCCTTTCGTTGCGGTCGGCCATCACACTGTAGTCTTTGTCGTAGGTAAAGGGATAGCGGGTGTTTACATAGAGGGGTTTATCCCAATTTTTCCCGTTTTGCACCCCGTACAACTGCCACACTGCCGGCACCCGGATATCGTCCCAGTCGGAGGTATTAAACCCCGGCTCCTGGAAACCGACCGGTTTGGCTGCAGGGTCTTTAGCCCACTTAAACTTCCATATACCGTTGAGCGACAAATAATAAGGCGACTCCTCGATACTTTTGGCATACACCTCACCTTCCGAAGCAAAAGGGATAGCCAGCGTATGCGCCTCCTCCCTGTTAATCTGGGTTACCGTAACATCGTCCCACGCCTTCTCCCACTTATCCTGCGCCCCAAGCGACAACCAGAAAGAAGAGAGAACCCAAAGCGACAAGACCAACTTTTTAGATAGACTCATAAGATTGAAATTAGTAGAACAACAAAAATTGAAGAGCTAAAGATACGGAATTTTGTGCTCTAGTGCTTCAAAGTGCTTTCGCACTTTGAGTGCTCTAGTGCTGCGCTCCGCGCCTAATTGGAGGTAACTGCTACATCCTGCACCACCCAAATCTTCAAATCATCACATCAGCACATCAGCACATCCCTGTTCCACCCGCGCGAAGCGCAGCACTAGAGCACCAGAGCACCAGAGCACTAGAGCACTAGAGCACCAAAAATTCGTCCCTTTCATAACACCTTAAACAAATAATGTATTAGCTTTATGAAAAAATTAAGGTTTACAGTTATGCCAGAGGAGAATAAATCGATCAGGCTGCTCCGACTGCTGTTTATGTTGATGAGCAGTTATCCCCGTACGCGCGAGGAGTGTACCGAATTTCTGGGTATCGGCGATTCGGCCTTTTTTTCCTACTGTAACGAAATTAAGAGTATTGGGTTCAACCTTTTGCTGAAGGATGGCAGGTATTGGGTCGAAGCCGACGACCAACCTACCCGGATGTTGGCCAATCTGCTCCATTTTACCGAAGAGGAGGCCTATATTCTGGCTCGAACCATCGACCGGATCGATGGAAACTCACTGCCCGCAAACCGGCTTAAGCAGAAACTTGTGGCCTTTCTCAACTCCGATATGGCGGTTGAGGCTTACCTCAAAAAGGGAAAATCGGAGATGGTGAGGGTCCTGCAAAAAGCCATTAAGGCCAGGAAGCAGGTGTTGCTGGTAAACTACGCTTCGGGCAATAGCCAGACCATCCGAAACCGACGGGTTGAACCGTTTGCTTTTCAGGGCGATTTCGATCTGGTGTGGGCCTTCGACACGGAGCTGAAAAAGTGCCGGCAATTTAAGGTGTGTCGCATCGAGGATGTGCAGGCCACTCCCCTCGCCTGGGAGTTCGAACGGTTCCACCGCTCCACGCCCGTCGATCTGTTCAGGAATACCGGCGAGTTCACTAAAAAAGTGTCGTTCCAACTGAACCTCAGGGCCTACAACCTCTTGCGCGAAGAGTATCCGCTTTCGGAGCAATACCTCACCAAGCTGGGGTCGAACCGCTTTCTCTTCGAGGGGCCGGTGGCCAAATACGAGGGGCCGGGAAGGTTTGTAATGGGCGTTTTCGAAGACATTCAGCTTATTGGAGACGAAGGATTTTTAGCCTACATACAAGAAAAAATCGCCAGGCTCTCACAACCATAGTCGCTACACTAAACTCTCACAACCATGAAAGCACTACTAACCCTGCTCCTGCTATGCCTGGGCATGCAGACCTTTGGTCAGGAAGGACGCAAAATTAAGGTCGAAGAGTTGTCGAAACCCAGACAACACCTCACTGACGACAGTGAAAATTCCATTAAGAGCCTGATTGTTGCCGGATACGGCTCCGAGCTTTCGAGGGTGACCCAAGAGAAGATCGATTTTCCGTATGGGCTCATTGCCCACAGCCAGCTCCCCGACAGTATGGTAAACCTAGGAACTCACTCCTTTTTTGGGAGTATGTTTTTTGCCTATGCCCAGCACTACCCCTATGTGATCTCGCCCGATATGATCTGGCTGCTGATTAGTCAGGGGTTTGCACGGCATGTAGCGGCAAATCCCGAAGGATTGCGAAAAAAAATTGTCAATTTCGAGGGGAAGATGGGCTTGGTGGTCGATGCCAAACAGGTCAGGCTCGACAGCCCCGCCGGCGAGTGGGAGAAGCTATTTCCCGCTTTTGAGGACCAGATTGCCCAAAACACCAAAAATAACATTGTAGAGCTGCTCACGCCCACATTTTCTACCACCACACCTGCACAGCGCATTGCCTCCACCGTCACGCTCATGGAGGCGGTAGAACCCTATTTCGACTATGTAACCACTCGGATTATCTGCGGTATTCCCGAGATCACCCTCTTGGGCACACCCGACGACTGGCAGCAGATACTCGACAAAACCAAACAACTCGATGCCTATGGCTTACGGTGGTGGACCAAAGAGTTGAAACCCCTTCTGAAAGAGATTCTCCGAAGCTCACAGGGAGATGTTGACAAAACCTTTTGGTGCAACATGTATAAGCAGCACAGCCCGGAGCAATATGGCTCAGGATTGGTCATCGACGGTTGGATAGTGGCCTTTTTCCCCTACAACAAGTATGGGAAACGCAACAATCTGAAAACGCTTTCAAACATGAACAACCTCCCTGAAGAGATTGTAAAGGTCGATCTGAAGTACGTGGAGGTTTCAACCGACGGCAGTAGCCTGTCGACCACCCCCCTCGAACTGTGGGCAGGCTTCCTGGGCTTCGAAGAGAATCAGGCCGACTACTCCCTCCGCCCAGTGATTGGATGGCTGGTTCGCGAAAAAAACGACTTCAAATTTCCCAAATATGGACAAAGGGTACAGAAGGAATAGTGAAGCAGTGAAGCAGTGAGACAGTGCTCTAATGCTGCGCTGGCGCGCGAAAAAAGAATGGTGAATGGTTAATGGTGAATGGTTAATTAATGGTGAGTGGTGAGTGGTGAGAGGTGATTGGTGAGTGGTGAGAGGTGAGTGGTGAGTGCTCTGGTGCATTGAAGCGCTTGAGCGCTTCAAGAGCTCTAGTGAAAAGAATCGCATGAGGTAGTTACAGTTAATCAGGCAGAAATTAATCCGGGTAAGATGGAAAACCGAGAGGATAAACAGTTGTTACGTAATCGGGAAGCGATACCGAATGAGGGGCTTTTCGGGGCGATTCTGACCGAAGAGGTAGTCGAGGCCTATCTGAGTTTGCAAGCCATTGCGGCATCGTCGGATTGCACCATGGAGTGGCGATACTACAACGACGGCAAAGCCTGGCTCTGCAAAATCGTACACAAAAAGAAAACCGTATCGTGGCTCTCCGTATGGGAAGGCCACCTGAAAATCGGATTCTACTTTACCGAAAAAAACCTCCCCGGCGTACTCGAACTCCCCATCGATCCCTCCCTCAAAGAGGCCCTGCTGGACGTTCCCCGCCTGGGAAAACTGATACCCCTCACACTCAACATCCGCAACGCCTCCGATCTGCAACCCTACAACATCGTTGCCGCGTACAAAAAAACCTTGAAATAATGGTGAATGGTTAATGCGCTAAAGCGGGGTGCTCTAGTGCTTCAAAGTGCATCAGCACTAGAGCACTTGCGCGCAGCGCAGCACTAGAGCACTAGAGCACCAGAGCACCAGAGCACCAGAGCACCAGA
>CAYVJA010000110.1:0-5465 GCA_964451605.1 uncultured Bacteroidales bacterium | reverse complement strand
CTCTCCGAAATGGTGCCCAGAGAGGTGCCACTCGCCTTGACCCAAATGGTATCGGCGTTTTTCATCGAGGTGTTCCCTCCCCCGCCAATCACGAAATCGGTATCGGCACCATAATAGTGCGAAAGTTCTATCAACTCTTTTATCGCTTCCATATCCTCTATTTATTCCCTTCCCGAAAATTCCGGATTACTGCATTACCCAGTGTAACAAACCACAACCGCTCTGCCTGCCGGGCCTTGCCCGAGGCGTCGATATACCCCTCCAGGCCTTGTGCCTGCAGGTATTGATGGGCAGCAATCACACAGGCACCCTCATAGTTTACCCGCTTCAGGAAATCGGTGAGAGGAAGTTTGCCGCGCGTGTCGCAAGTAAGGGGAATCATGTCAGGGGCGTTGTGCTCGGTACCCAGACAAATTACAAATCCCTTGTCGGCAAAGTGGGCCACAAAAGGCTCCAGTGCTTCAAGGCTGTTTCGTCCGGGAATCAACTCTATGGCGTAAACACCGCGGGCCGATAACTCCCGGCTCAAAGCCGCGGCATCACCCTCAAAATCAGTGCACTTTCCGTTCTTGTCATCGAGTAATACGGGGTAACAGGGAATCCCTCCCGCCTTACGAATCATCTCCATCGCCTCTTCGAGCGAGAGAAAAGCGCTCTCCTCTTCGGGCACAAAGGCCTTCCCGCCGGCTTTGAGCAGACGGGCACGGATTTCGTTTTCCAGATCGGCATTCCGGTGAATATCCGAGGCAGGGGCAATCCCTCCAAACATGCGGGTAAACGCCTCCCGCTGCGCCTCTTCGGTAGAAAAAGCCTCCATAACGGCCACTCTGAGCGCTTTGGCAATGTGTCGTTCGCGAACCAGCTCGCGGGCATAACGGGCTTTTACTTCGGCATACCCGAGTTGCACAGGAAGCCCGGCTTCGGCAAGCCAACTGTTGATTTTTGCTATCATCTCACCTACCTGCTCCTGCGTCGCCTTCATCAGCGAGGCCAAACGGGCTCCTCCCGCGTCCGTAAGGCGCTGAGGATAGGACAACCCCTTTCCGCTGAAATAGATTCGGCCGGGATTCCCGGGATCGTTGATTCGGATTCCCGAAGCCTGTAGCTTCTTGTCGAGCGCTATAAACTCCACATTGAAGAGGGGATAGATCCGGTAGACTTCGGCCAGGCGGTGAAAATCATCGTAACCGTCGGTCACGTAGAAGTCATTGATCCCCAGGACGGCAATCTGCTCGTCACGAGCCATCGTAAAGGGCTGCTCTATATCAGAAAAAGCACTGAAAGAGCTTGGGGTATGAATATGGCCGTTTACCCCAAGCACCTCGAAGGGCACAAGGGAGGCCTTTGTTAACAAATCGGAAGGTATCATGCATCATACAGATAAAAGACGAAAAATCTCGTCCGAAACAGCACTTAAATCGGCAGCAATCCAATCCGCGCCGGCCTCATCGAGCTCATCGCGCGAGAAGGTGGTGGTGAGTGCCAGACATGCCATCCCGGCAGCCTTTGCTGCCTTGACCCCGTTCACCGCGTCTTCAATCACAAGACAATCGGCAGGGGGGAGTCTAAGCGCAGAGGCAGCCTTAAGAAAAACCTCAGGGTGGGGTTTCCGGTTTTTCAACTCTTCGCCCGAAACAATGGCATCGAAGGTATCGGTATCGAGGCCGAGTTCGCGCAAATTCACACGCACCTTGACGCTGTCGGCACTGGTTGCCAGCGCCAGCCGTAACTCCTTCTCTCTGCACAATTCAATGAACTCGAAAGTTCCGGGAAAGGCCAACAACCTGCCGTGGGCAATCTTCTCGTAAATCTCGTAAGTCCGGCGTTTGGCCTCAGCCAGATTGAACTCCAGATTATAGAGCCCGGCCACACCTCCCAAATAACGATCTTCGCCACTCCCCACAAAAGGGAGGAAATCGTCGGGGCTGACCATCACTCCATATTCCGAAAACATCCGCACCGCGGCCTCACAGATATAACGTTCGCTGTCGGCCAGCACACCGTCCATATCAAACAGGACTCCTCGTATCATAGCTATAACCGGCTATTTGTGAACTCCAAAAGTAACACCTTTCGGGCGAATCCACAACCGGAAGAGAGGGGTAATTTTAGACGCCATCGGCTGCCCTGCGACGCCGGACGGCTTCCGACTGGTTGGTAACCGGCTTGTAATCCTTCAGGGGAAGGATTCTTTCGTGGATAGCATCCAGAAACCATTCGGGCTGCGGGAAGAAGGCGTACTCCATTTCGTGCGCGGGGGTAATCCAGTTGCGGGCGCCTAACACTACTGCCGGTGCATCAAGATAGTCGAAGCAGAACTCGGTGATATTTTGCGCCAGGTCGTTCAGAAACGAACCGCGGGCCGTAGCATCGCTGGCCAGCAGAATTCGCCCTGTCTTCTTAACCGACGCAATCACCTTGTCGTAGTTGAAGGGTACCAAACTGCGGGCATCAATCACTTCGGCCTCTATGCCAAACTCCTTCTTCAGCCTGTCGGCAGCCTGAAGCGCAACATAGAGCGTAGAGCCCACGGTAAGAAGGGTAATATCCTTTCCTTCGCGTTTTACATCGGGCTCGCCCATGGCAATTTCGTAATAACCCTCGGGAACCCCGCCTTCGTGGAACTGTTCGCCAATATCGTAAAGCCGCTGACTTTCAAAGAAGATTACCGGATCGGTTCCCTGCAGCGCTGCATTCATCAACCCCTTGGCATCGTAAGGAGTAACCGGGAAGAGCACCTTGATACCGGGAATGTGCGCCACGAGCGACGACCAATCCTGAGAGTGCTGTGCCCCGTATTTCGAACCCACCGACACACGGATAACCACTGGCATCTTGATCAGGTTTCCACTCATCGACTGCCACTTGGGCAACTGATTAAAGACCTCGTCGCCGCACCTGCCCAGAAAGTCGCAATACATAATCTCTACCAGTGCACGGCCTCCGCACATCCCGTAACCGATGGCCGAACCTACAATGGCCCCTTCGGAGATAGGTGAATTAAAGAGTCGGTGATAGGGCAGTGCTTCGGTAAGCCCGCGGTACACAGCAAAGGCCCCACCCCAGTCGCGGTTCTCTTCGCCATAGGCCACCAAAGTAGGATCCTTGTAAAAGCGGTCTATGATGGCCTCGAAAATACCATCACGCAACTGATACATCTTCATTTTCGACACCGGTTTCCCTTCGCTGTCGAGATAGAAACGGCTTTTGGTTTTGAGCTGTTTCACCCGGGGATTCTCCTCCATAGGGTGGTTAACCACAGGCGTTCCCTCCTCCATCCGGGTTACCGAACCGTTCGAAAACATCATCTCACCGAGCAACTCGGGCTGTGCATGCAGATCGAGTCGGGGCGAAGTCTCATCGTCGATGGCCAAACGCAACGCAGTCTCAATTTCGGTGGTAATCTCCTGCCGAAGCGTCTCCAGCTGATCGGAGGTAGCAATGCCGGAAAGAATCAGATCGTTTCCGAATGCCTCGATGCTGTCTTCGCGCTTCCAGGCCTCAATCTCCTCGCCCGAACGGTACGAAGAGGCATCGGAAGGTGAGTGACCGCTGATCCGATAGGTAAGCACATCGAGCAAAACAGGGCCTTTCTTGGCTTCCAGAATGGCTCTCTTCCGAATGTAGGCATCAATCACTGCCAGCGGATTGTATCCGTCAACGCGCTCGGCATGCATCATTTCGGCATTCACACCGGCACCAATCCGGGCTGCCATACCATACCCCATGGTCTCGCCACAGGTCTGGCCGCCCATACCATACTGGTTGTTCATAATATTGAAAATCATGGGAAGGCCTCCCTGATACTCACCCTCCCATAACCGGTTATACTGATCCATAGTGGCCATCATAAGCCCCTCCCACACCGGCCCGCAGGCCATCGAGGCATCGCCTATGTTACACACTACAATTCCGGGCTTGCGGTTAATCTTCTTGTAAAGCGCGGCCCCCACCGAGATATCGCCCGATCCGCCCACAATGGCATTATTGGGATAGACACCAAACGGCGTAAAGAAGGCGTGCATCGAGCCGCCCAGACCCCGATTAAAGCCGGTGGAACGGGCAAAAATCTCGGCCACCGTTCCATAGATAAGAAACCGGACAGCCAAACCTTTGACGCTCCCCTTCCAATCTTTTTCTACCACCGAAAGGACCTTCCCGTCGAAGAAGCCCCGCATAATCTCCATCAGCCGTTTGTCCGACAACTGCGCGATGGCCGAGAGCCCTTTGGCCAGAATCTCGCCGTGGCTGCGGTGCGAACCAAAGATATAGTCTTCTACTCCCAGCGTATAGGCCATACCTACGGCTGCAGCCTCCTGCCCGATAGAGAGATGGGCAGGGCCGGGATGGTTGTATTTGATTCCGTTAAACTCTCCGGCAATTTTAATCTGGTTTAACATGGTTTCGAACTGGCGGATTACCCACATATCACGGTAAATCCGGAGCAGATCCTGATCGGAAAAACGACTTCGCTCCTCCTGCAGGGTTTTGTTATAGACATTTACCGGAATCTCGTTGAAAGAGATAGCGCCCGGTTTCCGGACCTCTTTTGGATCGATATATAGACTTTTAGGCATAATAAAAGGGTTTTACAAACAGAGAAAATAATGACTGTGCGAATGGCTTACAGAGTGGCCTGAAACAACTCTATATTCTTCTTGATCTCAGCCAGGAAGAGGGTAGCAGGCCCTCCGTCGATGGCACGATGATCGTAGGTGAGCGATAACCCGATATAGGGTACAAATCCGAATACGCCGCCACCCAGATCGGCAGGACGGTGCACTATGGTGTTCACCCCGAGAATGGCCACCTGAGGCAGATTGATGATGGGGGTAAATATCTCCACACCATAGCCGCCCAGATTCGACACGGTAAACGTACCGGCCGAAGCCGACAGAAGATCAGGATTGACCGATCCCTTCCGGCAATCATCGGCAAGCGCCTTCAGCTGCGATGAGAGCCCTTTCAGAGAGTAGTCGCCGGCGTTACGAAGTGCGGGAACCATAAGCCCTCTGGGGGTATCGACTGCCAATCCGAGGTGTACTTTTCGGAAAGTCTTAATTGAATCGCCCAGAAAGTGGCTGTTTACCTGCGGGAACTTTTCCAAAGCGCGAATCACGCACCAGCAAACCATATCATTCAGCGTGATATTGGGCACCGAACTGTCGGTTTTGGTGCGGCTCTTCACCTCCTCGCGGAAAGCGAGCAATCGGCGCACATCAGCTCCCATGTGGTGGGTTAGCTGAGCACTGTTCTGCAGCGAAGCGTGCATGGCTTTGGCAATCACCTTCCGGATGTTAGTGAGAGGCGTCACCTCCCCATCGGCATCCGAAACCGCAGCTATTTTTTTGCCGACCTCGGCCGAAACGGCTTGCGGTTTTGCCGAAGCTACAGGAGCAGCCGTTGCAACGGTTGTTGCAGCCCCTCCTGCTGCCATAAAGGCCTCCACATCCCGCACCACAATG
>CAYVJA010000109.1:0-5604 GCA_964451605.1 uncultured Bacteroidales bacterium | reverse complement strand
AATGGGTTACTACATTTACTCCCCAGTCGATGGGGCGAAACAGGTACCCTCCTGCACCGAAGGTATTGTCGGTGATTACGGCAATTTCATGTTTGCGGGCAAGTTCTACTATCGGCTCAAAATCGGGAATATTAAACTCGGGGTTTCCTATGGTCTCGAGGTAGATGGCTTTGGTGTTGTTGTCAATCAGGGCGGCCAGTTTGTCAACGGCATCGCCATCGGCAAAACGGACCTCTATACCAAATCGTTTCAACGCCACTTTAAACTGGGTATGGGTTCCGCCGTACACAAAAGAGGTGCTGACAATATTATCGCCTGCCTTGGCCACGTTCGAGATGGCCAGAAACTGAGCCGACATGCCCGAAGCTGTGGCTACTGCTGCACTTCCCCCTTCGAGGGCGGCAATGCGATCTTCGAGAACCGCTGTAGTGGGGTTGGTAAGTCGGGTATAAATGTTCCCGAATTTTCGCAGGCCAAAGAGGTCTGCACCATCGCGGGCATCTTTAAACACATACGAACTGGTTTGGTAAATGGGGAGAGCGCGCGACCCTGTGGTGGCTTCTACCGGCTGTCCTGCATGAACCTGCAGGGTGTCGAAATGGAGTTTTCTGGCTGTCATAATAGGGAGTTTTTGGAGTGATCGGTGGGTTAATGACTAGTGGAAGGTTACTTACTACATGTTGGTTAGGTACAACAAAAAAGGCCCGGAGAAAACCGGACCTCTTACTATCTTCTGCTATACACTTGAATGTACAGGGAATCAGCTCACGGTCCGGCAATAGGGCATAGGCATGCACATAAAGGGCTGCATAGGAGCACTTTCCCACTGGGAGGCTACGAAACAGATGCATGGATTGCTATGAAACATGACGGTTACCAATCTGATTACAGCGGCAAATATAATATAATGTCGATAGATTTAGTGTATATTTCGAAAAAATGTATAAAAATTGCGGAAAATTGTTTCCGGATACCGTTTTTCGATACAGCTGCGGAGTTATTTTTTAGCTTCGAAGGTAAACGTAAAGCCAAAGCTACTCCCCTCTCCCACCCGGCTCTCCACCTCAAGCCGACTGCCATGTTTTTCGATAAAGTCCTTACAGAGCATGAGGCCTAAACCGCTTCCCCGTTCGCCCATAGTTCCGGGTTTCGATCTGCGGTCGGCAGAGAGGCTGAAAAGACGGTCGAGGTTCTCGCGGCTCATACCGGTTCCGGTGTCGGAGACTTTTACCGAAGCCGCATGAGCACCGGCGGTGGCCGATACGGTAATGGTTCCCCCGGGAAAGGAGAATTTCAAGGCATTGCTCAGCAGATTTCGCACAATGGTGCTCATCATCTGCACATCGAACTCTGCTTCGATCGATGAGGGATAATCTGCCACCAACTTCACCTTTTTAGCCTCGGCGGCCGATTGTAACATGGCAATGTTTTCGGAAAGAAGCGCCGAGAGAGAGGCGCGCTGAGGCCGGAAAACCATCTTTCCCCGTTGAGAGGCAGACCACGTTAACAAATTTTCCAGAAAACGATAGGTGTTCCCGGCTGACTCGCGCATCACCTTCATGTATTTCTCCCGTTCCTCAGCCGAAAACTCACTCGCCTGCTCTTCAAGGAGGTCGAACATAGCCACCAGATTGGCCATGGGACCTCGCAGATCGTGGGCTATGATAGAAAAGAAAAGATCTTTGGTAGCATTCATCTCGGCCAGACTGGTCTCATTGGCCTTAAGCATGCGGGTATACTTCACATAATCGGTAATATCGTGGACAACAATATATTGCCCTACAAACTGTTCGCGACGGATAACCGGAAAAACCCTTGCGATATAATGGGCCGTATCGATACCTTCTCCGCAGGTAAAGGTGAGTTCTCCGTTCGGATACTTTCCTTCGCTTAATCCGGCCAAATCAACTTTAAGGCAAGGCAGTGCATGACATTTGCCGCCATACGAATTGGTATCGACATACGGAAAGATCTCTTTAAACCGCGGGTTGAAGTTGATAATCTTCTTTCCATTATCCATCAATAGAATGCCATCGCTCAGGCTGTCGAACACACTTTCCAGGGCAATCGGAACCACATCGAACATGCGGTATCTGAAAAAGACAATGGACACAGCCATACAGCTAACCACAAAACTCACAGGAGCCACATCGATTCCAGGCAAACCGAAACCCGCCAGTTGTAAGAGATTCGCAAACCAGGGAACCAGTGCCCCGCCCAGAATGATCTGAATCTGATGTCTATACGCACGGGGTGCCGTTCGAAGATAGTGTACTTGAATTAAAAGGCTCCAGAACAAAAAACCGTACATATAGGCAATATTTGCCCAATAGAGAGGACCTCTCTCAAAGAAAAGAAGGGTAACCGTCTTGTCCGGAACCACACTGGGATTCTGATAAAAGAGTTGATGCAGCGGATTGGAAATAACCGCCAGAAGGCTTGCTAAAGGGAAAAGCAGCAGTACTATTTTGACACGAGAAGTGAGAAACCGATCTAACTCGGTAAATCTGGCAGTAAAAAACAGGTAAAGGCAAGGCAGAGTAGATAAACCCACATATTCCATTACAACCCATCTCCACTTTGCGGCAAAGGAGGCAGCCTCCAGTTCCAGGCTATAACCAAAGGCGTAGAGCGTGACAGAAAATAGTAACAAACTGAAGGCCAGCGATCCTTTGGCTTTGGGATACCTCAAAGCATAAAGCCCGAAGAAGGTGGTAACCAAAGAGAGAAGAATCAGAAGGAAACTGTAACTGTTCATGAAAATATTGAAGACTTCGTTGAACAAAGAAAACGAAATTATGGTTACATTGTACGATAAAAGTATCGTGCATGAAGCCCTCTGAAGCCTATCTTTCAGCCCTGCTTAAAGGCAATCGCGCAGAATGTTCGCAAATTGTGCAGCAGTTTCTGGCATCGAACAGTTCCCTACTCGATATATACGAAGAGGTAATGAAACCGGCTTTGTATGAGGTGGGGCGGATGTGGGAGGCCAATATGATTAGCGTCGCCCGCGAACATATTGCCACAGCCATTACCGAAGGCATTATGAATGAGCTGTATGCACTAATTTCTCCCGCCCGAAAGACGCCATATCGCGTGTTACTTACCTGCGTAGAAAACGAACCGCATCAGGTAGGTATTAAGATGGTAAGTGATATCTTCGAGGCGCAAGGCTGGGATGCATTTTTTGTTGGATCAGGTATTCCTCCTTCCGAATTACTAGCCGCTATCCATGAGTTTCATCCCCATCTGATTGCCATCTCGTTGAGTGTATTTTTAAACTACAAGGGTCTGGTTACCCTGATGAAACTCATCAGGGAGCATCATCCCGAAATGCCGCTTTTAATTGGAGGACAGGCCGTCAGACACCTGACCCGGCATAAGTTACCTCCATTCGAGAATGTCACAATTTTAGATAATCTCTATCTGTTGGAAGCGTATATCGCGCAGTTTTCATCATCCCAAAACAGCTAATCCTATGACCAGAGAAGAATTGATTCAGTCGGCCGAACGGCTACAGCCCGTTGGAGTCGAAGCGCAACAGGAGTATAGCCGGAAAATTCCCCAGATGGTGACTACCATTAATCAGCGCATGGCAGCACGACCTGATATTACCGATTTGATCGGCGAGAATCATCTGCAGTTAATGTGCGATAACCACGCCAACCACGCCCGGTTTATGGAGTCGGTCTTTTTTGAGATGTCGGCGCAGGTTCTGGTTGATACGGTTTTATGGGTTTTCCGGGCCTATCGGGCACGCGGTTTTAGTTCGCTCTACTGGGCTGCGCAGCTAAACACCTGGATTGAGTTACTTCGTGAATCACTCTCGGAGGAGGGGTTCAAAGAGATCTATCCTTACTATGTCTGGATGCAGACGCATATACCGGCGTTTACGGAACAGAGCAGGTAGTGCTCTGGTGCTCTAATGCTCTAATGCTCTAATGCTGCGCTTCGCGCGAATGGGAAATGGTGAATGGTGAATGGGTCATGGATAAGGTGCCGGGGTGGTGTGGGTTGATGAGTGAGGCGGTTGCCCGGAGTCGTGCTTTGTATGTGGGTGTGGTCGACCGGGATTTGCATTGGTTGTATGCAAATCAGGGTATGATGGCACTGCTGCAGGTGGAGAATGAGGCTGCATCCGGCGATGTGATTGCCACCAGGTGCCTGGTTACCAATCCTGACCTGAACGAATGGGTTCGCGCGAAGAAAGAGGGGTTGCTGTTCGAAGGGCTGGTTTTGCTTTCTGATTATGGCACCCGGAATTATACGCTGAACGCGCGCATTTATGGGTTCGAGAATTTCTTCTTAATTCTGGGCGAAAACGATACCACCGGACTTTTCGAAGAGAATCTGCAGATGAGTCGGTTGAATCAGGAGATTAACAATCTGCAGCGCCAGTTAATCAAGGAGAAGAAGAGCCTGGAGAACGCGTTGCAGGAGTTAAAAAGGGCACAACAGATGTTGATTCAATCGGAAAAGATGAATGCCATGGGACAGTTGGTGGCTGGGGTCTCGCACGAGTTGAATAACCCGCTGGCATTTCTTTTTAGTAATCTCTATACCATTGCACAAAACAGTAAAGAGGCGGCAGCGCAATACCGTTTAGAGCGGAATACCATTGAGAACGAAGGCTCTGCCAAACTGACCAAACGGTTGGCTCAACTCGCCTCCGATTACGATATTACCGAATCGCTTCAGGATATTGAGGAGGCTTCGGGATCATGCCTCACGGGATTTGATCGGATAAAAAAAATCATAGATAATCTGCGTACCTTCTCGCGGCTCGATGAGACCGATCTGAAGGTTACCGATCTGATGGCCAATATTCAGGCTACCCTTTCGGTGGTGGAATCCGAGATGAAACGAAGACATGTGGTGATTACGGTCGAGGGGCCGGAGTCGCTGAAACTGGAGTGTTTCCCCGGTCATCTCAATCAGGCGCTGCTCAACGTGGTAATGAATGCGCTGCAGGCGGTCGATCCCAAAGGACATGTCGGCATTTCGGTTTCTACGGGCGAAAATGAGGTGATGATTGCTGTCAGAGACTCCGGATGTGGTATTCCCCCCGAAATATTGTCCAGGGTATTCGACCCGTTTTTTACCACCAAACCGGTAGGAAGCGGAACCGGCTTGGGCTTAAGTATTACCTATCAGATTATTCACGATATGCATGGGGGCTCTATCGCCATTGAGTCGGCTCCCGGAAAAGGAACCGTGGTAACTTTACAACTCCCGCTTCGACAAAACAAGAGACATGAATAAAAAATCGAAAATTGTGACTCCTCCTACCCTGCTCATTATCGACGATGAGTTAGAGGTAACCCTTGCGCTCGAACGGCAGTTTAAGCGTAAATATCGGGTACTAAAGGCGGTTAGTGCACAGGAAGCATTGACAATACTTGAGACCCAACCGGTTCAGGTGATCGTTTCGGATCAGCGTATGCCCGAAATTACCGGGGTGGAGTTTTTTTCGATGGTCAAGGATCGCTTTCCGCTTACCATGCGGATTTTACTTACCGGCTATGCCGATATCCAGGCTGTAGTTGATGCCATAAACAAAGGAGATGTATATAAGTACATCTCGAAACCTTGGCGAAACGACGA
>CAYVJA010000108.1:4711-5607 GCA_964451605.1 uncultured Bacteroidales bacterium | reverse complement strand
TATAACGGCTTTGGTTATCATTCGTTATTGGGTTATCATGCGTTATTTGGTGATTATGCGTTATGAACTATCTGTGGTTTAATCACCTCTATATGAAGGGGATCCAGCGTTTTCTTTAGCTGTTGGAACATGGCTTCGGTGGTGTAGCTGCCAATGATGGCTCCCCCCGAACCGGTAAATTTGGCCGAGGCTCCTGTCGATCGGGCCGCCTCTACCATCTCGATGTTTGGGGCCGAGATGGGAATGAGGCTGCGTCGCAGATCGAAGTTTTGGTTAATCAGGCGGGCCATTTCGGGGTGGTCGGCCTTGGATAGTGCAGCCATAAACCGCTCTGTGAGTTGTGCCCAGGCCTGCATGGCATCGAGCACCGCCTTTTCGCCAATGGCAAAGCGAGCCTTCAGGGTGTTATGGGTAACTTCGGTACCCTCCGAGAGTTGGGTTTTATAGGCAATGTAGAGGTTGGGGAAGCCGTCGGTGGTAAGGGGTTGGTAGGCGCCGTATCCCTGTTTCTCCATGATTTCGCGGCTGAAATCCATGTACACCGGGGTTTCGTAGGCCTGCGCCACCCGGTCTTGCAGGCCGGCCGCAATCCCCAGCTCTTCGGTTTCTACACGCAGCACCAGATTGGCCAGAATGGGTTTGGGGATGGTAATGCCATAAAAGGCCATGAGGGCTTTAAAGCAGGCGGTGATGATGGCCGACGATCCGGCCAGCCCCAGTCGGATGGGGATATTGCTGCAGTATCGGATGGTGAAGTTTCGGTTGTCGAGTGCAATCTGTTGGGTACGGCAGTAGGTGTAGAACACCTTTATCGAGGCTTTCAGCAGCCGTAAGCCGCCATAGTAGCCGTTCAGCGCTACATTCGAGGCCAGCTCTTCGATGTTGCGGAACTTGTC
>CAYVJA010000108.1:0-4701 GCA_964451605.1 uncultured Bacteroidales bacterium | reverse complement strand
CACGGCGAGCGCTTCTGGTACAATTTCCAGATCGGGGGTCTGGTAGAGCTGTACCTTGGCCCTGAAATTGCTGAAAACAAAGGCAATGGTTTTGCCAAAATAGCCGTCGGAGGGGTTGCCTATCAGGGCGGCACGCGGGTAGGAGCAGGTTTCGATAATCATAGTTCCGGTTTATGTAGTTACACTTGGGTGTTGACGGGCCGAACCATTTTGGGGTGTATCGTCACCAATAGGGCCTGATCAATGTGGTCGATCCGAAGCATAACCCGATGCCGTCCGGCAATCTGCACCAATTCGCCCTCCCGGCCTGCGAGGGTGCCCTCTATAATCACCACTTTCTGCCCGGGAACGAGCATCGGCGGTGCCGGCTCTATCTCCATCCGCTCTCGCATCACCTGCCGGAGCACCTCAATCTGCGTATCGGGAATGAGGGCCGGTTTTCCGTCGTACCAGAGGCATCGCACAATGCCAAACGTGTTCAATAGGGCATAGTGCTGCATAGCATCCACCGGGCGGGCAAAAATATAGCCTCTGATCAGAGGCTCCTCCACCACCTTTTTTCGGTCGGACCACTGCCTTACCACCGTGTAGAGCGGTAAAAAGACCTCAAAGGCTTGTTGGCGTAATTTTTCCTCAACCGCCTTCTCAGCTCGCGATCGGGTGTAGTAGGCATACCAGGGGTTCATAGCTGTTTTTGAAAATAGAAACACAAATCTACACATTCTCCCTCGCATTCCCGGCCCTTTTGCCGCGCCTATTTCCAACATTTCGGCAAACTCATCTTCTCCACTCCGCTCCATACCACTTCCACTCTCCGCTTTATCCACTCTCTGCTGCATCCATTTCACGCCATTTCAGAAAGCGCTCCGGGTTTTCGGAGGCAATCCGCCGAAAGCTCTCTTCTCCCATAAGGGCGCGCTGATTGATACTAAACCACCGTTCGTTTCGTTTCATCGACGACATGTAGTAGTCGGACCCAAAGAGGATTTTGTCGGCCATGCTGTAGCGGGCATCCGTTTCTGCTGCTGTTGCGGATGGGGCTGCACGGTGTTGCGCCAGTACATGGAAGAAGGCCATCAGATCGGGGTGGGCCGAAGAGAAGGAGATGTCGGCATAGACACCCGGGTAGCTTTTCATAAGCCGGCAGATGTGGCTGCACCAGTTGTCGTGCGGGTGGCCTCCTTCGCGATAGAGCTCCATACAATCCTCTTCGCCTCCAAAGTGGGCAAAGCAGATCTTCAGCCCTTTGTACTCCCTGAGCAGGGGTTCGAAAAGCAGGGGGTGGCTGTATCGTTCGGCCCATCCCCGTAGCGAGGCGGGTGTGTAGGGTTGTCCTGTGAGCAGATGGCTGAGTCCGGGAGAGGAGCTGATTTCGGCTTCGGGTCGGGTTCGGCCATAGACGGCACCGTTGCGCGAACAGTGCACCATGACGGGAATGCCTGTTTGGGCCACCCACTCCCAGAGCGGAATCAGGCGGTTGTCGGTGGGAAAGAAGCCCATGGCCGGGTAGAGTTTGATGCCCGAAAAGCCTCGTTTCAGCAGGTACTCTTGGGCCAGTGCTGTTACATCGGGCCTTCGGGGGTCGGCGCAGAAGAAGGGGAGGAGGGCATCGCCCAAAGGTTTCGAGGCTTTGAGCTGAGCCACCTCCTCCAGCTGCTGCAGGTAGTTATAGGGCCGACCTGAACGGGGGTCTGTGGCAAAGCCCCCGATGGTGTGGACCGCAAATCGGGTGCCCGTGGGGTAGAACGCCTGCAGTTGGCCAAAGACTTCGGCCTGGGTGGGGCGGCTTCCTCTCAGCAGAAAAAGAGCCATTCGGGCCGACTTCTTGTGGCTGTTTTTCCCGTTGACACACCCTCTCAGCAGGGAATCGGGGCCCGTTCGGGCTGTCTTCCGGCTCTCCCTACCTCTGTGCATGGTCAGTCGGGGCATACCCGAGAGCAGGTAGAGCAGCAGAATCCAGAGTTTTCGAAAACGGCCCCTTCGTGTCAGAAGCCTTTGCAGAGGCACGAAACCCAGCGGCACATGGTTCAGGGTAAAGATGTGGGTGTGGATATTGATCATCGGCTTTTTTCGGGCGAAAATAGCCGCATCGCTTCCGAATTATTTGTAACGGGCTCCATGCAAAGCGTTTTCTGTCCGAAAGGGCGTTTCTTACCCCTTATACGCGCCTTCCCGTCAGATATGCCTTCTTACTTTTGTGTGGTTTCGTTTCTGTTTTGTGTACTATGTCTCTCTGTCGTTTTTGGGTTCTCGTTCTCTTTTCCTCTCTGATTCTCTGTTCGGGGTGCGCAGCGCTATCCGAATCGCACCGCGTGGTGGTGGGGGCTTTTTCCACCCGGGTCGATTCGCTGGCGCTTTCGCCCTCGGCATTGACTGCCGAACTGGCGGAGCTCAGAAGGCAGCGCGGGGTGCTCTACACGGCCACACTCACTGATCCGCAGCTTCGGCTGGCCGAACTCGAAGCCATGTTGCAGGACGAATCGGAGCTGGCCACCCTGAAGAGGGCGTCCGATCTGTCGGCGCAGCTGATGCAATCGTACGCCGGCGCCTTGAAATATCTGGTTCATCCCAACCGGTATGCCCCCTTTGGGGTGGTTTCACGTTCGCTGGGGCGGAAGATCGATGGCTTTGTGGCCGATTATAATGCGCTGGAGTGGGGCAATCCGCTTCCCGTTGGGTACGGATTACTGGCCGGAAGGCTTGTGGGGGCTGCCCGGATGCGCTGGCTCCGGTTCCGGCAGGCAAAAGCGCTTCGGGAGCTGGTGTTGCAGGGCGATACGCTGGTTGCGCTGATTACCGATAATCTGATGAGTTCGCTTAACAGCAAAAGCTTTACCGATATGATCACCTACGAGGAAACCGCCCTGCAAACCGCCTATCTCACCCGTCTCCGTTTTGTCGATTTACACCGGTTGCCCGCACTTACCCCTGCCGACGATCGGGACTATCTGCTCTGGCGCGATTCGGTCGATGCCCTCAAAGCGCATCGTCGTCGGACGGTGTCGGCGCTGCGTTCGTTTCGTAACGCCCACGCAAAGCTGGCTGTGGCTCTCCAAAAGCCCCGCAAATTTATGGAACTCTTCGAAGAGGGCGTGCAGCTTTCCAATGAGGGAACCGACTGGTTTGCCGATTTTCTAACCCTATCGCCATGGCTCTGAAATCTCCGCTGAAATCGCCCCAAAAATTGCCTCTGAAATTGCCCCGGAAAGAGAATACCTCATCCCAATCCGATCCGCTGCCCGAAACGCTGAAGGCACTGGCTAAAGTGATGTCGGAGGTAGAGATGGGGCGAACCGATCCTGCTGTCTCTGAGGAGGAACGTTTGCTGTTAAACCGGCTCTCGCTGCAATTGCGTCAGACCGAGCGCGATCTCCTGAAAAAGGCAAATGCCGATTGGGTGAAGGAGTGGAAAAGGCATCAGGTGCAGTTACAGGGGCTGACAACCGAAATCCGTTCGGCGGGCCGCAGGCTTTCGGGGCTTACAGCCCGCCTGGAACGGGTGAATCGGTTGTTGCGCGATCTGCTTACCTAGTTTTTACCATTTTACATATTTGGCATCCATCAGAAATTTGTAGTCGTGTGCTACGGCCTCAAGAGGCGGAACGGTATAGGCCTCCTGCTCAATGTAGTAGATGGAAAGCCCTGCTTTTTTCGAAACGGCAAAGAGCGACTCGAAGTCGTTGCGGCCTTTGCCGAATTCGGTGCTTTCGTCCTTCACCTTGCTGGCATCTTTCAGGTGCCAGTTCGAGAAGCGTCCCGGGTATTTGTTAACGTAGGCCACACAGTCGCCTCCGCCCAAAAGTACCTGGCAGGTGTCCATCTGGAAGGTAACCAGTTTGGCGTCGGTATTCTGCAGCATTACATCGTAGGGGATCTCTCCTTCGAGCGGATGAAATTCGGTTACGTGGTTGTGGAAGGCAAATTTCAGCTTGTGGGCTTTGGCCATCTCGCCCAGTTTGTTATACTGTTCGGCCAGCCGTTTTACATCGGCAATCGATTTAATCTGCCCTTCGGGATAGCCTGCCTGCACAATCCATTCGGCACCGGTCTCAACGGTAGCGGCCATGTTCTGTTTCCAGAAATCCCAGCCTTGTTGGTCGTCCGAAGCCAGCAATCCGCTTCCGGTGTGCGATCCTGAGAGCCGCATGCCCATATCGGCCAGAATCTGTTTAAACTCTTTCGGGTTGCGCCCATAGAATTTGCCGTTGCTGTAGCTGGCAGCCTCCAGGTGTGGAAAACCGATTTTGGCCAGTTGTTGCAGCGTGCCCATGAAATCGCGGCCAATTTCGTTACGCACGCTGTACAACTGAAGCCCAATCTGTTTCTTTTTGGCTTCGGCAGCAAACACTTCAGGAAGAAGAGCCGACGTGGCAAGAATCCCGGCAGCAGCCTTTAGAAAATTTCTACGTGTAATCATACAATATAATGGTTAATGGTGAGTGGTGAATGAATTGGTGCTCTAGTGCTTCGCGCTTTGCGCGAGTGATGCGCTTCGCGCGGAAAAAAAGTGCTCTGTTGCTCTGGAGCACTCAAATCGCTAAGCGATTTGAAGCACTGTTTCTCTGTTTCTCTCAAATCGCTCAGCGATTTGAAGCACTTGAGCACTAGAGCACTCAAATCGCTCAGCGATTTGAAGCACTATTTCCCTGTTTCTCTAATTCGGTCGAGGTTTTGTTGGAGTTGTTGGAGTTTTTTTGGGTT
>CAYVJA010000107.1:5017-5768 GCA_964451605.1 uncultured Bacteroidales bacterium | reverse complement strand
GCTCCGCCGGAGATCTCTTTCAGTTTCCGGTAATTGGTGAGCATCTCTTCTTTGTATCGTGAATCAGTAAGAATTTTTCGTAACTCCTGTTCTATTTCGGAAGCCAGTTTGAACTGAAGAATCTCTTTCACCACCTCCCGGCCCATAATGATGTTAACCAGAGAGAAATAGGGGATTTTCAGAAAGTGGATCCCGACATGATACGAAATAGAACTGGTTTTATAGCATACTACCTGTGGCACCTCGAAAAGAGCCGTTTCGAGGGCGGCTGTTCCGGAAGTAACCACTGCAGCTTCCGCATGTTGCAAAAGCCCGTACGTCTGTTGCATAACCACCTTGGTATCAAAACCCCCGAGAAATTGTTGATAGTAACTCTCGTCTATCGAAGGGGCACCGGCTATCACAAACTGCCGGTCGGGAAAGGCCCTGGCAGCCTCCAGCATCTCCGGTAAAATCAACGAAATCTCCTGTTTCCGGCTGCCGCACAGAAGCGCCACAACAGGCTTCTCCGATAGCTGATTCTTCTGCAGAAAGTCGGCTCTTGAGGGCAGAGCGGCTCTTTTTTCGTCAATTGCATCAATCAGCGGATTCCCTTCAAAATGGACCTTATGGTAGTTGTATCGGGCATAAAACTCCTTTTCGAAGGGAAATATAATAAACATCTCATCGATATACTTCTTAATGATCTCGACCCGGGAGGCCTTCCAGGCCCAAATTTTGGGAGAGATATAATAAAAAGTTCTAAACCCCG
>CAYVJA010000107.1:2908-4952 GCA_964451605.1 uncultured Bacteroidales bacterium | reverse complement strand
CTCCTGCTGACATTGCTTCAGATTACGGAAAACCGTACGCAGATTTTTCAACACCTCCCAAATCCCCATAAACGCCGTAGTCCGGTAGTGCCGGTTCAACTCCATCCCTTCTGCTGCCATCAAATCACCACCCCAACCGCGAAACCTCGCATCCGGGTCGGCAAGTTTAAGCCCGTGAATCAGGTTCGAACCGTGTAAATCGCCCGAAGCCTCGCCTGCTATGAGAAAATAGTTCATGCTCTAATGCTCTAATGCTCTGGTGCTCTAATAAATGAGCAGAAAGTTAGTGATTATAATACTACGTTACCCTTCCCAAATCTACAAATCTTCAAATCATTGTTCCACTGCTACACTGCTACACTCATCATTAGAGCATTGCGCGAAGCGCAGCATTAGAGCATTAGAGCATTAGAGCATTAAAGCACCAGATTCTTTATTGAATGAAAGTCCGTTGAGTCCGTCTTTAAAGGCACCACGGCTACATAGCCGTCGTAGAGGGCGGTTTCGTCGGTTTCGGGAGAAGCGGGTTCTTCGTTGATAAAGTGGCCTTCGAGCCAGTTGTAGTCGCGGCCGGAGGGGTCTTTTCGGGTGTCGAAGGTCTCTTTCCAGTAGCCTTGTGCGAGGCGACAGATGCGGATTCCTTTGATGTCGGCCGCAGGCAGGTTGGGTATGTTGACGTTGAGGAGTGTTCCTTTTGCCAACGGTTTTTCAAATACTGCGGTGGTGATTTTCAGCACAAAGGGTATGCAGTAGGTGAGGGGATCGGCTATGTCGGTGTTAAGCGACGAGAAAGCTATGGAGGGGATACCGTGCAAGGCGCCTTCACGGGCTGCCCCTACCGTGCCGGAGTAGTGGGTGCTGGCAGCGGCATTACTTCCGTAGTTTATTCCCGAAAGAATCATTTGTGGCCTGGATGTCAGTATTTTATGCAGACCCAGTTTTATACAGTCGACAGGGGTGCCGTTACAGATGTAGAAATTCTGTACCCGATCCATGGGATGCCGGTGCACTCGCAGCGGCCGTGATGCAGTTATGGCGTGCGACATTCCCGACATGGCCTGTTGCGGTGCAACTACGAAGACCTCTCCCAGGGTAGCCGCCGCTTCGGCAAGCGTCAGCAAACCCTGAGAGAGGTATCCATCGTCGTTGGTAACCAGTATAATCGGTTTTTGTGCAGCCATGGCTGAAACATTTGGTTATCAGAGCAGCGAAATCAGTACACCAGCAGCCACGGCCGAGCCAATTACCCCGGCGATGTTGCTCGACATACAGTATTGCAGAACGTGGTTTTTCGAGTCGTACTTAAGAGCAATTTCGTTGGCAACACGTGATGCCATGGGAACAGCACTTAAACCGGTGGCGCCTACCAGGGGATGAATCTTCTTTTTGGAGAAGAGGTTGAAAATCTTCACGCCCAAAATTCCGCCAAAAATGGAGACGGCAAAAGCCAGAAAACCTCCAACTACAATCATGATGGTTTTCGGATCGAGAAAGGTTTCTGAAGTCATCGTGGCACCCACCGAAAGTCCCAGAAAGATAGTGGCAGTGTTCAAAATGGGACCTGCGGCAGCCTCAGCCAGCCGGGCAGTATTGGGCCCGATCTCTTTCACCAGATTGCCAAAGAGCAGCAAGCCCACCAGGGGTACGGCCGAAGGAACGAGCAGAGCAACCAGGGTTCCCAAAGCGATGGGGAAGATAATTTTGGTGGCACGCATGTTCTTAATTTCGTAGCTGTTGGGATAGAGTTTATCCTGCTCTTTCATGTTAATGAGCAACTCTTTCTTGGTACAGGTAAGACGAACCACCAAAGGAATAATCACGGGAACCAAAGCCATATAGGAGTATGCAGCAATGGCAATGGGACCCAACAGGTGAGGGGCCAGTTTAATGGTGGTAAAGATGGCCGTAGGGCCGTCGGCTCCGCCGATAATACCCAGAGAGGCTGCCTCGCGCGGAGTAAAGCCAAAAAAGATAGCCGAAATAAGCACAATAAAGATACCCAACTGTGCAGAGGCGCCAAACATGGCCAGACGGAGATTCCGTA
>CAYVJA010000107.1:0-2871 GCA_964451605.1 uncultured Bacteroidales bacterium | reverse complement strand
GCAATCTGCAAAATTGTTTTGTCCATTATTCCGTTTTCGTCCGTTGCAGGTACCACATCCATAGTTCCCCCGGGGAAGTTGGCAATCAGCAGACCAAAGGCAATGGGAACCAGCAGGAGGGGTTCATATTGCTTTTTGATTCCCAGATAGAGGAGCAGGAAGGCAATTCCATACATGAGCAGTATTTCGGGTTGAGCCACAATGTTGCTCAACGCCGTCATTTGATATAGTTTTTCTAAAATATTCATCTTTTCCGATCGTAATTAAGCAATAGTAATCAACACGTCATCCTCTTCGACACTGTCGCCGTTGGTGACGGCAATCGATATGACTACTCCTTCCACATCGGAAGAGACCGCATTGTAGGTTTTCATTGCTTCGATATAACATACACGGTCGCCCACATTTATCATGTCGCCCACTTTCAGCGGAGTTTCAGAGCTGTTTTTGGTGAGAAAGAATTTCCCTTCGAGAGGTGAAACAATGGCTTTTGTAGCAGTGGCCGAAGGAGCGGTGGCTGCTACTGCGGGTGCAGTGCCGGGAGCAGCCGGCTGAGCAGCCGATTGACCGGGGGTATCGGCCGACAGAAATACTCTGTAGTGTTGCCCATTTACCTCGGCCATAACGGTTTGAGGTAATTGTGATGCAAAACCGGGTTGACCGGCAGCTTCCGGAGCCTTTCCGGCTTTTGCTTTTTTTGCAGCAATATCAGCTTCGAAATCGGCTTTTGCCTTTCCCGATTTGTAGGCATCATATTGTGCAGGATGCATGGCAAATTCAAACAACTCTTCGTCGTCGGTACCGGTTTCCCATCCCCTCTTCTGCATCTCTTCGCGGAAGTGGTCTAATTGATTGGGGTAGTGATCCTGGGGATTGTCGTTCTGGAATTCTCGTCCCTCTTTTTTTGCCAAAGCCACAATTTCGGGTGCAATTTCGCCCGGGATTTTTCCGGCTTTACCCAGAATCATATCCCAAATGTCGTCGGCAATCATCGACCAGCGCTCTTTGCCTTTTAGCAGCTGAACTACGTTCATTAAGGCGAGGTTCTTTACATATTGGCTGAAAGGGGTAACCAGAGGAGGATAACCCACTCTGGGCCAAACATAGGCAACCTCGTCGAAGAGCCTGATAAGGAGCTGGTCGCGCGATTTAGGAGGCAGATTCTGTTTTGCCAGGTATTTATTAATGCTCTCCAGATTGCTTTCCAGATCGGCCATCAGACTGCCCATCATACCGCCGGGCAATCCCGAACCGATTAGCAGGGAGTTCATAAGGCGGTTTTCAGGACTGATGTAGAAACCCAGGAAATCGTCGATAAACTCCTGTGTTAAAGCGCGAACCTCCATATAGGCCTCCATGTTGATTTCGGGCACCTTGAATCCTGCATCCTTCAACATGGTTTGAACCGTAATCAGATCGGCATGGCCGGTTCCCCAGGAGAGAGGCTCCATTCCCACATCGATGTAGTCGGCACCTGCCTGACACACCTCCAGAATAGAGGCAACAGAGAGTCCGGGACCGGCATGGCTGTGGTACTGGATGGGAATATGGGGATATTTCTCTTTGATGTTACGGGTAATCTTGCCTAAAGAGACCGGACGGCCGATACCTGCCATATCTTTCAGACAGATTTCGTCGGCACCCTCTTCAATCAGTTGAAAAGCCAGGTTGGTGTAGTACTCTACCGTATGGAGGGGCGAGACCGTAATACTCAACGCAGCTTGAGAAATCATTCCGGCGGCTTTGGCATACCGGATAGAGGGAATCAGGTTACGGGGATCGTTAAGCCCGCAGAAGGTTCTTGCGATATCGGTACCCTGCGCTTTCTTCACCTTATAAAACAACTTTCGTACATCGGCAGGTACGGGACTCATCCGCAATCCGTTCAGTGCGCGGTCGAGCATATGGGTTTGAATACCGGCTTCCTGGAAAGGCTTGGTCCACTGGCGGACAGCCTGATTGGGATTCTCTCCGAAAAGAAGGTTAATCTGTTCGAATCCTCCTCCGTTGGTTTCGACACGGGCAAAACACCCCATTTTAATGATGGCAGGGGCTACCCTGACTAATTGATCGACACGCGGAACGTACTTGCCCGACGATTGCCACATGTCGCGGTACAACAAACTGAATTTAATCTCTTTCGACATTCTTGCTCTGGTTTTATTAAGTCGTTGTTACAATTTTTCGATACGGGTCACTTTGGCACTTCCTTTCGAGAGGGTCTCCACGGCTGCCGAGATAGCGGCCATGGCCGAGTGATTGCCTGCTGTCTGACCGGACTGTGCGGCCGACCTACGTACAGGGGCGCTCTCCTCTTCGTCGACAGGTAATTTGTTGACTAGCAGAATGAGGTACTTTCCGAAAGCTACTATCATGGTTAACACCAGAAGCACAGTCGTCATCCCGACCGCAAGAAGCATCAGGCCTGTTTCCATATTATTTTCCATATTGCAGATGAGTGAGTTGTTTTTTTAAAAAGGCACATCTAGGCAAAATTACAAAAAAACTGTTGTAGAGCATAATTTTTAGGACCTATTTCTGGTGGAAAGCCCCGGAAATGGGACTTTTAACCTCTGAAAGCACTCTTTTGCATCCGAAAATAGGGTTAGGCAACGGGTAGCGGTTTTTTTTATAAATTTGCGGCTATTCTCATTCCATATAGACTATATCATGAAAATTGCCTGCCAGTGGCTCAAAGAGTATCTGCATACCGATATGGAGCCGGAAGCGCTCTCTCTTATCCTTACCTCTGTGGGTCTGGAGGTAGAAGGCCTGGAACCTTTCGAATCGGTGAAAGGAGGGTTAGAAGGGTTTGTTACAGGTCATGTGCTAACGTGCGAACCCCACCCCAACTCCGATCATCTGAGTAAG
>CAYVJA010000106.1:5043-5777 GCA_964451605.1 uncultured Bacteroidales bacterium | reverse complement strand
GCACGGCCTGACGCATCATGTTCGAACCCATAAGGGCACGGTTGGCATCGTCGTGTTCGAGGAAGGGAATAAGCGAAGCGGCGATAGAGGCAATCTGGTTGGGGGCCACATCCATCATCTGCACCTCATCCTTTTCGGAGAGGGGATAATCGGCCTCAAGACGCGACTTGACCCTGGGATCTATAAAGTTACCCTCTTCATCGATACGAGCATTGGCTTGTGCTACAATAATATCATCCTCCTCCTCGGCGCTGAGATATTTAACCCCTTCGAGCGAAAGATCTACCTTTCCGTCTTTGGCAAGACGATAGGGAGTTTCAATAAACCCGAGATGGTTAATTTTGGCATAGACGCAAAGCGAAGAGATCAGACCGATATTGGGTCCTTCCGGGGTCTCAATGGGACAGAGACGTCCGTAATGGGTATAGTGAACGTCGCGCACTTCGAGGCCGGCACGCTCACGCGAAAGACCGCCGGGCCCGAGAGCCGATAAACGACGCTTATGGGTAATCTCGCTCAACGGATTGGTCTGATCCATAAACTGCGACAACTGATTGGTGCCGAAGAAGGAGTTAATCACCGAAGAGAGAGTCTTAGAATTGATCAGATCGATGGGAGTAAACACCTCGTTGTCGCGTACATTCATCCGTTCACGGATGGTACGTGCCATACGGGCAAGCCCCACGCTGAACTGATTGGCCAGCTGCTCACCCACCGTTCTCACACGGCGGTTA
>CAYVJA010000106.1:0-5033 GCA_964451605.1 uncultured Bacteroidales bacterium | reverse complement strand
CTGAATCAGATACTTGATAATAGCAATGATATCCTCACGCGTAAGCGTCCGAACCTCCATGGGAGTTTCGAGAGTCAATTTCTGGTTGATCCGGAAACGACCTACTTCGCCCAAATCATAACGCTTATCGGAGAAAAAGAGTTTCTCAATCACATCACGGGCAGTAGCTTCGTCGGGCGGTTCCGAATTACGCAATTGCCTGTAGATATGTAATACAGCCTCCTTTTCGGAGTTGCAGGGGTCCTTTTGTAAGGTGTTATAGATAATAGCATAATCCGAAAGAGAGTGTCCCTCTTTGTGAAGCAGAATACCCTGAGCACCCGAATCGACAATCAGATCTATATGATCGTTATCCAAAACCGTTTCGCGGTCGATCACCACTTCGTTACGTTCAATGGAGACCACCTCGCCGGTGTCTTCATCGACGAAGTCTTCGACCCATGATTTCAAGACCCTTGCAGCCAGTTTTCTGCCCAGGACCTTCTTAAGAGCACCACGGGAAACTTTTACCTCCTCGGCCAAATCGAAAATGGCCAGCAAGTCTTTGTCGCTCTCGTACCCGATGGCACGCAACAAAGTAGTTACCGGCAACTTCTTTTTACGGTCGATATAGGCATACATGACACTATTGATGTCAGTTGCAAATTCAATCCACGATCCTTTGAAAGGGATGATACGGGCAGAATAGAGTTTTGTGCCGTTTGCATGGAGGCTCTGCCCGAAAAAGACACCGGGCGAACGATGAAGCTGCGAAACAATGACCCGCTCAGCACCGTTTACCACAAACGATCCTTTGGGAGTCATGTAGGGTACCGTACCCAGGTACACGTCCTGAATCACTGTATCGAAGTCCTCATGCTCGGGATCGGTACAGTAAAGTTTAAGCTTTGCTTTGAGGGGAACACTATAGGTAAGCCCTCTTTCGAGACACTCCTCAATGGTATAACGGGGAGGATCTACAAAATAATCGATGAATTCGAGAACGAAATTGTTGCGGGTATCGGTGATGGGAAAATTCTCCTGAAAAACCTGAAAAAGCCCCTCCTGTTTCCGATTCTCGGGAGTGGTACCGAGCTGGAAGAAATCGTAGAACGACTTCAATTGCACTTCGAGAAAATCGGGGTAATCCAATTGATTCCTCGTCGAGGCAAAATTGATTCTTTCGGTGCTATTTACTGACATCTGAAGTATGGATTAAAATGAACTGGACCGATAATGACAAAAGGCCTAGAGTCCCGGATAACCCGGGACTCTAAACCTGCGGATACCTAAAAGGTATTTTTGTTATTTAAGTTCAACTTCAGCTCCAGCTTCTTCTAATTGACCTTTGATGGATTCAGCTTCTTCTTTCGATACACCTTCCTTAACGGGCTTCGGAGCCTGATCTACGAGATCTTTAGCCTCTTTCAGACCCAAACCGCTAATCTCTTTTACCAGTTTAACGATCTGCAACTTGGCACCTCCGGGAGCTTTCAGAATCACATCGAAAGTAGATTTTTCGGGAGCAGCAGCTACTTCAGCAGCAGGAGCGGCTACGGCTACAGCAGCAGCTGCAGCAGGTTCAATACCATATTCGTCTTTCAGGATCTGAGCCAATTCGTTAACTTCTTTAACGGTCAGGTTTACCAATTGTTCTGCAAATGCTTTCAAATCTGCCATTTTATTGAGTTTTAAAATTAAATAATCGATTAATGTTTGTTTGTTTTCTTCTTATTTTTCTGAAAGGGTCTTCACGACACCGGCCAGGATATGTTTTCCTGATTGAAGTTGTGAAAGAACCTTTTGAGCGGGCGATTGCAGCAGGGCAACAAGATCGCCGATGAGTTGTTCCTTCGATTTTACTGCCACCAGTGCATCGAGCTGATTGTCGCCAATGAAGATCGACTCCTCAACATATGCGGCCTTAAGAAGGGGTTTAGGATGCTTCTTACGGAAGGCTTTAATCAACTTGGCCGGCGTACTGGCCTCGTTGGTGAGCAAAATAGAAGTGGGGGTTTTCAGTGTAGGAAGCAACTCATTGTATCCGGAAAACCCGACAGTTGCGAGTGCCTTCGACAATAAGGTGTTCTTAACAACAATCATCTTAACCTGCTTTTCGAAACAGGTACGGCGCAACTGCGCGGTATCTTCTGCATTTAGATCGGCTGTATCGGCAAGATAAAAATGTTTGTAGTTGTTGAGCTCTTCTACCAGACCCGCAATAATTTGATCTTTTTCTTCTCTAGTCATAATCTGCGATTCAAGGTTAATTACTCTTCTACCGACTTAACGTCCACTTTCACACCCGGACTCATGGTGGTGGAAAGAAAGATACTCTTAACGTAAGTACCTTTTGCAGCGGCAGGTTTCAACTTGATAATGGTGTTCATGAACTCCTTGATGTTATCAACAAGCTTTTCCGGTTCGAAAGAGACCTTCCCGACCGAAGTATGAACGATACCAAACTTATCGACTTTGAAGTCGATTTTACCCTGCTTAACCTCTTTCACAGCTTTTCCAATGTCCATGGTAACCGTACCACTCTTGGGGTTAGGCATCAAACCGCGGGGACCCAGAATACGACCCAAGGCACCGATTTTACCCATGACCGACGGCATCGTAATGATCACGTCGACATCGGTCCAACCACCTTTGATCTTCTCGATATACTCTTCCAAACCTACATGGTCGGCACCGGCAGCAGTGGCCTCATCTACCTTGTCAGGGGTACAGAGCACCAACACGCGAACCTCCTTACCGGTTCCATGAGGAAGGGAGACAACACCACGAACCATCTGATTGGCTTTACGGGGATCGACGCCCAAACGGACATCAATATCAACCGAAGCATCAAACTTCACCGTGGTTATCTCTTTCAACAAGGCAGCAGCTTCCGTCAACTTATACACTTTGGAAGGTTCCATCTTCGTAAGCGCCAACTTCCTGTTTTTAGTAAGCTTTGTCATCTTTCTCAGAACTTTTATTATTTGTTGAAGGGAGAATTACCGGTAACTGTAATTCCCATGCTCCGGGCAGTACCGGCCACCATAGACATGGCACTTTCGACGGTAAATGCATTCAAATCCTGCATTTTATCCTTTGCAATTGCCTCTACAGTTTCCCAGCTCACAGAACCAACTTTTTTACGGTTAGGTTCGGCCGATCCGGATTTTTGTTTCGAAGCCTCCAGCAACTGTACAGCCACCGGCGGGGTCTTAGTAACAAATTCGAAAGATTTATCCGAATAAACAGTAATAATAACCGGAGTGATCTTTCCGGCCTTGTCCTGAGTACGAGCATTAAATTGCTTACAAAACTCCATGATATTCACACCCTTCGAACCTAACGCAGGCCCAACGGGAGGAGATGGATTAGCAGCACCGCCTTTAATTTGTAACTTGATCAATGCAGCAATTTCTTTTGCCATATTCTCTGTTCTTAATTGTAGTTTGTGACACGTCGAGGGAAGCGTTCGTGTCAATATATATTAAGTGCGTAACATGCATAACGGGGTGGCGAAGGTTACTCCTTCTCCACCTGTACAAAACCGAGTTCGAGGGGGGTACGACGACCAAAAATTTTGACAATCACCTTCAAACGCTTGCGTTCTTCGTTTACCTCTTCTACAGTTGCGGTAAAACTGTTGAAAGGGCCATCGACCACCTTCACCGTTTCGCCCACAATAAATGAAACATTCAACTCCTCTTCGCTCGACTCCAGTTCGTCGACCTTACCCAGAATCCGATTAACCTCCGACTGACGAAGGGGAATCGGTTTCTTGTCAGGATCCATTTTCTTGTTCTCTTCACCGAGAAAACCGGCCACATTCGGGATATTGCGAAGCACATGGGCTACCTCGCCCACAAGACAAGCTTCGATCAACACATAACCGGGGTAGTAGATCCGGTCTTTACTGATCTTCTTCCCGTTGCGGACCTGGTACACCTTCTCTGTGGGGATAAGGACCTGTGAAACGTACTCGCCGAGACCCAATGCAGCAATCTCACTTTCGATGTACTCTTTCACCTTCTTTTCCTTACCGCCGACAGCGCGCAGAACGTACCATTTTTTTTCAGAGTCATTCATGACCTACTCCTGCCGATTTAAGAAAATACCGAGTAAAACAGGTTCAAAATGTGTTCAAGAGAGAAGTCCATCACAAAGACTACCAATGCAATGATAATCGACGCAACCAACACCACCAACGCACTCGACTGCAACTCTTTCCAAGTAGGCCAGGTAACCTTGTGGAATAACTCGGTGTAAATTTCCTGAAAATAAGTCTTCACATTCATAGCATACGATTCTTTGCAGGAGTGGAGAGATTCGAACTCCCATCAACGGTTTTGGAGACCGCTATTCTGCCCTTGAACTACACTCCTGTTTACAAAACAGAGTTCAGACGCCGAAACCGAGCCTGAACTCTGTTTTACAGATGAACTAACTACAGATAACTACAGAATCTCAATAACCTGTCCGGCACCAACGGTACGGCCGCCTTCGCGAATGGCAAAACGGAGACCTCTATTGATAGCTACGGGATAGATCAGATTCACAGTAATAGTAACGTTATCGCCGGGCATAACCATTTCACGACCTTCAGGAAGTTCAATTTCACCGGTAACGTCGAGCGTACGGATATAGAACTGCGGACGATATTTCTGGTGGAAAGGCGTGTGACGACCACCCTCTTCTTTCTTCAGTACGTATACCTCAGCCTTGAAAGTGGTATGAGGGGTAATCGATCCGGGTTTGGCAAGAACCTGACCACGTTTGATCTCGTTCTTATCGATACCACGGAGCAACAGACCAACGTTATCTCCGGCTTCACCGGAATCGAGGAGTTTGCGGAACATTTCAACGCCGGTAACCACAGATTTTTTCTTCTCAGCACCCAGACCTACGATTTCAACCTCTTCACCAACCTTAACAACACCGGTTTCGATACGACCGGTAGCTACGGTACCACGACCGGTAATCGAGAATACATCCTCAACAGGCATAAGGAAGGGCTTCTGATTTTCACGGGGAGGAATGGGAATGTAGCTGTCAAC
>CAYVJA010000105.1:1570-5888 GCA_964451605.1 uncultured Bacteroidales bacterium | reverse complement strand
CCGGAGGGGATTCGTAACATTGAACGACATGCATTCGACGGCTGCGAGAACCTCAAAACTATAACCCTTCCCAATAGCCTTACCGCGATTGGCCGGGCGGCCTTTCAAGGATGCAAAAAGCTCGGGAGTGTTACTTTGCCCCCACACCTTTTCCACATTGGCGGTTTTGCATTTAGCGGATGTTTTGCGCTCAATTCGGTTTCTGTGCCAAAGAGCGTTACTTCTATAGGCGAATATGCCTTTGCCGTATGCAGCATGAAGGAGTTCCACTTCCCCGAGATAGAAACCCTGGCAGGGGGCGTCTTAAGCAATTGTAAAGATCTGGAACGGGTAACTCTTCCGGCCGCGGTCACCAAAATTGACGAATCAGTTTTATTTAACAACCCGGCGCTTAAGCAGATCACCATGCTGGCAGCCGAGCCGCCTGCATTAGAAAAGGTATTCTTCTGGAGCAAAGAGCAAGTCACAGTGAATGTACCCGCAGCCTCGATTGAAAAATACCAACAGGCACCCGTCTGGAAAGAGCTGCATCTGGCTGTCAACTAACCGAAACGCAAACTATCTTTCAAAAAGCTACTTTTTTACTGTTGTAAGGCTTCGGCGGCCGCATTGATAAAACAATACGTTTCGTACTCTTTGGGATCGATCCATGGCGTTTCCCAAGCACTTAAAACAACGGTTACCATTTTTTCCGCCTGGTTAATGTGAATAAACTGGCCGAAGACTCCCTGGGCAGTAAATGTTCCCAGCAAATTTGTAAAGGTGGGCTGAACCGCTTCGATGGCGTCGGAGCCCCACCACGAGGCATCATCTAAATATTCCCACTCTCCCCAGGTTTGATCGGGCAGTGACCACCAATTATAACTATAACCCAGCGGGTATGCATACGGATACTCTGCGCCATTATTTTCCGAATACAACGCATTGAATGCACATTGCGGAGCATCTGCCGGCGGCGATGAAAGCGCATTTACCCAACCCGATGGGAGGATAGACGTACCGTTTATTTTACCATCGTTTAACATAAAGAGACCAAAACGGCCATAATCTCTTAGGGTCATGCTCATTAAACCGCCCCCAAACTCAATACCCCCTTCCGACTCCAACACCCAATTGGCATCGGCCTCCATGCCCATATGGGCCCATACCTTTCGGGAAAGATAATCGGAGATAGATTCTCCGTCAAGAACAGATTGTAGCACTTCGGCTTGCAGGTGCGTCTCGCCTGTCTTATAAATAAACTGCGTGCCGGGCTCTGCTATACGCTGCAAACCCGCCATATAATTGAGAATACCACCACTTTCGCCAGCAAGAATCGCTTGAAAAATAGCCGACAGATCGGAACTCGGATCCAGATAATCTTCGTTCCACTCCACCCCCGACGACATCTGCATCAGATCTTTTATCGTAACACCATCATAGGCCGTTCGCACCAACTGGGGCAGATAATCGACTACCTGATCGTCTATGTCGGCAATCTTTCGCTCCTGTACTGCAATTCCAATCAGCGTTGAAACAACAGACTTTGTAGTAGAGAAGCTCGCCCACCTGGAAGTGGCTTTATTCCCAAGGGCGTAGCGTTCGAGCGCTATTTTACCATCCTTGATAATCAGCAAACCGGCAACTCGGTTTCTGGTGATAAAATCATCGATAGTATAAGCATTTACCCCGTCGGGCGAATAGGTTACCGACGACAACAGGGAGGTATGATAAGGCAGGGGAAAAACACGGCTTCCCCGCTTTATGGTACGGGTAGCAAATAATTTATCGACATTCCTGAACGTCTCGGGCTGCAAATCGGGCGTTAACCTGAGCAAATCTGCAGCTGCTCCCATTTTATCGTAATCAGGGCCTTTCGGATCAGAATTATCCTCACAGCCCGCAAAAAACAGGCTCACCAAACAGACCAAAACAAAAATTTTTACACGATTCATAATCCCCAAATTTTTGTCAAATATACGATTATTCGCGCGCAGCGCAGCACTTGAAGCGCGCACGCGCTTCGATGCACCAGAGCACTTGCGCTCTTATTTGTACTCCTTTCGGGGGTCGCTCCCCTCTTTGGTAAGTTCACAAGACCCGTACGCAAAGATGATCCTCTCGACTCCATACGGCTGAGCGATCCGGCGATTTTGGCCGACAGTAAGACAAAAATGTACTACATGACAGGTACCGGGGGAATGCTATGGAAAAGCACCCATCTCAAAACCTGGGAAGGTCCCTATTCTGTAACACAAACCGACCCGGCCTCCTGGATGGGCGCCCGGCCCATGATTTGGGCAGCCGAATTGCACGCGTACAAGGATAAATACTACTACTTTGCCACCTTTACCAACCGAAATGTCAAAATCGATACGGTGGGCAATAATGTAATAGAACGGCGAGCCAGCCATGTACTGGTGAGCGACAAACCCGACGGCCCCTATGTGCCGATGCGCGATCCGCTCTATCTGCCGGCCGATATGCCCACCTTAGACGGAACCTTCTGGGTCGACACCGACGGAAAGCCCTATATGATCTATTGCCATGAGTGGTTACAAAATCTGAATGGCACAATGGAAAAGCTTCCCTTGAAAGAGGATCTGAGCGGGCCTGCGGGCAAAGCGAAGATCCTTTTCAGAGCAAGCGATTCACCCTGGAGCCGCGAAAAGGATAGTCAGGGAAACGACACCTTCAATAAGGTAACCGACGGGCCCTATCTGTTCCGTACCGGCACCGGACGACTGGGTATGATTTGGACCAGCTGGATTTACGATGTCTATTCGCAAGGGGTTGCCTATTCGGAGAGCGGCACACTCGATGGGCCGTGGGTTCAGCAGAAAGAACCCATTACTCCGCCCAATTTCGGCCATGGTATGCTGTTTCAAACCCTCGAAGGGAAGTGGCTGATGTCGGTTCACAGCCATCGTTCGGTAAACGGCGTGTACATCCGCATTCCCAATCTGTTCGAAATCGACCTTTCGGGCGACAAACTCGTAGTAGGGAAACGCTATATTCCATAGTACACAGGGCGTGAAATGCGTGCTACAAGCAGTACTTTAGACTCCACAAGAGAATATTTGCAAAAACCGAATATAGGTATTAATAAAAATCAATACCTTAGCGGAGCAAAAGATCGTCTTTCTGAAACCTGATTCGTGGAGGAATGGGGTTCCGGATTTAAGTAGGTCTCGTGAGAAGATGGAATACGATGAGCAAAGATTTTACCATTTCGCAAAAGGACATTGAAAATCGAATTTTTACAATTCGTGGCGAACAGGTAATGATTGACCGTGACTTGGCAGAATTGTATCAAGTGGAAACCCGTGTTCTGAATCAAGCTGTAAAAAGAAATATTGAACGTTTTCCAGAGTCATTCCGAATTCAATTAACTGCCGATGAAACAACAGAACTGGTTGCAAATTGCGACCGATTTGGATTTTTAAAATCGAAACACACGGCACCGAGTTCAAGATCACAATTTGTGACCTTGAACCAATCTGGCACTATACAAGGGAGAAATATTAAGTATTTACCCTTCGCATTTACAGAACAAGGGGTGGCTATGCTTTCGGCTGTATTGAGAAGTGATATTGCCGTGCAAGTGAGCATACAAATAATTACCGCTTTTATTGAAATGCGAAAATTCATTGCCAATCACAGCGGTTTACTGCAACGGATGGAAGGCATTGAACGCAGGCAACTTGAAACCGACCAAAAGTTTGAGCAGGTATTTAAGGTATTGGAACATAAAAATGCCATCTCCACCCAAGGCGTTTTCTTCGAAGGAGAGGTTTTTGATGCCTACGCACTGGCATCCAAAATGGTTCGTTCTGCGAAAAAAAACATTGTGCTCATCGACAATTACATTGATGATACCGTACTGACACATTTATCCAAGAAGGAAAAAGGCGTGAAGGTGCTTCTACTCACCAAGGGCACTGCGAAACAGCTTTCGCTTGATGTGCAAAAAGCAAACGTGCAATATGGTGGTTTTACACTGAAAACATTTGACAAAAGCCACGATCGGTTTCTAATCATCGATGGCAATGAAGTCTATCACCTCGGCGCGTCATTGAAGGACCTGGGGAAAAAGTGGTTTGCCTTCAGCAAACTGGAAAAAGAAACAGTAAAGCATCTCATGGATTCAATTTCGGAACTGTTATGAAGCGACAATTTTACCCACTCAACAACAACCTGATGAAAGGCGCAATTATCGGCGATATAGTAGGCTCTCGATTTGAGTTTAACAACCATTTGAGTACCGATTTTCAATTATTTACCGACGACTGTGCGTTTACCGACGATACCATCTGTACGGTGGCGGTTGCCGATGCGT
>CAYVJA010000105.1:639-1550 GCA_964451605.1 uncultured Bacteroidales bacterium | reverse complement strand
CAAAGGGTCGTATGGGGGCTCTTTCGGCGCATGGCTGCGCGCTAAACACCCTGAGCCCTACAACAGCTACGGGAATGGTTCGGCCATGCGGGTCTCGCCCTGCGCTTGGTTCTCCAACAACCGTGAGGATGTATTGAAGTGGGCTCGCCAATCGGCCGAATGCACGCACAACCACCCGGAGGGAATACGCGGTGCCTTATGTGTAGCAGATGCCATCTTTCAGGCCCGAACGGGTGCATCTAAAGCGGCACTTCGGCAGTTGGCTACAGAAACCTATGGCTATTCTCTCCCCTCCTCCTGCAATGCCATTCGCGAAACCAACACCTTTAATGAAACCTGTCAGGTGACAGTGCCCCAGGCACTGGTTTGCGTTCTCGAGAGTACCGGCTTCGAAGATGCCATCCGTCTGGCAGTCTCGATAGGCGGCGATACCGATACCATTGCCGCAATAGCGGGAAGCATTGCTGAAGGGTTCTACGGAGTACCCCCCACTATCAGAGAGAAGGCCCTCTCCTACCTGGAATCCGAAATGATAGAGGTGATTACAAAATTTGTTTAGCAATCTCGGCACACGCTTCGGCATCGGCAAGGGCGTGGTGGTGGTTGGCCAGATGGTAGCCAATATGAGCCGATACGGTGTGCAGCTGGTGGTTGGGCAGATGCGGAAATTTGCGTCGCGACGCCTGTAAAGTACAGTAAAAGGGATAATTGGGATAGGACATTTGGTAATACTCGTGGCATTTAATCAGGCACGGTTCGTCGAACCCTTTATTGTGGGCTACAAGAGGCAATCCTTCCAGCTGCGGAGCAATCTTAGCCCATACATCGGGGAATAGAGGAGCAAAGGCGGTATCCTGCGCCGTCAGTCCATGGCACGCCGTGGCCCAGTAAGAGTAGAAGTTGGGATAGGG
>CAYVJA010000105.1:0-521 GCA_964451605.1 uncultured Bacteroidales bacterium | reverse complement strand
AAAAAGCCACCCGAAAAAGTTTTTGTACTTTCGATCCGAAAATCAGCGCTCATGATAAAAGCACTTCACATTGTATTTGGACGGATTGCGCGCCGTACACTGCTCGACAGCTCGCTCTTCTGCGAAAAGGAGATGGAGGCCATTCAACTCTCCGACAACCTATGCCTGGGGCCTCTGCCCCACCCTGCATCCGATAAGGAGTGGAATAGCCGCAAAGCTTGGTTCCAAAACGAGTTTTCCGATTACGAGTATCTCGGAATGTTGACAGAGGCCATCGATGCCGACAGCCATTCGCTTGCGCAAATTGTAGAAAAGCAGCAGCAAGTGGAAAGCCTCTACCTCTGGACGGGCACCCAGGCCTCCGAACAGCTTGCCACCGCAAGGGTAATTGCGGCAATCGGCAACCCCTCCGCCAGAATATATGTAATGCAATACAACCGCGTAGAGGTAAAAAACATCGAGGGGAGAGTGGTTACTCCCCGCTCGCTGAACGCGACGGCCTCCTTTCAGGTGGCAGAAAT
>CAYVJA010000104.1:4996-6469 GCA_964451605.1 uncultured Bacteroidales bacterium | reverse complement strand
AAGCTAAAAGCCGTTGCCACCACCACCACTTCCCGAGTAACTTCCAGACCAACAAGGATTGAAACATAAGCAGTATAAACATCAAACGGAATCGATATGGTCTTCCCGAGTAACTTCCAGACCAACAAGGATTGAAACTACTTTCGCGGCTTTCGTGGTTCGGAGAGATAAATCCTTCCCGAGTAACTTCCAGACCAACAAGGATTGAAACACAACATGAGATATTTTAAAATAAGAGAGTTTACCGACTTCCCGAGTAACTTCCAGACCAACAAGGATTGAAACTCGTGTAGAAATAACTTTGTGATTTTTTTGTAGTTCTTCCCGAGTAACTTCCAGACCAACAAGGATTGAAACTGCCATTTCCCTCAACAATCCACCATTCGCACTCGCTTCACAATCACAACCCTTGCGCCCTTTGAGACGGAAACGGTCAGCGGTTGTAGATAGGGTAAAAGTACAATTTTGAAAGCCAATCACAACTAAATGCCGTGGGGTGTAAATTGACTGTATTATAACGTGTTGGTTCTACTATCTTTGTGGCATGGAAAAAAAATTAGAACCCCAAAAGAAAAGCCTTTTTGAGCAGGTAGAAGAGGCTTGTAAAAAAGCGCGTGAGGAGCTTGAAAAACTCCCGAAAGAGGAGCAAGAAAAGCGCCTTGCTGGCCAGCGTAGTCTGCAAAAAAAGTGGGATAATCAGCCTTGGTATTAGAGTTCCTGCAGTTCAAAAATTACTTTATTGCCCTGTTCTTCCCGGGAGAGTATCTTAAATCTGCTTCTGGAAATGAGCCGGATTTGGTGTTACGGGATTGCTAAAAGTAATATTAGCTCAAATAAAACCGAGCAAGAAGATTTCTATTCTGTTATTTATAAATTTCAGCTATTTATGGGCGAGATTTTTCCGAATATGGAATTACTCACAACTTATGTGATATTTCTGTCATCCCATGGCCTGCTGAACGCTATTTGCCACCACATCATATTTAAGAGCACTCTTACTACGCCATCCGTCGATTCCTCAATATATCCGGTTCTCCGTGAGCTGGGGAAATTTTGGCGTTCGAGGCGGACTCAACACCCAACCGTTTTTCTAATTCTTCAACAGCAATGTCCCTTTCTCTGGCTCTTCCAAGCCGCAGCGTGTCAACAATCATCAGCCATTCGTATAACGCAGGTTGATGCTCAACGATTCGTGGCACCGTAGGATAGAGTGGCGTTACAGCATTGCCCCGCCTGGTGCCCTTATAATAGGGCCATACCAAGTTTTCCGACCCTTCTACAATTCTTTCGCGAATAGACTCCGCAGAATAGGCTATGGGAATCCGCCGGCTTGGCCCTCCAACCTGAGCGGGATAGACATACTTCAAGTCGTATATTAATAAACCCCTCATTGCCATTCGATTGACAGTTCTCTTGCGTTGATCAATCAGTCCGCATATTCGACATCTTTCCAGCGCATGAGAGGTCTCAGAT
>CAYVJA010000104.1:0-4986 GCA_964451605.1 uncultured Bacteroidales bacterium | reverse complement strand
GCCAAAAGCCATTTTTCATCATGAAACGTCATAATCTTAAGTAAAACCAGAATGTCCTGCGGACGCAAACCATTAAATTTTTCCATCATTTCCTATTTCAGGAAATGCGAAAATAGATACTTTACGTATTAATAGCAAGCATCTTACATGTGGTTGTTTGTGGTTTATATGTGCATATCCGTATCGTCTTCGTATCTCCAACGTTTCTTGTCCTACCTTCCAGATACCTGCGAGATACCGTATCGACACCAGAAAGAGTTATCTTGAGGCAAATGCAGGCCCTCCTTTTTGCATGCATATACAGCATTGTATGCCATTTTGGAGTAGCTTTATTGTTGGAAGATTTTGCATACAATTATCAGAGAGCGCATGCTATGAATGTATTACTGAGAAGTGTCTTGTTAGTCATTTTTGTCGGTTTCGGCAGTTATGCATGGGCCAAACCGAGGCTCCAAGAGATCCGGACGGCTTCGGATCGGGTGCTTGTGCTGGTATTCAGGGGGGTGCAGGAGGCTCCTGCCGATTATACGCAATGGATAAACACAAAAATTGATGTGGAGGCTGTACATACCGATGATAGATCGGGTTGGAAAATTAATGGCCAACCGCCTCTGGCCATGCACAAGTTTGTGACGGAATCGTCGGGATTGTGTGTGAATCCGAAAGGGGCTGAATATTACATCTATCTCGAAATCCCTTTGTTGGTTAACGGAAAACGATATAAAATCGAGACGCCGCTGGGCGACACTGCGTTTGTTTTTTCTGACCGAACCACCTTTTGTGAGTCGGTGAAGACTAACCAAACCGGATATAGCGCGTTGTCGAAGGTTCGGTATGCCAATGTGGCCGTTTGGCTGGGAACAGGCGGCAGCCGTCCCATCGAGGGGGCACTTCCTGTCTACGAAGTGTTTGAGCCGGCCACCGGTAAAACGGTGGTAAAAGGGAGGCTCGCGGAGATGGGTCATGATGAGTCATCGGGCGATTTTGTATACCGGGCCGACCTTTCGAAGGTTCCGGAAGGGGGGCCTTACAAAATATCGGTAAAAGGATACGGCTGTTCCTATCCGTTTGGCGTGGGAGGCAACTTTTCGCGCCGATTGGGGTATGTCTCCTTCCGAAGTTTGTTCTATCAGCGTTGCGGAATCGCATTAACAAAACCCTATGCGTGGGAGGATATCCGGCTGAATCCGTGCCACACCGTTTTGTACAATGTGAATGCGGCCACGGGCGAAGCCATCCTGAAAGTCGTCGGTACGGAGCCTTCGTTTACCTGTTATGGCGGGTATCACGATGCGGGCGATGCCGACCGGCGTTTGTACCACCTGACGCGGGTGCCACACGTTTTGATGACTACCTATGAGGCTTTCCCGGGATACTTTACCGATAGGCAGTTTAATATTCCCGATAAGTTCGACGCGAACTTTTCCATATTGGGCCAGGGTAACGGCATTCCCGACATCATCGACGAAGCAGAATGGGCCACCCTGATTTGGGAGTATCTGCAAGAACCCGACGGAAGCGTTCACTGGGGTACGGAAACAAGTGGCTATCCCGAACCCTTTTATATACCCATGGATCAGGATCGTAAAAAGTACGGCACCATCCGTGTTGATAACGCTGCAACAACCATGGCGGCAGCTGTTTTTATGCACCTGGCCCGGCTGCTGAAGCCCTATAAACCGGATCGCACACAAGCGCTGCAACAGCGGGCTGAGAGAGCCATGGCTTACGTGGGCAATAAAGCCACGGAAGAGTATGCGTTCTATTACGCTGTGCAGAAGTATCTTCTCACCGGCGATTCGGTTTCGCACCAACGGGTAAAAGCATTCGCGAAGAAACTGGCTATCGGAAATCCCTACCTCAGCGGCAAAGACATTAGCGACAGGGTGGCTTTCATCGGCTTCTTCTACTCCTATTTGCTGGCAAAAGAGCGGCCTGTCGATCCGGAGACGGTTCGGTTGATGAAGACCTTTTTACGCAATACGGCCGACAGCCAGATGGAGATTTTTACGGCATTTGCCTATCCGGTGGGAAATCCGCTTACAAGCAACAGACAGTGGGGGAGTAATGTGTTGCAGGGAATGCATGCCTTCCCATGCCTTTTGCAATGGAATCTTACCCAAGAGCAGAAATATATCGACGTTACCTGTCAACTGATGGATTATACCCAGGGGCTTAATCCGCTGGGTAAATGTTTTGTCACAGGGATGGGTTTTAACCGGGTTGCCCATCCGCACGACTGTGAATCGGAATATACAAAAACCAAAGGGTGGGGCGTCAAGCCGGGCATCCTGATCTATGGCCCCGGAAACCTGCCCGACAAAATAGAGTTCACTTCGCTGCCCCACGTTACCGCCCTTCCCAGAGAGCGGCAGTGGGTAGATCATCTATACACCTATGGCATGACCGAGTTTACCGTACATGAAACCCTGATCTATCCCGCTGTGATCTATCCCGTGCTGGCACGCGGCGGAACATGGACGGAAGGGAGAGATCCGTTTGAATAATCTCATGTAGCTAACCCCAATTAATTTGGGGAAAAGTACTCATACCAGTGCCTCTATGATATCCAGCTTTATCAGCTCCCAATATTTGCCTTTTAAACAGATTGGATCAAAGTCGTTATCTGCCTGCTCGAACCATGTAAAATGGGTCAATAGTTCCGTGCGGTTGTGATTATAGGGGTAGCGCTCTTGATGCAGTTGAAGCATTTGTTGAACGGTATATAATTCCAACAATTCGTGCAGATCCCAAAAATCCTTTTTTCGCCCTCCCTGCCTGATTACTTCAATTTTCATGGCTACAATGTCGTCGATATCTGCAATGCGGATACCATCAAGGTGCTTTACATCCCTGATAAAAGAATCGGAATAGAATAAATCCAGTTTTACGGCCTGACGTTCCGAGTTGCCTATGAAATATGAGCGTCCCATTCCTACAATTTTTGTATTACTTGTATCGACATATGGGAATTGCTTTCTTAAAAACGTATCGATGGAATCAAAATCGATAGTTCCATATTCTGAGTCAGTAAACATATCAATGTCAACCGATTCCCTGTGTCCCAATTGTAAACTCAAAGCTGTTCCGCCAACCAGTCGGAAAGCATGGAAGATATCTGTTGCCATCACTATTTTTAGGGTGGATAGCAGCAAAGGGGTTACAGCTCTGTAAAATAACTTTTCAGACATCTTTTCAGTTTTTTGTAGGCTATTCAAACATCACGGCTTGGTTTGCCAAATCTCCGAACTCTTTTACAATCTTCGTTACTTCCACCTGTCCGTAAAAACGGGTAATCTCGAGTTTCTCTTCTTCGTTTCCCCTTTCAAAGACCCGTCGAATTACGGTAGCCTTGTACTTTATCCAATCGATTTTCCGGATATCTGTATCCCAAAAAATGATGGGTCGGATTTTCGACAAATCCGGATGCAAAGAGGCATGTAATTTTTGTTTCTCCTGTTCGATGTCATGGAAAGCCTGTAATTGCAAATAATAGGCTTCGTCCACGCCCAGTGCCTTTCCAATTCTGATGGATAATTGAGGCGTAATCCGTCTTTTCCCCTTTGTAATGGCTCCGATAGTTTGGGGAAACTCATCAACAATCAAGGCAAAGTGCTTCTTTGGGAGCTTTCGCTTCTTGAGTTCCCGGTTAAGAATGATTCCCGGGTGAATCCCTTTTATGATTGCGATTTCTTCATTCATGACCGAAAGCTCCTTTTGGGGCAAAAATAAACAAAAGTGTTTACTTATTCAACTGTCAGAAGCCCTTTAGAGTCATTTCCTTCTTCCCGTGCAACTTCCATGCGAGTTGGGTTAGGGCGTTCTCAGTTTGTAAAGCCAGAGTCGGCTTCCGGCCGGCCACGGTCGGGGGCGGGCCTGGTCGCGATTGGCGGGGAGGGTTTCCCATTTCAGCAGGTATCGGGAATTTGGTTCGCCCGATGACCCCAAATCCGAAGCGGTCCGCACTTGTAGGTCGCGGAAGTTGCCTTCGAGTTGTGAAAGTGCTGTAGGTTTTTTGGGTTTTTGCACCTTGCCGCAAATTTCCATCGATTCGTTGATGAGGAAGGTGCCACTCCCGTATTTAATATGCGAGTACCCCAACTCATAAAAGCCCTCTTTTCGCCTGGTGAACGAGCCTATAACCACCTCGTTGTGTATACTGCCCCCTCCCGAAAATTCCCAGCGGTAATCCCAGTTGGTGAGTTGTTTGATCTCCCATTTATTGCCCGACAGACGGGCTGTATAAAACTGGAGGTTTCCGGTTGCATCGTATTTATGGTAGGCAAACAGCGGTTGGTTCTTTTGGTCGAAACAGAGGCTGGCCGCAAGATTAATGATGCCTCCTTTAATGGGTATCGGATCAACAATTACTGATTTGTCGTTAAAGGTAACCGGAAGTGCAACAGATTCGCCGAAGGCATTGAACCAACTCTTCAGGTCGGGACTTTTTATATACGACAGATCGTGATTGGTGGCACAATCGGGTGTGTCGCGCCAAACCCAATACATGTGGTACCAGTTGTCGGGCATTAAAGTGGGTTGCGATTGGTAGGCATTCATTAACCCCTCTCCATCGGTGAGGGGTGTATCCAACAAGCGTTGCCAGGAGCGAGTTGTTGCGTTATATAGGTTATAGATTTCGTTCCCGTCGCCACTCCCTCCGTCGCGATAGTGGAAAAGAAGTTCGCCCTTTTGGGTTGACATAAAATGGGGGTAGGTACAACGTGTTTCGTTTGAGCCCACCATCTGCCTCTCTTGCACCAGAGTTGAAATATCGTAAGGTTTTGTACTTCTGAAATAGGTGAGCGGATGCACGTGCATATTTCCGGCCAGGTGCAGATACCCTTCAGAATCGATGGCGATGGTAACGCTATTGTGGCTGTCCCAACCCAGAACCGTACTTGTCCCTCCCGAGGTTTGGCGCGAGGTGGCCGGCATCACCGTAAGCTCGAATCGGGTGTCGTTTAGATTGCGCTGTCCTACCAC
>CAYVJA010000103.1:0-6484 GCA_964451605.1 uncultured Bacteroidales bacterium | reverse complement strand
GATAGATCTGCCCGTCGGTAATAGAGATAACATTGGTGGGGATATAGGCCGAGACGTCGCCTGCCTGGGTTTCGATAATCGGCAGAGCAGTGAGCGAACCACCCCCTTTGACAAGCCCTTTGAGTGACTCCGGCACATCGTTCATTTCGGCGGCAATCACATCATTGTTAATGATTTTGGCCGCCCTTTCCAGCAATCGTGAGTGTAAATAGAAGATATCGCCCGGATAGGCTTCACGTCCCGGCGGCCGGCGCAGAAGCAGCGACACTTCGCGGTAGCTGACAGCCTGCTTCGAAAGGTCGTCGAAAATGACCAGAGCCGATCGGCCGGTATCGCGAAAGTATTCACCGATAGCGGCACCTGCAAAGGCAGCGTAAAATTGAAGGGCTGCCGGATCGGAGGCGGTTGCCGATACAATCACGGTGTAAGGCATGGCTCCCAGTTTCGAGAGTTTCTCGGCAATATCAGAGACAGTACTTCCTTTCTTTCCGATGGCCACATAGATGCAGTAGACAGGTTTCCCGGCATCGTAAAGCGGTTTTTGGTTCAGAATGGTGTCGATTGCCAGACTCGTTTTCCCGGTTTGACGGTCGCCGATAATTAATTCCCGTTGTCCGCGTCCAATAGGAATCATGGCATCGATAGCCATAATACCGGTTTGGAGAGGTTCGTTAACAGGTTGCCGGAAGAGTACTCCGGGTGCCTTCCGTTCGAGGGGCATCTCATAGAGGGTACCTGAAAAGGCACCTTTGCCGTCGAGGGGCTTTCCAAGTGTGTTCACAACTCTTCCCAAAAGGCCATCGCCTGCAGGAATCGATAAGATTTTATGGGTGCGGCGAACCACATCGCCCTCTTTTATCTGAGCCGCCGAGCCCAGCAATACCACCCCTACATCTTCCTGTTCCAGATTGAGTACAATTCCCTGCGTGCCGGAGGAAAATTCAACCAGTTCGTTCGAGAAGGCCTGGGTAAGACCGTACACACGGGCAATGCCGTCGCCCACAGTAAGTACCCTGCCCACCTCTTCGAACTGAGGCGTCGTATCTATCTTTGCAAGCTGCTGGCGCAGAATCTCGGAGATTTCTGATGGTTTTATATCATGGTTGTTCATACAATTACGCTTTTAAAGATATCGGCATTTTTTCCGACAGGGCCTTTTCCATGGTTTGGAGAGCACCTTTTACCGTGGCGTCGTACAGTTGGTGATCGATCTCAATGGTGAAACCCTCAATGATTTCGCTGTCTTGTTGCACTTCAACCTCGACAGCCGAACCCAGAATGTTCTTCATCACAGCTTTCCAGCGCGCTTTGTCGGCCAGGTCGGGAGGAGTGGCCACAGTAACCACCACATCACGAATTCCCTTCAAGGCTTTATACTGACGTCCGTAACTCCGGATCATCGTATTGAGCATATCTTCGCGTTTTTTTTTGATAAGCAGCTCCAGAAAGGTGCAGGTTAGAGAGTGCACATGGGGGAAGATGGTGGTTTTCAGCAATTCCAACTTCTTTGAGGGCACCGTCTGGCCGGCCAAAAAGAGATGGAATGCAGGAACTTCTGCAAGCATTTGCGAAAGAAGCTTCAGATCGCTGTAGATGCGGTCTTCCAACCCTTTGGTTCGGCTTACATCGAGCAGTGCCCGGGCGTAGCGGAGCGCAATCATCCCCTGGTTCATCCTCTTTTTTCTATTGAAACCTCTTCGATAAGCTGGTTCATCCACCCCTCTTTCACGGTCTGTGACGAGAGTTCCTTACGGAGAATTCGTTCGGCCATCTCGCGTGCCAGCAGAGCCGACTCCCATTTCAGTGCCTCGATGGCCGCCATCTTTTCCTGGGTAATGCGCATTCTGGCCTCTTCAATCATTTTATCGGCCGTTTCACGAGCCTCGTTCGATGCCTTATCGAGCATTTTTTTCCGCAGGGTTTCTGTTTCCACCAGCATCTCTTTTCGTTTCACCTGCATCTCCTCCATGGCTTTTGCATTTTCGGTCTGCAACAGCAACATCTCCTCACGGGTCTGATCGGCCAGTTTAAGCGATGCATCAATCTTCTGTTCACGCTCATCGAGCATCCGCAGGATGGGTCGCCATGCATACTTTTTCAGGATGAGCAATACCAACAGAAAGGTAAGCGTCATCCAGAAGAGGAGTGAGGTGGGACTGATCAGTTCCATGAATCGTTGATTGAAGAAAAGAGGTTAGCCCAAAACAATCAGGAGGCAGAGAACGATGGCAAAGAGGGCAACACCCTCAATCAAACCTGCCAGAATAATCATGTTGGTTCTGATTACATCGGCAGTTTCCGGCTGCCGGCTAATTGATTCCAGGGCAGAACTGCCAATCCGACTAATGCCTACGGCCGCGCTCAATGCCGCAAGACCGGCTCCAAGTGAGGCTCCCATTTCGGCAAGTCCAAAACCAACGGAAGTCCCGGACAACGGTACGATTTGCTCAGCTGCAGTTTGCAAAAAGATAGATAAGAACATAATATTTGAGTGATTAATGATTATGACTTGCGTTATGGGCCGGATTTTCGGTTGCCATTCCTACATACAGGGCCGAGAACAAGGTAAAGATATAGGCCTGAATAAAGGCAACCAACATCTCCAGAAAATTCAGGAAAATAGTAAAAATCAACGTGATAGGGCTGGCAGCCAGTCCGTAGGCGGCACCCATCTCTCCCAACGTGAAAATCAGGGTAAAGAAAGAGAGAATAATGATATGACCTGCTGTAATATTGGCAAATAACCGGATAGAGAGTACTACCGGTTTGGTGATTACCGAAAGTAATTCAACCAGAGGAAGAATAGGGGCCGGAAACTTGAGCATCAGGGGAACGGTCGGGGGCCAGAAAATCTCTTGCCAATAGTGGCGGGTGCCGCTTATATTGGTTATTACAAAGGTGATAAGGGCCAGCGCCACCGTAACTGAAATATTCCCCGTCAGGTTAGTTCCTCCGGGGAAAAAAGGGATCAATCCCAATAGATTGTTCAGGAGAATAAAGAAAAAGAGGGTAAGCAGCCAGGGAAGATATTTGGCCGCACGCTCTTTTCCCATTGCCGGGATAACCACTTCGTTGCGTATGAAGAGAATCAACAACTCCATGGCATTTTGTAGTCCCTTGGGCGCCATGCCTTCTCTTTTTCGGTATTTTCGGGCTACTCCCAGAAACAATAACAGCATCAGAGAGGCTCCCACCCAAAGCGAGGCTACATTACGGGTAACAGAGAGATCTATAGGGTGATAAATAGACTGATCGGGGAGCGTTTCTGCAATTCGGGTACTCTTTCCAAAGGGTTCAAGATGCAGATTCTCAAATGGTTGTTGGCCGTGATGAAAGGCGGAAGAGAGGAAAAAGTGCCAGCCGGAGTGTTTGCTATATACAATTACCGGAAGAGGGATGGATACATCTTTTCCCTGCCAGGAGAGCAGATGCCACTCACGTGCATCGAGGACGTGTTTCATGATGAAATCGCCCGCTTTAAAGGGTTCGGCAACCTTTGTCTCACTTGGGGTTGAACTGCCCCGGAGCGGTGAGAGGCAGAAGAGCAAAAGCAGAGCGGATATATACAGAAGTCTCATCTCTGTGAGCAGTTGAGCAGAGTTTGTGAACCATCTTTCCGGCTCTTTTGAATCAAGTGATAGACCCAGATATATTCGGCAATCAAGAATACTATATAGGAGAAAAAGAGGGTGAGCAGAGCCGGTTTAATATGCTCTATGAAAAGGTACCCAATTACCACTAATAAGAGTAACATGATAAGAAACTTGATGCCCAGCTGGTTAATGAACAAAGAGACAAACGGCACAGACTTTTTGTTCAATTTTCGGCACAATACCAGACCGCAGACCATTGTAAGCAACCAGGGGAGAATCACCATCCACATAACCCCCGGAAATCTGAGGTGCATAAGCGGCCCTGCATAAAGAAAGCCTACTACACCTGACAGGAGCAGCAAGAGAATGGTCATATAGATAAAGTACTTACGCATATTGTATTGCATCAACCTTCATTGTCCGGAGTCTCCATCTGACAACTACCGTTGAAAACGCAGCCTGGTTCGACCACTAACCTGCCGGCAAAAATTTTACCGATTACGTGGCAGCCGGATTTCATGGAGAGCAGATCTCGGGCATGTATCTCCCCTTCGAACTGTCCAAACAGATCGGCTGTACGGCAAAAGAGCTCTCCTTCTACCCGTCCTGTTTCGCCCACAACCAGTTTTCCCTCTACATGAAGCGTCCCTTTCAGGAAACCGTCGAGCCTGAAATCTCCCTTAGCGCGAATTTCTCCGGTCATAACTGTTCCGGGAATCAGCTTGTTATAGGGATGAAGATCGGGGGTGGCGTGTTTAGCCATAGAGTTATTTTGGTTCTCTAAATCGAGCGCAAAGGTACATAAAAAGTCGAACAGATGCAATACGATGGGGACCCGTGAGCCAAAAGACCCCTTGCAACATTTTTATGCGCAGTTTGTGCTTTTTTCGGATAAGGTGTACCTTTGGAGCGCTCCTATAAAAACACTCCCCTTTATGAATATTTTGCTTATCGGATCGGGCGGACGCGAACATGCTATGGCCTGGAAACTGGTGTCGAGTCCGAAACTGTCAAAGCTTTTTATCGCTCCCGGCAATGCCGGAACCGCTTCTTTAGGTACCAATCTGCCCGTGGCTGTCGACGATTTTCCCGCTCTGGAAAAGACAGTTCGTGAACATGACATCCAAATGGTGGTGGTAGGTCCGGAAGATCCTTTGGTTAAGGGGATACACAACTATTTTTCGGCAATCCCCGATTTGGGTCATCTGTTGGTTGTGGGGCCCGATGCAGCGGGTGCACAGCTGGAAGGAAGCAAGGAGTTTGCAAAGGCCTTTATGCAACGTAACCGGATTCCCACTGCCCGTTATCGCAGTTTTCGTGTCGGCCAGTCTGAGGAGGCCAGACAGTTTATGTCGACACTGTCTGCTCCCTATGTATTGAAAGCCGACGGACTTGCAGCGGGGAAGGGGGTAGTGATTCTTCCCACCATAGAAGAGGCAGTTGAGGAGTTGTCGGCCATGTTTGGCGGGAAATTCGGCAAGGCGGGCAACACGGTTGTAATAGAGGAGTTTCTCAGCGGTATCGAGGTTTCGGTTTTTGTACTTACCGATGGGAAACACTATCTGATTTTGCCCGAGGCCAAAGACTACAAACGGGTGGGTGCCGGCGATACAGGCTCCAATACCGGCGGAATGGGTGCAGTTTCGCCCGTATCCTTTGCAACGCCCGACTTTATGCGAAAGGTAGAGGAGCGTATTGTCATTCCCACTGTGCAGGGTTTACAAAACGAGCGAATTGATTATCGCGGATTCCTTTTTATCGGATTGATGAATGTCGATGGCGACCCCTATGTTATTGAATACAATGTGCGGATGGGCGATCCTGAAACCGAAGCGGTGATGCCGCGTCTGAATTCGGATTTGCTCAATCTGTTTGAATCATTGCGAAATCAGACGCTTAACCGGCAGACGCTCGATGTCGACAAGCGGTTTGTGACCACGATAGTTTTGGTTTCGGGTGGATACCCCGGTGATTATGCCAAGGGAAAAGTGATTTCGGGATTGGACGCCCCTTCCGAAGCCTTGATTTTTCATGCAGGAACCCGATTCGAGGGTACTTCGGTGGTTACAAACGGCGGACGTGTTCTGGCCGTGAGTGCAAAAGGTGATACCCTGCAAGAGGCGCTGGATATTTCGAATCGTTCGGCCGGCAAACTGCAGTACGAAGCAAAATATTTCCGTCCCGACATCGGTTTCGATCTTTTAGCCCGTTAGGTTATGCCCAGAAGGGGAATACGATCGCTGCAACGGAGCTCCAAATGGGCTATTGCGCTCATAGTTTGCGCGCTATGGGTCCCATTTTTTATGGAGTTGCCTGCTGATCGGCTTTTCCCTGACTATCCGTTCATTGAGAAGGGAGCCATTTTACTGCTCATACTGGGTCAGGCTTTTTTGCTCACGCTGCTTTCGCAGCGAAACAGACTAATGGGCGAACGTACAGCTCTCCCTGCCTTCTTTTTTCTCTTTATCCTGGCCGGTCTCGGACAGTTTCGCTTCAGCCTGATTTCTGTGGCCACCGCATTCTGTCTCTTTGGCGTGCTTGCCTGCCTGTTGGAATCGTATCGGTATAACCGATTGGCCTACATCCTTTTTCCCGCCGGTTGCTGTCTTGGTCTGGCAGCCTGGCTTACTCCGCCAGTGCTTATTTTTGTCCTGCTGATTCCAGTGGGTCTGATCTTTTTCAGAGCGTTCAACTGGAGGTTTTTGGAGGGTTGGGTCTTCTCTTTGCCTACTATTGGGCTTTTGCTTTATCTTTTCTGCTAAAAGGCTCTTTCGATGCTATACTTTCCGACTTTTCGTTGCTCGTTCCCGATTCGCCACCCTTCCGACCCATTCCTGTCGATTTGATGAGTTACATCTGGTTTGCATTGCTCTGGCTATTGAGTATCGGAG
>CAYVJA010000102.1:0-6555 GCA_964451605.1 uncultured Bacteroidales bacterium | reverse complement strand
CCCGACAGATAATCGTAAAGTGTTGCAGAACCCCTGAATTGAAAAGGTTCACCCTCATCTTTCTCGGCCGAAAAACCGATTTCTGCCTTTCCGGGAAGAAGCAGCCGGCCCCGCAGCCTCTGTTGGAGCGGACTTCCTGAGAAAGGACTTTTGGACTGGCGTGTATATCCCTTTTCGAGTGGCAGTATGTACCGAAAAGAGCTGCTAAGAGAGCTCTCAGACTGTTTAAACGACTCTTTCCAGTTGGGGCTTCGGCTGCGGTGAAACGATACATAGGGCAATACTCTTCTTGCCAGCCTTTCCGAAAAACCCTCTACCGAGGCCAGTTCCGACAGGTTAACGGGAGCTCCGTACCGGCGGATATAGTTGATGAGGTTTTCCGTTTGCAGAGGATCCAAAAAGGGTAACTCCGATAGCACGACAGCGGAGGCCTGGTGCAGTAGAATTGGATTGCGTCGCAACCTTTCCAGCTCTTCCGTAAACTCCTCAGCCTGGTTCTCGGAGAGATCGGATGTTTCGGCCAACTCCTCCAAATAGTCGGCGGGTTCCGTATCGGTTTCCTGACCTTTCACCGCCCCATCAATGCAGCATGCTGTGATTAAAGTGAATAGCAGATATAGGGTGTGTGTTCGCATTTTTTATGCGAATATGCCTCCATTCGGAATAAGTATCGTGCGCAAATTGAGCGGTTGGAGCGCCGGTTAAGACAATTTGCGCGAAGCGCAAATTGTCAATGGTGAATGGTTGTGCGCTGCGCGCAAATGTGAAGTTTGTTTGATTCGGCAAAAGGTGGAAACGGAAATAGTTTGTAACTTTGTACCCAAATTCCAAACAATAAATTCTGAAAAAGATGCAAATGATTGACAATTTCAATTTTGCCGGTAAACGTGCATTAGTTCGGGTCGACTTTAATGTACCCCTTAACAAGGAGACGCTTGAGGTCACTGACGACAATCGTATCCGGGGAGCACTGCCTACTATCAAGAAGATTCTGGCCGATGGTGGATCGGTGATTCTTATGAGTCATATGGGTCGTCCTAAGAAGGGATTTGAACCTAAAATTTCGCTCAAGAATGTGATTCCCTCACTCTCTGCTCATCTTGGCGGGATGGAGATTTTGTTTGCCCCTGATTGTATGGGCGAAGAGGCAAAACAGTTGTCTGCTTCTCTGAAGCCGGGTAAGGTGTTGTTGCTCGAAAATTTGCGTATTTACGAAGAAGAAGAGGGGAAACCCCGCTTGCCCGAAACCGCTACCGAGGAGGAGACTAAAGCCGCTAAGGCTGTGGTTAAGCTGAGACAGAAGGCTTTTACGGCTCAGCTTGCTTCCTATGGCGATGTCTATGTAAACGATGCCTTTGGAACGGCCCATCGTGCGCACGCCTCTACCGCTCTGGTTGCCGACTATTTTTCGGCAGAGAACAAGATGTTTGGATTCTTGATTAACAGCGAGCTTAAAGCTATGGATTTGGTTTTGAACGAGGCCAAATCGCCTTTTACCGCTATCATGGGCGGGGCAAAGGTTTCTGATAAGATCCTGATTATTGAAAACCTGCTGAATCGCGCGCAGAATTTGATTATCGGTGGTGGAATGACCTACACTTTTATCAAGGCCATGGGGGGAAATATCGGCAATTCGCTCTGCGAAGCCGATAAGCTTGATCTGGCACTCAGTATCCTGGAAAAAGCCAAAGCAAAAGGGGTTAACATCTATCTGCCTATTGATGCCGTAAATGCCGACAAGTTCGACGCTGAAGCCAATACCTGTATAACCAAGGTGGCCGAAACCCCCGAAGGTTGGATGGGGCTCGACATTGCCGATGAGTCGATTGCGCTCTTCAGCAAAGTGATTGCCGATTCGAAAACCGTTCTTTGGAATGGCCCGATGGGTGTTTTCGAGATGGAAAAGTTCTCGAAAGGAACCTCCGCAGTGGCACAGGCCGTAGCAACTGCAACTTCGAAAGGGGCCTTCTCTCTGATCGGGGGTGGCGATTCGGTTGCGGCTATCAACAAAAACAAGTTGGCCGATAAGGTTAGCTATGTTTCTACCGGTGGCGGTGCTATGCTCGAGTACATGGAGGGTAAAGAGCTTCCCGGTATTAAGGCTATCCGCGGTTAATTCTTCGCGGTGTAAAATAGGAGAGGGGGCCTCAATCGAGAGCCCCCTCTTTTTGTGTGCAATACAATCCGGATGGTTCCTTTTAGTTGATAAGGTCGAACCGGGTATAGGGGATAAGTGCCTTGGGAATCCGAATTCCCTCCGGAGTCTGGTTGTTCTCGAGGAGAGCAGCCACTACACGAGGCAGAGCAAGAGCACTCCCATTAAGGGTATGCGCCAGTTGGGTTTTCTTCTCTCCCTCCTCTTTGTAACGAAGTTTCAGCCGGTTGGCCTGAAACGATTCGAAATTGGAAACAGAGCTGATTTCAAGCCATCTCTTCTGTGCTTCCGAATAGACCTCAAAATCGTAGGTCATGGCAGAGGTGAAGCTCATATCTCCTCCACAAAGCCGTAAAATCCGGTAAGGCAGTTCTAATTTTTGAACCAGACTCTCCACATACGAAACCATCTCTTCCAGCGCATCGTAAGAACGGTCGGGGTGTTCAATCCTTACAATCTCTACCTTATCGAATTGGTGGAGACGATTCAGCCCTCTCACATCTTTTCCGTACGAACCTGCCTCTCTGCGGAAACAGGGGGTGTAGGCGGTGAGCTTGACCGGGAAATCGGAAGCGTTCAGAATCACATCGCGGTAGATATTGGTTACCGGCACCTCGGCTGTGGGGATCAGATAGAAGTTATCAATGCCCACATAATACATCTGTCCCTCCTTGTCGGGGAGTTGTCCCGTTCCGAAGCCGCTGTCTTCGTTTACCATGATGGGCGGTTGTACTTCGTTATATCCGGCCTGAGCCCCGCAATCCAGGAAGAAGTTGATGAGTGCACGCTGCAGTTTGGCCCCTTTCCCTTTGTAGACGGGGAATCCGGCTCCTGTGAGCTTGACCCCCAGTTCGAAATCGATAATATTGTATTTTTTTGCCAACTCCCAATGAGGGAGCGCATCGGAAGGGAGTTCGGTAAGCGTACCTCCCTGACGAATAATCTGATTGTCTTCGGAGCTTTTTCCTGCGGGAACCAGCCGGTAAGGGAGATTGGGCAGGGTAACCAGCAGATTGCGCAGCATCTCTTCGGTTTCGACTTGTTGCTGCGAGAGCTCTTTAACCTCCTCCTTCAGTAGTGCGGTTCTCTTTTTTGCCTCCTCTGCCTCACTCTTCAGACCGGACTTCATCAACTGGCCAATTTCGCGGGCCAGTGCGTTCAGCTCGTTTTGCAGGCTGTCGGCACGAACCTGTAGTTGTCTCCGGTTTTTATCTGCCTCCAGAACCTTCTCAATAGTGGCTCTCCCGTCGAAGTTCTTCACGGAAAGCCGTGCAATCACCTCGTCGGCATGTTCTTCAATAAATTTTACCGTAAGCATTGGGATAGATATTAGATGGGTTGAAACAAAAAAGTCTCGTGCAAATCGCTGAGATTTCCACGAGACTTTCCCGTTCGATCGATCAAAGCGCGCTTATGCTTCGAAAGGGATTACGGATACGTACGACTTATCGTTCCGTTTTTTCGAGAACGTGATGACCCCGTCGGTAAGGGCAAAGAGGGTATGATCCCTGCCAATCCCTACATTCAGTCCGGGAAAATGTTTAGTGCCTCTCTGACGGATGATGATGTTACCGGCTTTGCAGGCCTGACCGCCGAAAAGTTTAACGCCGAGTCGTTTACTCTGAGAATCTCTACCGTTACGCGAACTACCGACTCCTTTTTTGTGTGCCATGGTTATCTTTTTTTAAAATTCGCTGATTTATGCCTTAATATCCTCGATAAGGATTTGCGTGAAGTCTTGGCGATGACCGGTTTGCTTTTGGTATCCCTTTCTTCTTTTTTTCTTGAAAACTATCACTTTGTCGCCACGTACATGGCCAAGGATTTTTGCTGAGACAGAAGCTCCCTCTACAACAGGCATCCCCACTTTGACGTCTCCGTCAGCGTCGATAAGATATACCTTATCGAACGATACGCTCGCGCCTTCTTCACCTTCAAGACGGTGAACGAAGATCTTACTCTCTTTCTCAACTTTGAATTGTTGACCTGCGATTTCTACAATTGCGTACATTATTATTCTGGGTTTCGTTTTCTAACTTGGGAGTGCAAAAGTATAACTTTTCGCACAATTACAAAAAATTATGAACAAAATAATGGTTAGTTGAAGAAGATGGCCACCCCAATCACACTAATTATGGCTCCCGCCCATTCAGATTTGGTAACTGGCTGTTTAAAAAGGAGTACCGAAGGAATAATGATAAAGATGGGTACCAGCGACATAATCGAAGAGGCTATTCCGGTATCGGTGTGCTGGACCGCATAGAGCGACAGCGAAACCCCAATTACCGGCCCAAACAGGCTCCCTAAAAGAATGTACATTAGCGATACTCTGTTCGACACAGCCGAGCGGACAGCAGCTCCTTTTCGCAAAAGAAGGGTGGTAATCAGGAAAATTACGAGTCCGGAGATGGTACGGATCTGCGTGGCCGAAACGGCATCGTAACTTCCCATGCCAATCTTGCTTATAACCAAACCTACAGCCTGTCCTGTAGCACCCCCAAGGGCATAAAGCAGCCCCTTGAGAGAGACCTTCTGATCTTTCTCGATCTTGCCTCTTCGCCAAAATATCAGTGCTATGCCTGCAACAATGAGGCCCATGGCAAAGAAACTCTTGGGCGAGAGTACTTCACCCATGGTAACCCAGGCTGCCAAAGCCGAGATGGGCGGTACCAAAGTCATCACCACCTGCGTAATGCGCGATCCGATTACTGTATACGCTTTAAAAAGACAGAGATCGCCCAGAAAAAAGCCGACTATACCCGATATCGACAGCCAGAACCATTGGTAAGAGCTTGCCCCGGAGGGCCAAAAGTTTCCCTTGTAGAGGAGCAAAAAAATACCCAACATAAACAGTGCTATCACCATCCTCACCACATTGGTGGCAAATGAGCCCGACAGACGTCCTGCCTTCTCAAAAGTGAGAGCACTGATGGTCCAGCAGAATGCGGTTGTCAGGGCGGCCAGTTCGCCTACATGCGATGCAATCATGGGAAGGGGTGTGATTGAGCAGTTTTACAGCGCACAAAGATAGAAGAATCACGATTCAAAAAAATTATGGCCCGGCGAAGATGACAAATTGTAAGTTTGGCAGTCTTTTTGCTGAGTGAGGAGGGTAACCCTTTAGATTTCTAGCGTACTATGCTTTTGCAGTGGATTATTTTTGGAGTGATTGCCCTGGCCAGTTGGGCTGTTAGTGAAATATTAAGGTCCCGTTTCGAGGAGTATTCCAGGATTCCCACCAATTACGGACTTACCGGACGTGACGTGGCCGAAAAGATGCTTCGTGATGCCGGTATTTTTGATGTGCGTGTGGTCTCGGTTCCGGGTCGGCTTACCGATCACTATAACCCCGCCGATCGTACGGTTAACCTTAGCCAGGCAGTATATGGACAGGCGAGTGTGGCTGCAGCTGCTGTAGCTGCCCATGAGTGCGGTCATGCCATTCAGCACGCCAGAGCCTATGCCCCTCTCAGGATGCGCACAGCTTTGGTTCCCATTGTGAGTGTCTCTTCGCGTTGGCTTTCCTGGATTCTGCTGGCAGGTATGCTGTTGGTGAATCAGCTGGGTACCCAGTTGCTTCTCGTGGGTATTGTCTTGTATGCCACCACTACGCTTTTTAGTTTTGTTACACTTCCCGTAGAGATTGATGCAAGCCGCAGAGCGCTCAGCTGGCTTAATACAGCAGGCGTAACCGGATATGCCACCTATCCCAAGGCGCAGTCGGCACTCCGTTGGGCTGCGTATACCTATGTTGTGGCGGCTCTCGGTTCGCTTGCCACCCTCATGTATTACATTATGGTATACCTGAGCCGCAGAGATTAACGACCTTGCTACGCAAAGTCCTGCGTCTGTCGCGGCTCGCGCGGCGGGAACAGGAAGTCGGAGGGGTATTTCTTTAACAGATTCCAGAGGTAGCCGAAGAGCGGTCGGAACTGAGCCCGGTTTACCTTTCTGGATTTCATGGCCACAAAGAGGGCAAGGGCGAAACTGACAAGGAAGTTGATAAATCCGATTCCCAGGACGCCAAAGAAAACCCATAACAATTCCGATATCGGAAGCTGAAAATTAACTCCGTAAAGCCCGAAAGAGAAGCTGCCCATAGAGATGGTGATGTGGCGAATTTCGAAGGGTAAGCCGAAGATATGGCCAAAGAACTTGGCGAAGCCCAAAAAGAAACCCAGGCAGATATTTCCGGCCACCCATCCTGAGTTTTTCTTCAAGAAATTGGCCAGCGCGTTCAGCTGTTTCTTACCCATCATCACCTTTAACGCGGGGTGGCCAACCAGTCGTTGCACAACTTTCGACGAGAGGGTCCGGTTGTCGACATAGCCCGAGATAATACCCGACAAAAAAAGGAAAAACCCGGTAATCGATGCGTAGAGGATGGAGAGGCTGCGGGT
>CAYVJA010000101.1:0-6795 GCA_964451605.1 uncultured Bacteroidales bacterium | reverse complement strand
TAAGGAGGAATATCGGGAGCGTCTCCTGCATTATGGCATTGCTTTCGAGGAGAATTCGCATACCATGGCTTCCATTCTTTCGGCCGACGAGGTGATAAAAAGTCCGGGAATTCCCGATACCTCTGCCGTGATGGTGCAGGTGCGTGAAGCAGGTATCCCCGTGATTTCCGAAATTGAGTTTGCCGCCAGGTATACACACGCCAAAAAGATCTGCATCACCGGAAGTAACGGAAAAACCACCACCACCACTTTGATTTACCACATGATGAAGAAGGCAGGCCTCAATGTGGGGCTGGCGGGAAATGTGGGAAAGAGTTTTGCTGCTCAGGTGGCCGAAGAGCAGTTTGATTACTATGTTTTGGAGTTGAGCTCGTTTCAGTTGGAATCCATGTTCGAGTTTAAGGCCGATATTGCCATTCTGTTGAATATCACACCCGATCATCTTGACAGGTATGGCTATCAGTTTCAGAATTACATCGATGCCAAGATGCGGATTTTACGCAATCTTACCCGCGACGAATGTTTTATCTTCTGCTCCGACGATGAGGTCACGGTGAAGGCGCTTGAAAATATTGTGCTTACGGCACAAAAACTCCCCTTCTCTGTGACGCATCATGAATCGCCGGGCGGCTCGATCGAGGAGGAAAATATGGTACTCGACTGTTTCGGCGATACCTTTACAATGCCGCTTTCGGAACTGGCGTTGCAGGGAACGCATAACACCTACAACTCTATGGCTGCCGGCCTGGCAGGGGGAGTGCTCAGAATCCGTAAGGAGACTATCCGAAACAGCCTCTCCGATTTTCAGGGTGTGGAGCATCGCCTCGAGCCGGTACTTTCGGTACGGGGTGTACTGTATGTAAACGATTCTAAGGCAACCAATGTCAATTCGGTCTGGTATGCGCTGGAATGTATGAAGAGTCCGGTGGTATGGATTGCAGGAGGAACCGATAAGGGGAACGATTATGCCGATCTCTATCCCTTGGTGGATAAGGTGCGTGCATTGATTTGCCTGGGAAAGGACAATCGAAAACTGATCCAATCGTTTTCCGGGAAGATTCCGATTATTGAAGAGGCTTTTTCTATGAAGGAGGCTGTAGCATCGGCTTACCGTCTGGCTCAACCGGGCGATACCGTGTTGCTTTCGCCCGCCTGTGCAAGTTTCGATCTGTTTGAGAATTACGAGGACAGGGGAAGGCAGTTTAAGGCTTTTGTTAAAGAGTTATAGTACGTATGGAGCGGCTGGCTAAATTGTTCAAGGGCGACAAGTACGTGTGGTCTATCGTGATTGCACTGATGATCAGTTCGGTACTGGCTGTCTACAGTTCGAGCGATTCCATGGCCTATGCCCGTCACGGAGGAAATATCAGTTATGTAATGGTGAAACATATCACGGTATTGTTGGTGGGCCTGTTAGCCATTTATGTATTTCACCTTATTCCCAGTCGCTATTGGCGGGCCGGTTCGCTGGTTTTGATGGTGATTTCAGTACCCTTGCTGGTGATTACGCTCTTTATGGGAACCAGCATTAACGATGCCTCCCGCTGGCTTACCCTTCCAGGCATCAACTTTTCTTTTCAATCGTCCGATTTTGCGAAGATTGCTTTATTGATGTTTGTTGCCAGAGAGTTGTCGGCCCGACGCAACTATATTTCCGATTGGAAAACAGGCTTTTTACCCATCTTGATTGCCGTGGGAGTGGTGGCCGCACTCATCTTCCCTGCCAACCTTAGTACAGCAGTCATTTTGGGATTTAACAGTCTGTTGCTCTTATTTATCGGTTCGGCCAGGATTCGGCATATTCTTTTGGTGGTTTTTCTGGGTGTTGCGCTGTTTGCGGGATTTATCTCTGTGGCTCTTCTGCTGGAGAAGGCCAAAGTGGAGATCCCGGTAGTCACTGTACGGGTGCATACCTGGATGAATCGTCTTGGGTTTGGCGATCAGGAGTACGACAGCCGGGGTGCCGATTATCAGCGTGAACAGGCATTGATTGCCATTGCCTCGTCGGAGTTGATCGGTAAAGGTCCCGGGAATAGTGTCCAGCGGGCGTTGCTTCCGCAATCGTACAACGACTTTATCTTTGCCATAATTGTCGAGGAGTATGGTCTGGCCGGGGCAACTATTTTGATGTTACTTTACCTGGCTCTACTGGCCAGGGCGGTTTCTATGGTGCGAAACAGCGAAAGGACTTTCCAGGCCTATCTGGCCATGGCAATGACCTTGAATGTGGTGAGTACCGCTATGTTTAATATGCTGGTGGCTGTGGGTTTGGGCCCGGTTACCGGCCAGACGCTTCCGCTGGTTAGTTGGGGAGGATCGTCGTTAATTTTTACCTGTATGTCGGTGGGCATTCTGCTGAGTGTGAGCCGGGAGATTGAGAAAAGTAAACAGTTGGCTGCAAACTAAGATGAAAAGTACAATGCGCAATATCCGGGTGATGATTGGAGGGGGAGGCACAGGAGGACATATCTTCCCGGCACTCTCCATTGCCAATGCTATCAGGCGACGCGATCCGGAAGCCGGAATACACTTTGTGGGTGCCCTGGGGCGCATGGAGATGGAGCGGGTTCCTGCTGCAGGTTATGCCATTACCGGGCTGCCCGTAAAGGGGTTAAAACGGTCGGTTTCGCCCGCCAACCTGCTGGTTTTCTGGTATCTGCTGGTCAGTTTTTATAAGGTGTGGCGGCTGTTGCGGAAGTTCCGGCCCGATGTGGTAGTGGGGGTTGGCGGGTATGCCAGTGCTCCGCTGCTGCGAGTGGCCACATGGATGAAGATTCCCTCGCTGATTCAGGAGCAGAATTCGTATGCCGGAGTTACAAACCGATGGCTTTCGCGAAGTGCCGGCCGCATCTGTGTGGCCTACGAGGGCATGGAGCGTTTTTTTCCTAAATCAAAGTTGCTTTTAACAGGCAATCCGGTCAGACAGGAGATTGAACAGGGGCTTCCCTCGCGAGAGGAGGGACGCGCCTTTTTTGGAATCGAGCCATCTAAAAAGTTGGTCCTGGTTTTGGGAGGCAGCCTGGGCGCCCGCACGGTAAATCGTGCCATTGAAGCTGCATTGGGTGCTGTGCCCGAGGGAGTTCATATTCTTTGGCAAACCGGATCGCTCTATTTCGAGAGGGCCACAAGCGTTACCGGAGGGTTTTCGGGAATTACCGTCTGCAGTTTCATTTCTCGGATGGATATGGCCTTTGCTGCTGCCGATCTGGTGGTTTCCAGGGCGGGCGCCGGAACCATCTCGGAGCTCTGTTTTGTGGGAAAGCCTGTGGTACTGGTTCCTTCGCCCAATGTGGCAGAAGATCATCAGACCCGGAATGCCGAGGCGCTTGTCAGTAAGGAGGCAGCGCTTTTGGTACCCGATCATGCAGCTGTCGAACAGCTTTGGCCTGCTGTGCTGCAACTGCTCCGGGATAGCGGCAGGATGGAGAAGCTGGCATCTAACCTTCGTACGCTGGCTAAACCGCATGCAGCCGACAGAATAGCCGATGAGGTATTTCGGCTGTCGTTCGATGCGGTCTATTTTCTGGGTATCGGGGGTATCGGGATGAGTGCTCTTGCCCGCTATTACCGCTATTACGGATGCAAGGTGTATGGATACGACCGGGTGGAGACCCCATTAACACGCCAATTGGTGAGCGAGGGAATTTCGGTGCACTACACCGACGATCCTGCAGCTATTCCGGCGCGCTTTTCGCGTAAACCCCGTCGTTGCCGCGTCATCTATACTCCCGCTATTCCTTCAACACACAGGGAGTTAAACTGGTTTAAGGATGCCGGTTTTCCGTTGCATAAACGGGCTGCGGCGTTGGGCCTGATTACCCGCAGCAAGAGGGGCGTGGCCATAGCCGGCACCCATGGAAAGACTACCATTACTACGCTTACGGCCCATCTGCTAACCGGTAGCCGATTGGGATGTGACGCTTTCCTGGGGGGGATCTCCAAAAATTATGGCACCAATCTGTTGCTAAATGAGTCGAGCCCTTATGTGGTGGTCGAGGCCGACGAGTTCGACCGTTCGTTTTTGCAGTTGAGCCCCTATGTGGCGTTAATTTCATCGACCGATGCCGACCATTTGGATATTTACGGGAGCCATCAGCAAGTTAAAGAGGCCTTCTCCGACTTTGCCAGCCGGCTGGTAGCCGGTGGTATCCTGGTGGTGAAGGAGGGTGTTTCGGTTGTTCCCCCCAAAGGCAGAAGCCTCTACACCTATTCGTTGCAGAATGAGGCTACCCATTTCCACACCCGAAATCTGCATATCGAAGACGGGATATCTGTGGCCGAACTGATTACTCCCTGGGGAAGTCTGGGAGAGATCCGTCTGGGGGTTCCGGGTCGGGTGAATATGGAGAATGCGGTGGGGGCTTCGGCCCTGGCACTCTTACTGGGGGTCGATACCGACTCTTTGAAGCAGTCGCTGCAGTCGTTTGCTGGTGTCAAGCGTCGGTTCGATATTCATTTGAAGGAACCGATTCTCTACATCGACGACTATGCGCACCACCCCGAGGAGCTTCGTTATACGCTCGAATCGGTTCGGGCTCACTATCCGGGGCGCGAAATTACTGCCATTTTTCAGCCCCATCTCTACTCGCGGACTGCCCATTTTGCCGAAGAATTTGCCGCTGCGCTGTCGCTTTGCGACAGACTGGTGTTGCTCGACATCTATCCGGCACGCGAGCTTCCGATGGAGGGGGTAACCTCCTCTATCATATTTGATAAGGTAACCCTTACAGAAAAATATCTACTCTCTAAACAGGAGGTGCTTCCCTGGTTGGGCTCACACCGTCCCGATGTTTTACTTACCTTTGGTGCAGGTGATATTGATACATTGGTTGAGCCTATTACCGCTTTTCTTTGTGATACATTCCGAAAAATCTAAGTTTGTATTATGTGGCGTCGCATTTTCTATCTTCTCTCTCTGATTTGTATCTGCGGGTATCTTTATATCTCGTGGAAACATGTCGGAGTACGGAACAGCCATAAGGCTTGTACCGATGTAGAGGTGCGTGTGCTGGGCGATGGGGTGACGCAGTCGGAATCGGTGGCCGAAAGGGTTTTTTTGTCTATGGGTATCTCTAAGGCAAAACTGAAAGGGTGCCGGCTCGATACGTTGAATACGGCACGGCTGGAGCGCCGGATTCAGGCCCATTCGTATATTAAACGAGCCGACTTGTATACTACGGTATCAGGTGGTCTTTGTGTGGAGGTTGAGTATCGCTCTCCTCTGGTCAGGGTGTTTAACCGAAATGGCGACTCTTTCTATATCGACAGGGAGGGGTATGTGATGAATCCGCCTTCGGTTTTTGCGAGTTATGTGCTGGCAGCCTCGGGGAATATCGATTTCACCCCACCCAACCGATTGCTATCGGTGTCGGATACAGCGCTTTGGCGGCGGGCCCCCGGACTGGAGAGTTTGTATCATCTCTATCGATTGGCCTCGTATGTGGAGCAATCAAAATTCTGGAGCGCACAGATTGCCCAGGTCTATGTGGCCGACAGACATAATTTGGAGTTGATTCCCAGAGTGGGTTCGCAAGTGATTGAGTTTGGAAGTACTGAAGATATGGAGGAGAAGTTTCGCAGGTTGGAGATCTTTTATGAGAAGGCGCTCCCCTCTTTGGGATGGAATCGCTATGAGATAATTAATGTAAAATATAATCGTCAGGTGGTTTGTACGCCCCGATCTACTATGTAAGGGGCTAGCCAAGTTTGCAACGACAATAATAGGAGTTCTATGATGCAGAGTAATGAGTGTATAGCAGCCATTGATATTGGTACCACAAAAATTGTGGCAATGGTGGGGCGTAAACATCCTACCGGTAAGGTTGAGGTGTTGGCTTTGTCGAAAACGGAGTCGCGGGGGGTTCGTCGCGGCATGGTGTTGAATGTGGAAGAGACGGCCCGCGATATCGAGAAGGTGATGCTCGATGTGCAACAGAAGACCGGCATGACCTTTAAAGAGGTTTTTGTGGGGATTGCTGCCCAACACATTCGCTGTTTGAAGAGTCGTTGTTATTTCGACCGCGACGATGCGGAGGTGTTGATCACGGAGGAGGATGTATTGCGGTTACACCGTGAAGTGTCGCGCATTGCCATCGACCCGCGCGAACAGATTGTGTGTGTGATTCCGCAGCATTTTATTGTCGATGGAGAGGCTGATATTCGCAATCCGGTGGGAATGACCGGGAAGCGAATCGAAGCCAATTTCAATATTGTGCTTTGTCAGAAAACCTCTGCCGCCAATATCGATCGTTGTATGCAGCGTTTGAATCTGTCGGTGGCTCGTCTTTTTCTTGAACCGCTGGCTTCGGCCGATGCAGTACTTACCGACGAGGAGCGTGAGGCCGGTGTGGCTATGCTCGATATTGGAGGCGGGACCACCGATATCGCAGTTTTTCTGGAGGGCGAGCTTAAGCATGCGGCTGTGATCCCTTTTGGAGGTTTTGTGGTTACCCGCGACATTAAAGAGGGTTGCGGTATTCTGCAAAAACAGGCAGAGAGCCTCAAGATTAAGTATGGTTCTTCGTTTGGTTCGCTGGCCGATGAGGATAAGATTATTTTGATCAACGGGATTGGCGGGCGCGACCAGAAGGAGGTTACCGTGAAGACGCTGGCCAATATTATTCAGGCCCGGATGGAGGAGATTGTCGATGCGGCTATGTTCGAGATTTCAAACTCGGAGTTTGCCGATCGGTTACATGCGGGTATTGTGCTTACCGGTGGGGGGTCGCTGTTACGCGATCTCCCGCAGTTGGTTCGCTACCATACCGGTTTGGATGTGAAGTTGGCCTCGCCCTG
>CAYVJA010000100.1:0-6816 GCA_964451605.1 uncultured Bacteroidales bacterium | reverse complement strand
ACCCATAGCCTTACACATCGGAATGCGATGTTCCCAATAAGGCCTCGGAATACGCGTATAATGAATTTCGGCCGCCCTGATCACAAAAGGCTTCCCGTCGAGCAGAAAAGTCTTATCGCCCACCGTAAAGCGCGACTTCTGCTCCTGCGGAGCCGCCTGAGTTACCGATGCCCCGGCCTGTGCGGCCTGCGTAGCCTGAGCCGCAGCCGACAACGAAAGGGTTGCCGTGAGGGCTAATAAAAGCCCCATGAGTTTACTACCTGAAATAGAAAAAAAACGCCCCATAGATTTTATCTGTTATTTGATGGTTTCTCCACAAATATAGGCAACGAAACCGGACTATTACAAGAACAGACCAGATTTACAACCAACCGGTCTGCAATTCTATGTTTATTTTAGTTTTTTATTGGTTTCAATAAAGATGTCGTCAGATACTTTTTTAAATGCTTTTATAAAGTCTTGTCCATCAAGTGATTTTAGTTGCGACTGAACAATCTTTCTTAATTGTCTATAGCGTTCTGATTTATCAATTTGATTACGAATCAGGATAGAATTTATATTCTCGAGGTTTGATAAAACAACAAGCTCATTTATACTTGCAAAATCACGAATAGTTAAACCTTTCTTTGCTTTATCTGCATTTGCCTCACGCCAATCTTTTGCAGTACAATTAAATAGTGCAACGTTCAACAAATCAGACTCTTCTGCATAAATCAGCCACTCTTTATCTTTATCGTAGTTTTTTTCTGGCAGAATACAATCTCTTACTGCTTCGGTATGTATCAGGTAGTTAGTTTTTGTTAATATCCGTTTAACATTCCACTCAAGATTATATTGATTGCTCTCAATCTCCTTTAGTCGTTGATACTCTTTTATCAACAAGAGTTTGAACAATGGACTAATCCACGAACCAAACTCGAATGCTAAATCTTTATGGGCATATGTGCCGCCATATCTGCCTGATTTAGATATTAACCCGATTGCATCTGTTGTTTCAATCCATTTTCTCGGTGTCAAATTGAAACTGTTTAATCCGGCTTGTTTTCTAAAGGTGTCGAATTCGACAGATTTAAAATTCGGGTTATTCAAAGTCTCCCATAATCCTATGAATTCTACCGTATTGCGATTCCTCATCCAATTGCGAATATGGTCAGTTCCTTCCTCATCTCTAACCATATCTGTCAGGCAGATATAATCTTGCTCGTCTTGTTTAATTATCGAAATGAGTTTATTTTCAACTTCTATCTGAGTTGTACTTGCCATGACAATGCTATTTTTCGCCTATAGTACATGCGGCAAAGTAAACATATCGTTAAGCGACCCAAATGCAACGTAAAGAAAATATTCGGCCCATAGAGTCATCATAATTGCAGAAATTAGCGCCTTAGAGCATTAGAGAAACAGCAAAAGGCTCACCGCCATCACCACCATCCCCACCACCACGCCGGCAATGGAGATATGGTGCTCGCCGTACTTTTCGGCACTGGGAAGCAGCTCGTCGAGCGAGATAAAGACCATAATACCCGATACGGCAGCCAGGACAATGCCATTCACCATGGGCGACCAAAACGGCATCAGGAAGAGGAAGGCAATCAAGGCACCCAGCGGCTCGGCCAGGCCCGAAAGAAACGAAAACCAAAAGGCCCGTTTCCGGCTGCCTGTGGCGTGATAGATGGGAACCGCCACCGCGATACCTTCGGGAATATTATGAATGGCAATGGCCACCGTGATGGGGATAGCCAGTTCGAGACTGCCCAGGGCAGAGGTAAACGTGGCAATACCCTCGGGAAAATTGTGGATGGCCACCGAAAGAGCCACCACCATACCGGTGCGGTGGAGCGCATCCTTATGATTCATATCCTCCACACTGTGGGCCTCGTGCGGGTTCCCCGATTCGGGCACCACAAAGTCGATCAGCGTAATCAGCCCCATACCCCCGAAAAAAGCCAAGATCAGATAAAAAGTGCCCAACTTCTCGCCAAAAGCCAGCTGAAGCGATTCGCCGGCCTGAGGCATCATCTCCATAAACGACACATACATCATCACCCCCGCCGAAAAACCGAGCGAAGCACACAAAAACCGGGTATTTGTCCGCTTAGCAAACAGCGCAATCAAACTGCCGATACCCGTCGACAAACCGGCAAACGCAGTAAGCAAAAAAGCAAAAATTATCGTCTGAGAATCCATAAACAAAGAGATGAATACATTAGTGCTCTAGTGCTTCAAATCGCTTAAGCGATTTGAGTGCTCTAACGAAATGATACGCGCAAGCGCGAAAATAAAGCAAAAATCCGAGCATGTAAGCGCAACCTGCAGCATTAAAGCACCCGCGCGAAGCGCAGCACTAGAGCACAAGAGCACTAGAGCACTCAAAAATAAGCTATTTTCCCTTCCCAATTTGATTTCTCGCCTAACCTACCTATTTTTGTATAGATATCAATATCATAGAATGCTGTATATGAGCAAATTAATAAATGGCTCAACCCTTGTGGCAGGGCTCTCTGCACTTACTCTTCCCGGTATGGGTGCCTCTCCGGCCGAAAGGCCCAATATCATCTATATTATGGCCGACGACCACGCTTTTCAGGCCATCAGCGCCTATGGTAGCCGGCTCAGGGAGGTGATGCCCACTCCCAATATCGATCGGTTGGGAAGAGAGGGAGCCCGGCTCGACCGCTGCTTTGTGACCAACTCTATCAGCACCCCCAGCCGTGCGGTAATGCTCACCGGACAATACAGCCACAAAAACGGCGTCTATACCCTGAACGATCCGCTCGACCCACAAAAGCCCACAGTGGCCAAACTGCTTCAGAAAGAGGGATATCGGACCGGACTCTTCGGAAAATGGCACCTGCACTCCGAACCGGCCGGGTTCGACAAGTATACCATTCTGCCGGGACAGGGACGCTATGAAGACCCCATCCTCATCTGCAAAGACAGCCTGAACGGTGTGCCCTTCAACCGGGCCGTCGGACAGGTGTACCCCGGGCACGAAACCGATGTGGTAACCCGCCTGGCCATCAACTTCATGGAAGAGCAACGGGGCAACCAACCCTTCTTCCTGATGTGTCACTTTAAGGCACCCCATCGCACCTGGATACCGGCCAAACGGTTCGAAGAGTTCCTGAAAGAGGTAGAGATTCCCGAACCGGGCAACCTGCTCGACACCTACGAAGGACGGAACGAATACTTGAAGATGCTCCGCATGAGCATGGAAAACTTCATTCCCAATTACGACCTGAAAGTAGATCGCTTCCCCGAAGGGATGGACCGCGACCAGATCCGTAAATGGGCCTACCAGATCTACATGAAAGATTACCTGCGCTGTATCGCGGGCATCGACGAAAATGTCGGTCGCATTCTCGACTACCTCGACAAAAACGGGCTCACCGAAAACACGGTAGTGGTCTACACCTCCGATCAGGGCTTCTATCTGGGCGAACACGGCTGGTTCGACAAACGGCTTATGTACGAAGAGAGCCTCCGCACCCCCTTTCTGATCAGATACCCCAAAGAGATCAAACCCAAATCGGTAAACACCGACATCACCGTGAACATCGACTTTGCCCCCACCTTCCTCGATTACGCCGGTGTTCCCGTCCCCACCGAAATGCAGGGCAAAAGCATACGGAAGAACCTGCAGGGAAAAACACCCGGCAACTGGCGCAAAGCCATGTATTACCGTTACTGGATGCACGACGACCCCGACCATCACGTACCGGCCATGTACGGCCTCCGTACCGACAGGTATCGCCTCACCTTTATCTATGGAAAAGCCCTGGGAAAAACCGGAACCGGGAAGGCCGAAATGACCCCTCGTGGGAGTTCTTCGATTTGAAAAAAGACCCCACTGAGATGCACGACCGATACAACGACCCCGCCTACAAAAAGGAGATAACCCGGCTTAAAGTGGCCCTGATGGAACTCAAAAAGGAGTACGACGACACCGACGCCGACAACCCTGCCATGAACGAAGCGGTGGCCAACTATTACTGGTAACGCATGGGCCTCCTTCCAAAAGTAATCCTGTCCATTATCGCGGGAGTGATAGTGGGCTTCGTGGCTCCCGAGTGGCTGGCCCGGAGTGCTGACACAGTAAATGTGCTCTTCTCTAACCTGTTGGGATTTTTGATTCCCCTAATCATTCTGGGGCTGGTGGCACCCGGTATCGCTGAGCTGGGGCGCGGAGCCGGCCGTCTGCTGGGCATAACCGCCGCCCTTGCCTACGGATCGACCCTCTTCTCGGGCTTTCTGGGCTACTTTGCCTGTCGCCCCCTCTACGCCCGCATTATCGAGCCGGCTCCCTCGCTGATAGAGGGTGCTCAAAAGGCCGAAAGCCTCCTGGCCCCCTTCTTCCGGATTGAGATTCCCCCCATGATGGATGTAATGAGCGCACTGGTACTTGCCTTTGCTATGGGGCTCGGCCTGGCCGTATCGAACGGGAATACCCTGCGAAACGCCCTCTCCGATTTTAAAGAAGTGATAGAGTACACCATTGTAAAGGTGATTATACCCCTGTTACCCCTCTACATCTTCACCATCTTTGTACACCTGGCCCAATCGGGGCAGGTAGTACAGATCGTGGGCGTCTTCTACAAAGTGGTACTCCTCATTGTAGTCCTGCACCTTTTGCTGCTGCTGATCCAATTCACCGCGGCCGGACTCTACACGGGCCGCAACCCCCTCAAAATGCTGCGGCAGATGTTACCCGCCTACATGACCGCCCTGGGCACCCAATCGTCGGCAGCCACCATTCCCGTAACCCTCCGACAAGTACTCGGCATGGGCGTAAAACCCGAAGTGGCCCAATTCACCGTACCCCTCTGCGCCACCATCCACCTGGCGGGCAGCACCCTGAAAATAGTCTGCTGCGCCATGGCCATCCTCTTCATGCAAGGGCAACCCTTCACCTTCGGCCTCATGGCCGGCTTCATCGCCCTCCTCGGCATCGCCATGGTAGCCGCACCCGGCGTCCCCGGCGGCGCCATCATGGCCTCAATAGGCATCCTCCAATCCGTCCTCGGCTTCGACGAACAATCCATAGCCCTCATGATAGCCCTCTACATAGCCATGGACAGCTTCGGCACCGCCGGCAACGTAACAGGCGACGGAGCAATTGCGGTGGTGGTGGATAAAATGCTGGAGAAATAGTGCTCTAGTGCTTCAAATCGCGAAAGCGATTTGAGTGCTCCAGAGCACTTTTTTTTCCGCGCGAAGCGCAGCACTCGCGCAAAGCGCGAAGCACCAGAGCACTAAAAATCAACCATATGAACCTCCTCCCCTCCACTCTCTCCCTCCTCCTCGCTTCCGGGTATGCTGCGGCCGCAACCGGCCATTCTCCCGTTGAGAGTTCGAACCCGGCCGGTACGCCTCCGGCGGAAAAGGCGCTTCCGAATGTGGTGTTTATTTATGCCGACGATCTGGGGTATGGCGACCTGAGTTGTTACGGTGCCACGGCCGTTGCAACCCCTAATGTCGATCGGCTGGCCCGCGAAGGGGTTCGCTATCTGAATGCGTATGCCGGATCGGCCACCAGTACTCCTTCGAGGTATGCGCTGCTCACCGGGCAATACGCCTGGAGGAAGCAGGGTACGGGCGTGGCTACCGGCGATGCCTCGCTGATCATTTCGCCCGAAACCACTACGGCGGCCGACGTGATGCAGCGGGCCGGCTATACCACCGGAGTGGTGGGCAAATGGCACCTGGGGCTCGGCGTGCAGGGAAAACAGGATTGGAACGGTATCGTAACCCCCGGCCCTGCCGATATCGGCTTTACCTACTCCTATATCATGGCTGCCACGGGCGACCGTGTACCCTGTGTCTTTATGGAAAACCAGAAGGTGGTGGGGCTCGACCCCTCCGACCCCATTTCAGTAAGCTATAAAACCCCCTTCCCCGGCGAACCGCTGGGGAAAACCCATCCCGAACTGCTCAAAATGCACCCCAGCCACGGCCACGACATGACCATTGTAAACGGCATCAGCCGGATCGGCTACATGAAAGGGGGAAAATCGGCCCTTTGGGTCGATGAGAACATTGCCGACTCCATTACCCAACATGCCGTACAATTTATTGAGGCCAACCACCAAAAGCCCTTCTTCCTCTACTTCTGCACCCACGACATCCACGTTCCGCGCGTACCCCACGCCCGATTCGCGGGTAAAAGCGGCATGGGTCCCAGAGGCGACGCCATCCTCTCGTTCGACTGGAGCGTAGGCGAAGTTCTCAAAACCCTCGACCGCCTGGGGCTTACCGAAAACACCCTGGTAATCCTCACCTCCGACAACGGACCGGTGGTCGACGACGGCTACAAAGACCAGGCCGTTGAACTGCTGGGCAACCACAAACCCTCCGGCATCCTCCGGGGCGGCAAATACAGCGCCTTCGATGCCGGCACCCGCGTACCCTTTCTGGTACGTTGGCCCGCCAAAGTAAGACCCCAGACCTCGACAGCCCTCATCAGCCAGCCCGACTTCACCGCCACCCTGGCAGCCCTCACCGGCCAAACCCTGCAGCCGGGCGAAGGCCCCGACAGCCAAAACCAACTGGCAGCCTGGACCGGTAAAGATGCCAAAGGACGTAAACACGTAGTACAAAGCGCCGGAGCCCTCTCCTACCGCGAAGGCGTCTGGAAATACATCGTCCCCTCGAACGGAGCCGCCTACGCCCCCCTCACCCACACCGAACTCGGCAACAACAAACAACCGCAACTCTACCGCTTAGACCGCGACCCCGCCGAAAAACAAAACCTCGCCCCCGAAAACCCAAAAAAACTCCAACAACTCCAACAAAACCTCGACCGAATTAGAGAAACAG
>CAYVJA010000099.1:4380-6842 GCA_964451605.1 uncultured Bacteroidales bacterium | reverse complement strand
CCTCTTTTTAGCGTTCATTGAGAGCGATGGGGCCCCGCCTAACTTCTCCAATGTCTCAAAGGCAGTTCATCCAAACGGCCAACTTTCTACAACCCCAATCTTTTCGCGCGCCAGCGCAGCACTTGAGCTCTTGAAGCGCGCACGCGCTTCGAAGCACCAGAGCACTAGAGCACTAGAGCACTAGAGTATTTATCGTTACATTGTTACCGGAATCGGCACTGCTGCAGGCAGCGAATCAGCGGGTTTGCCGAATAGGGTGAATTCAATGAGGCCCGGAGGGGTTGGGTTCGGCCGGTTTGTGAGGGTCAGCCGGACAAAGCGGCACTTTACAGGCGTGATTTCTTCATAGATGGTATTCCGTGAAATCTTGTTTTGGGTCTGGTCAAGTGCTGTGGTATAGCTCTTTCCATCCATGGAGACTTCGATGTTGTATTGATAGGGATCTGTTGAGCCTCCGCCGAATCCCGTTCTGCCGCTGTTAAATAGCAGCCGGACGCCGTCGATGGTAAATAGTTGCACTACGTCGAAACGGGTTGCCGGCGAGAGTTCCAGGGTTAGTGAAGGCATGGAATCGGTGGGGGCGGGCTGCCACCAGGTTCCGCTGGAGTTGTCTACCGCGTAGGCGGCTTCGTGGCCCGACTGTTCGGAAGAGCATTTTGAAAGTGCATTCATTGCCCGAAATTTGTTGATGGTTAACGGGATGGAACCGCTGTTTCCCTGGGTAGGGTCGCTGATGGTTCCGGGTGCCCATTGCGGGGTCTCTGTAACCTGTACTGACATGTTCCCTTGCTTGTCGAAAACGATACGGTCCATTCCGATCCGCCGTCCGCCGGGAGGGTTCGAAAGAACGATCGTATAGAATTGCCAAAGATTTCCGTCGGGGCCTTCTACAATACTGCCGTGAGCGGTTCCGGTGACAAGGCCCTCGGTCTTGCGCAGCAGCGGGTTGTTAGGAGCATAGGTAAAGGGTCCCATGGGCGATTTCGAGGTATAGTATCCCTCAGCATAGGTTTTCCATTGGGTGCCTGACGCAGAGTACTGCAAATAGTAGATGCCGTTATGCTTTTGAACCCATGGGCCTTCAATCCATGCCACGCCGGGATATTCGTTCATTTCGCCATAGCGTTCCCAAATGTGATCCGGATTAAACCCGAAAAGATGTTTCACGGGACCGTTGAATCTTGTAAGATCATTGCGATCGAGTGGCACCACAAAGATTCCGCTCACTCCGCGTCCGGAGTAGTAGAGATAAGGGGTGTTGTCGTTGTCGATGTATATCTCCATATCAAATGCACCGTTCCATCCTCCGGCCACGTCTGGAGTGTTTTTCCATTCTCCCAGACTGGTATAGGGCCCCAGGGGATTGTCGGCTTTGAAGAGCGGGCCGTCGTTACCGCACATATAGAAACTGCCGTTGTATGTAAAGACATCCGGCGCTACGGGAACATTTGCAACACGTTGAAAAGTCCAGTTTAACATATCGTCCGATATCCAGGCTCCGCCGCCCGTGCAAAACATGTAGTATCTGCCGTTCTCCCGGATCACCGTGACATCGCCGGATGCATTGCCGCCGGGTGCAGTGATCATGGGCAGCGGATTACAGTAGCGGGCTGTTTTTCCAATGACAGGATCTCCTGCACTGACCGAAGAGATTCCCATGCAGGTAAAGAGAAGATAAACGATCCAAGATTGAGGTTTCATTCCTGTTAGTTGTTAATTGAATAGGATTTTCTGATATATGAGTACTTTGGACTTTTAAAAGTAGCTTAATTACAAGTAAAAATGAAAGCAAACATCACTTATCTTTGAAATGGATAAGGAGTATTTATAAACCGCTTCTCTCTTATGATGAACTTGCATTAATAACTTACTATGATGAAAAAAACATGTTTATTGCTCGTTTGGGTGGTGGCCACCTGTACTGTGAATGCCCAGACGAGGTTTGGGATTAAGGCCGGCTTGAATTTTTGCGATTATAAGGCGGTCAATGTGCAAAGTTGGTGGCCTGGAACGGTTGATGCAAGTACAGGATGGAATGCCGGGGTTTTTGCGCAGTTTAAACTGCCGGGACTGGCCCTTCAGCCGGAATTGCTTTATTCGGAGAGGGGGACTGAAAATACGTCAATGAAGTATATTGATATTCCGGTCAATCTTCGTGTCAATCTTGTCAGCATTCCCAAAACGCTTACCCCGTTTATTATCGGAGGTCCGTATCTTAGTTATGCCCTTGACGGAAAAGTAGAAATGTCGGATGTTGTTGAGGATTTTGATTACAAAAAGTTTGATTACGGGCTGGGCCTGGGCGTGGGTTGTGATGTGCTGAACAGGTTTCAGCTGACTGGTCGCTATGACTGGGGTTTTGAGAAAACAGGCGCTGCCGAAGATGCTCCCGTGAATACCAAAGCCAGGGTGTTTACCCTTTCATTGGGCATGTATCTGTAATTTTTTCCCATAAAACTCTC
>CAYVJA010000099.1:3537-4328 GCA_964451605.1 uncultured Bacteroidales bacterium | reverse complement strand
ATGGTGAATGGTTAACTGTAAATGGTTAATGAATTAGCACGCGCAAGCGCACATTTACCATTCACCGTTAACCATTTGCGCGAAGCGCACCAGAGCGATGGGGCCCCGCCCTACTTATCCAATGTCTCAGAGACAGTTCCTCTAAACGGCTAGCCCCACTCTTTATGTACAAAATTATTTCTATCACTCCGCGTTTTGCGGATTGGCGGTGCCAATCTTTGGGTATATTCTAAAACCATTGAACTATGTCGACAGATAGGAACGCCGTGGCGATGGGGAATTGAGAGTAGTTATGAATGGTGGGAATGCTGAAATGGCAAAGATGCCTATCGAAAAAAGGATGATGATCCTTATCTCGATCTGTGGCATGGAAAATGGTTTCCTTACGATTCGCCGGATGCGATTATGAAGTATTAAGAAAATACTTCTTACCTTCAAACTCATAGGTAATGGCTATTTTTCGCTCATTATTTTGGTAAAAGTTGATTTTGCATGTAAAAAGATGTAAGATTGTATGCCGATTCTGCGGATTCGACAACCTCTTAGGCGATCAGGCTTCGGCTTGGCCGCCTAAGTTTATTTTTGACGGAATGATGTATTACTCTTTCAGTAGCATAAGCTGCCAATAAACGGAATTGCTCCGTAACGCCCTTCAATGTAATCTTTTTCGAATGAGCGGTCCTTTCTGACTGTTTTCCCTTCTTCTTTATACTCTACCAAAGAATAGATGTCGGAAGCGCCATACTGATCCTTTTCAACAAAGTAAATCTGGTCTCTACGATAATTCCCAT
>CAYVJA010000099.1:1975-3458 GCA_964451605.1 uncultured Bacteroidales bacterium | reverse complement strand
CGGAAACTGCAAGAAAAAGCGCATTCTCTCTGGTTCGGTCCTCCAGATCTTTTCCCTCAGGAAAAGTTTTCATCACCTCAATTCCATCGGACTCTCTCAGGAAGAGAGGTTTCTCGGCTTTTTTTTGCGCTTCAAACAACCATTCGGCATGGACTTTTTTGGAATCAACTTCAAAGCCATATCTGTAGCGAACGCCTTCGGCAATAATAATGGCTTCAAAGAAGGAGGGAGTCTCTTCGGTGGAGGTGCTTAATAAAAATGGAGTAACATCTAACTCATCGGTCGATGATTGATCGAAAGACTGTAATACCAAGTGTCGCATAGTGGACATAGCGCGAATAAAATTGCTTTTCCCACTCGCATTTGCGCCATAAATCACAGCACCTTTTAATAAGTTGTGCCTATCGGCAAAGAACACGTTAGTGTCGGTGTGCTCCGTAATGGAGGTAGCAGCAAGACTTAACGTTGACTTTGTTTTAAACGACAGATAATTGCCTACGGAAAATTCGATTAACATCTTTCGTGGTTTATGAGCATAATGATTGCCTAGCCTTTTCTATGCAAAGATTATAACCATCACTCCGCGAAACGCGGAGTTGCCATCTCTTTCTTGCGGGGTATAAAAAGAGATGAACGATGGTACATAAAGATTTGGCCGAAAGGGCGCGTATGGGGCGCAATGTTGCTGCGCTTCGAAAGGAGAGGGGTATTTCGCAGGTGGAGATGGCCCGGCTTACGGGCCTGGATCAGTCGCATATTTCGCGCATTGAGGCGGGTCGCTACAATGTGACGTTCGATGTGTTGCATCAACTGGCCTCGGTAATGGGCATGAGGATCGAACTGGTTGTAAACGACGATGCCCGACCCTCAGCTTGGGAAGCTGATGCACTTTGCGATGCCGCTACACTTTGCGATGCCGCTACACTTTGCGATACTGATGCGCTTTCCGAAGTCCCGGAATAATCGTTTGGCTAAAGTTTTTCGTTCACTCCGCGAAACGCGGAGTGACGGTGCCGATCTTGCCGGGGCTTATTAACCTAATACACCATTTTATGATGAAGCTGATTTGGATAATGTCCGTGATTATCACGGTGTTTGGATGTACAACCCAACGAAAGGTGGTTCCCGTTGAACCGCCTGTTCAAGAGATTCCTGCACAAGAGCAGGGATTAAAGCGAAAAGTAGCAATTGCACGTTTCTCGAACGAAACGCAGTATGCTAAAGGGATCTTCTACGATAAGGCTAACGACCCTATCGGTAAGCAAGCTGTGGATATTTTGTCGACCAAACTGGCATCGTCCAACAAGTTTATCTTGTTGGAGCGGCAGGATATGGATAAGATCGTTGAGGAGTTAAAGCTCGCCGGGAATGAAGGACTCCAAAAAGTGGGAGCCGATTATTTAATTATTGGTTCGGTTACCGAATTCGGTAGAAAGAATGTGGGCGATGTCAATGCATTTTCCCGGAGTAAAACGCAAACCGT
>CAYVJA010000099.1:0-1965 GCA_964451605.1 uncultured Bacteroidales bacterium | reverse complement strand
GCCGGGGTAAGTATCCGACTGGTTGATGTATCGACCGGACAAATAATCTATTCTGAAGAGGCAAAAGGTGAGGCCGAAACCACCAATACAACTGTAATGGGATTGGGCGAGCGAACCGACTATGACGCCACACTGAGCGATAAAGCGATTTCGGTTGCCATCTCTAAGCTGGTTGAGAATATTATCAACAACTGTATGGACCGACCCTGGAAGTCTTATTTTCTGTCGTACGATAAAGATGGAATTCTGATTTCGGGAGGGAAAAGTCAGGGATTGAAGGTTGGCGACACCTACGAAGTGGTGGAAAAGGGGAAGAGTATTAAGAATCCTCAAACCGGGATGATGATGGAACTACCCGGGAAACCTGTTGCAAAGATCAAAATTGACGTAACTGGTGGCGATAACCCTCAAAGTGAATTCTCTATGGTGTCGTTTACCGAGGGTGTAATTGATAAGGAAAATCTAACCAACTATTACATAAAGGAGATTAAGTGATGAGAAAGTTACTGATGGGTATAATCATAGGCTTGTGCACTCTTTCGGGTTGTACGGGGGTAAAATCGTTGTCTTCGGGCTTAGAAAATGAGTCGTTTTTAGAATTTATCGGAGAGCCGCGCAAATACCCCGACGGCGTTTCCGTTACGATCGACGATAAGAGTGCATTTACAGCAGAGATCAATAAAGGAGTTGTTGGCCGTCAGCGAGGCAATGTGTATGCTATTTCAACAGGGGTACATCAGCTGACCGTCTCTTACAGAGATCAAGTCATCTATAGAAAACAACTATTTGTCTCGGCACAGGAAACTAAAAAAATCGTACTACCATGAGAAAGCTACTCATTATTGCAGCATCCATCCTCTTTTTTGCCTCTTGCACCACGCAGAAACCGCTTTATACCTGGGCAAAGTATGGCGATGCGAGTTATAACTATTTGAAGAATGGCGATGAAAAGGCAACTCAGGAGTTGATCGCCACGTACACTACCATTATCGAACAGCAAAAGGGTTCGCGAGCCGTGGTTCCTCCGGGTGTGTATGCCGACTACGGTTTTGTGTTACTGCAGGCAAATCGGACAGAGGAGGGGAGGGCGATGCTCTCGCAAGAGATTGCCTTATACCCTGAGTCGAAAATCTTTATTGAGAGAATTCTTAAAATGACAGAAGAATGAAAAATATCCTTGTTATCAGCGCGCTCGCCGTTGCCATCCTTTCGGGTTGTGTAACCACTACCCCGCTCACAAGATCAGTTGCATACAAAGGAATGTACGATGAGCAGCCTTTAACCGTGCTGCTGATGCCTCCTATTAACAGGAGTACAAACGTGGAGGCCAAAGAGTACTTCCACTCCACACTACATATGCCGGTTGCAAATGCCGGGTTTTATGTAGTTCCCACTTTTTTATCGATGGAAATTCTTAAGAAAGAGAGCGCTTACGATGCAGAACTCTTTTTAAACACGCCTTTAACTAAGTTTCAGGAGATTTTTGGCGCGGATCTGGCACTATTCACCATCATTCATCGTTGGGATAAATCGGGATTGGCTGCAAAAGTGATGGTCGAAGTGGAGTATATCATCAAATCGACCAAAACGCATGAGATTGTCTATACACGAAAGGGCGATATTGTCTATGATGCCTCGGTATCTACGGGTTTTGGCGGTGCATTAGGCGCATTGGCCGACATGGCGGCATCGGCAATCAACACCGCTGCAACCAAATATGTGGATGTGGCCAGAGTTTGTAATGCGTACACTTTTACAGATTTGCCTGCCGGGAAATATAGTCCTGCTTATGGTGCCGATGCCAATATGCCGGCTGGGCCGAAATCGTTCAAGGCGCGGCTAAATTCGAAATACTGAGAGATGCATTCGTCCACTCCGCGTTTTGCGGAGTGGCGGTGCCGATCTTGCGTAGGAAATCACTTAAAGAATGAGATATGAAAAGAACTGAATTGCCTGAAAATAACG
>CAYVJA010000098.1:917-7015 GCA_964451605.1 uncultured Bacteroidales bacterium | reverse complement strand
TGTGTTATCGAAATCACCACCAAAGAGGGTTACGGGATTGTCAGGGGCGAGAGAAATGGCAAGAGAACCGTTTACATGCGGGGTGTGGCTACCCCCCGTCAGTTCTATGTTCCCAAGTATGTGCCCGCTGATTTTCCCGATCGTCTCACCTATCACCGACAGCCCACGCTTCTCTGGGTTCCCGAACTGATTACCTCCGAAGAGGGTAAGGCTGAGGTAAGTCTGCCCGTGGGCAGAAACTTTGCCCGAACGCTGCGGGTGCGGGTGGAGAGTTACTCGCCTACAGGGGTGGTGGGATCGGACGAGGTCTACCTGCCGGTGGGCAGGGAGAAGGGTACCTGGTAAAAGGGCTCCGGCCTACTTCACAATCCACTCGTACAAACCGGCGGCATCCCGGTCGGGGAGCACCACCTCCAGCTTGAGGCTTTGGGTTTCGACAGGTTCGAACGAGATTTCGTTTAGTTTATCTTTTTCGGAGGGGTAGGCCGAGAGTGTTTTTACTTCGGTAAACTGACCGCTCTTGTCGAGGTAGTAGATTTTCCAGGCTTTGGGCAGGGCGCATCCCCCAAAGGGTTTGTCGTCGTACCAGTAGATCTGGCACTTCGAGACTTTGGCAGGGGCTTCAAAATCGTAGCGGATCCACTCGGTGGTGCTGTTTTTGGGCCACCAGTGGTAGTACGAAATATCTTTGTCGTTCGAGTTTTTGGGGAGCTCCTGATCTTTAATCGATTCCAGATTGCCGGCTCTGTGCGATGCGGTCACTTTGCTTTTGGAGGCCAGGGTGGGGAGTTTCATCGGCTTGGCAGCGCCCTTTTCGAAGGGGATCCACACCATCATCTCGCCATTACCCCGGTTGGCCCAGGCATAGTAGGGGATGGCTGTAAAGGAGAGCTGCTCTTCGCGCATTTTTTTATTGACATCCTCGCTCAGCACAACGGCCTGGCCCGTAATCACCTCAACTCCGCCCAGCAGATCGGGCCGGAACTGAGAGGTCAGCTTTGTTTTTTGCGGAACCATCCGGTTGAGTACCTTTTTGTCAGGTTGATCGGCCCACTCCAGGCAGTAGACAACGGGTCCGCGCTCAATGGCCATCTTGCCTTTATCGGCCACCACCTTTTCGTGGGCCAATACTTTGCGGATGGGCATCGGGAACGATAAAGCTACTTTATCGCCCTCTTTCCAGACGCGGTCCAAAATGGCATAGCCCGATTCCATAGAATACGCTACCTTTTGGTTGTTAACCGTGAGGGTAAAGGGTTCGGGAGCCGACTCCGCATATCGGTACAGATCGCCGGGAACCGGGCGGTTCGCGGCCCATCCCGGAATGCGGACAGCTATCTGGAAGTTTCCTGACGTTGCAGGGTTTACCGAAATGGAAATGTCACCCTTCCAGGGATAGTCGGTGGTCTGTTGCAGTTTCACTTTACCCGAAGAGAGATTCACCTCGGTTTCGCTTTGCATAAAGAGGTTTACGTAAAGCCGATTATCCTTTTTGGCGTAGATGTAGCCCGGGATGGAGGGGATAAAGCGACAGACATTGCTGGGGCAGCAGGCACAGCCAAACCAGGCGCTGCGGGCGTGCTGGCCTCTCGATTCGAGCGGATTGGGGTAGAAGAAGCGGTCGGCCGAGAGGGAGACCCCCGAAATCATTCCGTTATAGAGGGTTCGTTCCAGAATGTCGTAAAATTTGGCATCACCATTCAGCAGAAAGAGGCGATGGTTCCAAAAGATCTCGCCAATCGAGGCGCAGGTTTCGTTATAGGCCGACATATTGGGAAGGTCGTAATCGGTGCCAAAACCCTCATGCCCTCCTGCGGCTCCGATGCCCCCGGTGATGTAATATTTCTTATAGACAATGTCGTCCCAAAGCTTTTCCATGGCCAGGGCATATCCACCCATCAGGGCGGTAACATCGGCCATGGCGGCATATTGATACATGGCCCTCACCGCATGTCCTTCGGCGGTAACCTGTTCGGCAGCAGGTGCATGGTTCTGGGCGTAGGAGCCCAGTTTGGCGTTGCTGCCCCGTCCGCGGCACTCCAGACGCTTGTCGTGGTGGGGCAAAAGGCCGACTTCGGCCTGATCGTGCTGGATCCCGATCCGACCCATCTCAATAACCTGATGACCGGGAGCCAGATCGAGTTTTCCGGGGCCAAAGTCGTTGCACACCAGATCGGCACTTTTTATGGCAATATCGAGCAGGTTTCGCTTGCCGGTGGCCTGGTAGTGGGCTGTGGCCGCCTCATAGAGATGCCCCAGATTGTAGAGTTCGTGGCTCAGATCAGGATCTTTCTCCCACCGCTTTTTCCCAACCCACTGATGCAAGCTGTCGGGGTTGATGGTGCGGTTGGTAAAGAGGTAGCCGTCGGGCTCCTGTGCCTTGCCGATATAGTAAATCAGGGCGTCGAGATGCCCTTCCATCTCCTTATCGGGGAAAGTCTGCAGCGAAAAGCTGGCGCCCTCAATAATTTTAAAGACATCCGAGTCGTCGAAGGGGTATTCGCCCGCAAACTTCCCCTTTTTCCACCCTCCGGCCACCAGGAAGTTATCTACTCTTCCCGTATTATAACAGTACTGCAGGGCAATGGGTATAGTCACTTTGTGGTTCTTCTCAATGCGGGGCGCCCAGAAGGAGTCGGTGAGGTTTACGTCGGTAAAGGGAACCGGCTGTATCGGGTAATCTTGTGCCGACAGGGTCATGGCCAAAAGAAGCACCGGGAAAAGAAGAAAAGTTTTCATTCGCAAAGCGGATTAGTGAAGGCGTTGGGAACAAATCTAGAGAAAATTTCAAGAGGGCACAAGGTTACAATGGCTCTCAAGCCTGCATACAAGGCTTCTTTTTGTACCTTTGGACAATAGTAACGGCAATTTAGACAATCTTACCCCCCCCTGCTCGAAATGATCAATTTCCGCTTTTTGCCTCTCCTTCTGCTGAGCAGCTCTCTGCTCTCTGCCCAAACGGGCGATTCGCTCCTTACCCTCGATCAGATGCGTAATCCGGTGGGTACCGGCATTCTGGTTCCGCTTCCGGAGGCCCGGTTCGACGAGAGCACCGGTGCGGGTACCTATATTATTCAGGATGCCGGGAACCGCCAGTTCAGGCAGGTGGAGATTAAAAGCGGGAAATCGCAACCCTTTACACCGCAGATTACGGCCCGGCCCTCTGTGGTGGTGGTCGATGGCCTTCTCTACCTTTCTGATATGAACAGGGGCAGGGTTCAGCTTACCCAAACGCCAGGACAGGTTCAGAATCCGCAGCTTTCGCCCGATGCCAAGCGGGTGGCCTTTACCCGTAATAACGATCTCTATGCTATTGAGATTGCTTCCGGAAAGGAGTCGAGGCTTACCTACGACGGAACCGACCTGATTCTGAACGGATGGGCATCGTGGGTCTATTATGAGGAGATACTGGGCCGTCCTTCTCGCTATCGCTCCTTTTGGTGGGCACCCGACAGCCGTTCGCTCGCCTTTTTCCGTTCGGACGACACAGAGGTACCGATGTTTCCTATCTATTCGTCGCAGGGACAGCACGGTTTCCTCGAACAGACCCGCTATCCCAAAGCCGGTGATCCGAATCCCAAGGTGAAGGTGGGAGTGGTATCGGCCGACGGAGGCCCTGTGGTGTGGGCCGACTTTGATGAGAATGTCGATCAATATTTCGGACTCCCCTTCTGGATGCCCGATGCCTCTGTCCTCCTGGTGCAGTGGATGAACCGCGATCAGACCCGTTTGTGTATCTACAGTGTAGATCCGGCCAATGGGCGTAAGCAGCTCCTCTATCAGGAGGAGCAGCCCACCTGGATAGATTGGAAGGAGGATCTCCGCTTTGTAGGGCAGGGTGCATCGTTTCTGATTCAAAACGATACCGACGGCTGGAACCAGATATACCGTTTTGATGTGAAGGAGCGTACGTTGCATCCCCTTACCTCCGGAAAGAACTGGTCCACTAAAATTGTCGATGTAGATGAAAAAAAGGGGTGGGTCTACTTTACCTCCAGGGCCGAACACTCCACCCGCACCGACTTATACCGTGTGCGGCTCAACGGAAAGGATCAACAGCGACTCACTTTCGGCCCCTATTCGCATAGCGTAGTGTTGAGCCCTGCGTTCGACTACTTTATCACCACCTACTCCAATCTCACTACCCCTCCCCGTAAGGCACTGGTTGAGGTGGCTTCGGGCAAGGTGGTGGCTGAGCTGGGTGATGCCCGCGGCCCCCGTTATGCAAACTATGCGCTACCGCTTCCGCAACTGGTCTCTATTACTACGCCCGATGGCTTCGAACTGCCGGGTAGCGTAATCTGGCCCCTCAGAACGGGATCGGGTGTAACGTATCCTGTACTGATCTCGGTATACGGGGGGCCCGACGCAACCGGAGTAACCGATGTGTGGAAGGGGTTGGGGATGTCGGCCTGGTGGGCCTCCGAAGGGGTGATACAGCTCTCGATAGACCACCGGGGCGCCGGACACCACGGAAAAGCCGGGCTCAATATGCTGCACCGGAATCTCTGCAAATGGGAGATAACCGATTACATTTCGTGGGTAAAATGGCTGCGAACCGACCCCAGAGTCGACTCCACCCGCGTGGGGATTACCGGAAGCAGTTACGGTGGAACCATGACCGCCATGGCCCTCTCGAAGGGCGCCGGCTATTTTCAGTACGGCATCGCGGAGTTTGGGGTAACCAGCTGGGAATTATACGACTCCCATTATACCGAACGCTATATGGACAGGCCCGTCGACAACCCCGACGGGTATAAAAACGGATCTGTACTTACCTGGGTTCACCAATACCGGGGTGGCGACAACTCCATGCTTCGGCTGGTGCATGGCACCATGGACGACAATGTGCATCTGCAGAATTCGTTGCAACTTGCCGGCCAACTGCAGGAGGAGGGGAAAGAGTTTGAGTTTATGCTCTACCCCGGTGGCCGACACGGTTGGGGAGGGGCCAAGAGTGTGCACAATACGCAATCGGCCTACCGGTTCTGGTATAAATATCTGTTGCAAAGGCCGGTTCCCGAGGCGCTGTTGCCCTGAATCAGAAGTCGAATTGCCGTTGCGAGAGGCGCTCCTGCGCCATGGTTTGGTAGCGGGTTCCAGGTTGGCCGTAATTGGCATAGGGGTAGATACTGATGCCGCCGCGGGGGTTGAATTTTCCTACCACCTCAATATATTTTGGATCCATCAGTGCCACCAGATCCTTCATGATGATGTTGACGCAATCTTCATGGAAGTCGCCGTGATTCCGGAAACTGAAGAGATAGAGTTTGAGGCTTTTGCTCTCTACCATCTTTTCGTTGGGCAGATAGTGAATATGAAGGGTCGCAAAATCGGGTTGTCCGGTGATGGGGCAGAGTGAGGTAAACTCAGGACACACCAGCGAAACCCAATAGTCGTTTTCGGGGTGTTTATTCCGAAATGTCTCCAGAAGCGCAGGATTGTAGTTGTAGGTGTATTGGGTTTCACCGCCCAGCAGTGTCAGGTTGTCGGTTTGTGCACTCATATTCGGCCGTGTTTAAGGTTCTGTCGGCCAAAGTTACCGCTTTTACCCGATTTGTGTAGTTTGGCTCTACTTTTCCGGTTGCCGTCGGGATGAGGTACGCGAAAATTGCGATCTTCGCAGTGTAGTTTCCTTTAAAAATGGTTGTGAAGAGTAGCCTTCGTGACAAGCCCTCCGGATTGGACAAAAGAGAGTCCGGAGTCCGTAGAGCCGGAGTACCCGAAAAGATTATTTTGGGTATCGATCCGGGTACTACCGTGATGGGGTATGGCATTATTCGCCAGGAGGGCAACAAGATAGAGTTGGTTGTGTTGGGTGAATTGGTGTTGAATCGTTACGAGGATCACTACGTGCGCATTCAGAAAATTTTCGATCGAACCCTTGCTCTGATAGATGAGTATCACCCCGACGAACTGGCCATTGAGTCGCCCTTTCAGGGGAAGAATGTACAGTCGATGCTCAAGCTGGGCAGAGCGCAGGGTGCCGCCATTGCCGCGGCGTTGAGTCGGTCGATGCCTATTTTTGAGTATGCCCCCCGAAAGATTAAGATGGCGATAACCGGAAGGGGCGCGGCCTCGAAGGAGCAGGTGGCCGG
>CAYVJA010000098.1:0-907 GCA_964451605.1 uncultured Bacteroidales bacterium | reverse complement strand
ACTTTCCGGAAATCCCCAAAAATCTGGATGCCACCGACGGACTGGCTGCGGCAGTTTGCCATGCCTTTCAACGGCCGGTTTCTCTTCTGCAATCCGGTCAGGCGTCGCCGTCGCCCGCCGGGCGGAGTGTAGCCAAAGGCTCGGGCGGTTCGTGGAGTTCGTTTGTGAAACAGAATCCCGGCCGAATCAAACCTTAGCGGGCCTCCCTGATATCCAAGTTGTTGAGCAACGCAATATACCCTGCAATTCCCTCCTCAACCTCCTGTAACCCTATGTACTCATCGGCTGTGTGCGAACGGGCCGAATTACCCGGGCCCATTTTCAGCGAGGTGTAAGGAATCCGTGCCTGATCGGAGGTGGTGGGCGAACCGAAAATTTCGGTTCCCATGGAGAGTGCCTTCTGCACGATGGGATGGCTTGTTTCGATCCGGGAGGAGTTTATGTGCGTGGAGCGGGGGGTAACCTCCGTGTGCTTCATCGCTGCACGGATAATCTCGAGCGCTTCGCTGTTTTTGTAGAATTCGTTGGTCCGCACATCTACCACAAAGTTGCAGGTATCGGGTACGATATTATGCTGGTAGCCCGACTGGATAACGGTTACCGACATCTTCACCGGTCCGAGCAGCTCTGATTCCTGCGGAAATCGGAAGCTCCGGAACCAGGAAATGTCTTCGAGTGCAAGGTAGAGTGCATTGATTCCCTCTTCGCGGGCAGCGTGTCCACTCTGGCCCCGGGTCACACAGTCGAGCACCATCAATCCTTTTTCGGCCACTGCCATACGCATTTGGGTGGGTTCGCCCACAATGGCCAGATCGAGGTGAGGCAATTCGTCGATAATCAGCGAGATACCCCCCTTCCCTGTGACCTCCTCCTCGGCAGTGGCGGAATAGATGAGGTAAAAGGAACC
>CAYVJA010000097.1:6282-7176 GCA_964451605.1 uncultured Bacteroidales bacterium | reverse complement strand
GTTTTCTATAAATGAACCATATATTCGGTTAATTTATTCAAATCGGCTTATTTACGGTAAATAGAGAAATTATCACTTTTTCGATTTTACCAATACGATATCGGGCACGGGGGCCTTTTCTACACCGGCGCCGAGCCAGAAACTGAGGTGGGGGGGCTGGTTATAGGTGACGTTTTGCCAGGCTACGCCCAGTCGGTACACGGGGTCGTGCATCAGGGTGTACATGCGGTGCGGGGTGGGGAGGGTGGTGGTGTAGATGCGGAGTTCGCTGTTGTCGGGCGAACGGAAAATCATCTCTTCACGCCAGTCGCCCAGAATGTCGGCACTCAGGTTGGGATTGCCCTTGGAGTTCATGCTGGTGGCGGCTCCTTCGGCAATGAAGATTGTGCCCGTTTTGTATTTCTCTACCCGGTTGCCGTTTTGCAGCTGGCGGGTGAGGTCGCCATCCCACCAGATCACAAAATTGGCCGATGAGGGCATGGGGCCGATAGAGTCGCCTTTCATATTGAGGAGCCCGTATTTGCGCGAAAACCACATCTCGGCGCCCGGATTCGCGGGGTCGATATCTTCGGCCACACCCCCGCCGATATCTTCGCCGTGGGCACCCTGCCAGAGCACCTTTTTGAGGCCCGGACTGTAGAGCGATGCGCCGGGTCCGGTTTCGTTTGCCTCCTCCAGCTCATGAACCGTGAAGACCTCAAGACCGGGGCTCGACAGATCCAGATCGCTCGCATGCATGGCATCGCCATGGCGGAAACCGGTGGTGTACATCGGCAAGCCGTCGTGGTCGACCACCATCGAACCGAAAAGAATCTCATCACAGCCATCGTTGTCGACATCGGCCACACTCAGATTGTGGTTTCCCTGCCCTGAGAAGGGGTTCTCACGGTTTTT
>CAYVJA010000097.1:600-6272 GCA_964451605.1 uncultured Bacteroidales bacterium | reverse complement strand
GCGCTGAGTGAGTTTGCCATCGCGCCAGTCCCAGGCCGCCAACACCGAACGGCCGTAGTAGCCGCGGGTCATCACCACACTGGGGCGCTTGCCGTCGAGGTAGGCAATACAGGCCAGAAAACGGTCGACCCGGTTACCGTAGCTGTCGTTGCCCCGGTTTCCGCCATCACCGCCCCACGCACTTACATCACCGCGCTGAGGAACGTAATCGACCGTTTTCATGATGGCTCCGGTCTCGCCGTTAAACACCGTAAAATATTCGGGTCCTTCCAGAATCCGGCCCACGGCGTTGCGGTACACCTTAGAAGAGTCGCCAATCACCGTGCCCTTTCCGTCGATGGTTCCATCGGCGGTTTTGCAGGCAAATTCAGCTTTCCCGTCGCCATCGAGGTCGTACACCATCATTTGGGTATAGTGCGACCCTTCACGGATATTCTTGCCCAGATTAATCTCCCACATAAAGGTGCCGTCCAGCTGATAGGCCTGAATAATCGGTTCGGTCGAGATCCCCTCCTGCGAATTATCGAAACCCCGGCCCCACATATGAATCACAATCTCATACTGCCCGTCGCCGTCCAGATCGCCCACCGAAGCATCGGAGGCCGAATACCCTTTCGGGGTTTTCAGCGGTACTGTAAAATAGGGCCTGACCGGAGCATTGGCTGTCAATGAAAAACTTCCGCCTGTGGGTTGCTCTTTATTCCCGGAAACCGGGCGAACACTCCACGCATTGGCCTTTGTCAGGTCTGCGCCGGTGTCGACAAAATGGGTAGGGCCCGTTAAGGGTTTGTCGTTCAGTTTAACGGGTTTTGCTCCATCGGTCAGACGGTAGAGATTAAATCCCAGATCGCGTGGATCGGTGCCCAGGAGCCGCCAGCTCACAAAAACCTTTCCTTCGCCCTGATTTACAGCCACTACCCCACGGTCGAGGTGTTCCATAAACCGCTGCGCAAACAGCCCCTGCTGCCCCATAAAAAACACCATTGCTCCTGCCAGCAGGCAAGGCAACCACCTTTGTACCCTTTTCATATGTTGTCTGTTAAACGTTCTGCTTTTTTTCCTCCAGATAGGAGGCAATCATAGAGAAGAGAATCGACAAAAAGAGGGTGGCCAGAATTACCGCGAACGAAACCCAGGAGTGGTGCGCGAAAAACTCCTCAACTACAGTGATTCCGCAGAGCATCATCTTGGCACCTACAAAGAAGAGAATAAAGCAGATCCCGGTTTTCAGGAAGCGGAAGAGCTTAATAATCCCCTCCAGCGCAAAGAAGAGCGATACAAGACCCATACAGGCAAAGACATTCGAAGAGATGGCCAGAAAATCGCGTTCGTTCAGCGACAAGGTCTGATTGCCCTCCTGAATTACTCCGATAACGGCAGGTACCGAATCGATGGCAAACATCACATCGGTTGAACCAATCAGCAAGAAGGTGAGGGCGAAGGGGGTAAGTGCTCTCTTGCCGTTCATCCTGGTAACAAAGACAGCCTCATGATTGTCTACATCAACCTGGAAGAAGCGTTTGGCTGTGCGAATCAGCACATTCTTGTCGGGATCGATGGTTTCGTCCTCGTCGCCGCTCTTAATCATCTTTACCGTCATCAAAATCAGGAAGGCACCAAAGAGATAGATGAGCCACTCAAAACGGTCTATCAGCCCCATGCCCACCAGAATAAAGAGACAGCGCAACACTATGGAGAGCAGGATACCCAGCTTTAACAGAACAGGTTGCACATCGGCCCGTACCTTCATCATGGTGAAGATCATGATAAAGACAAACAGATTATCGATAGAGAGCATATATTCGGTGAGATAGGCAGAGAAGAACTTCAGACCCATCATGGTTCTTGTAACCACCTGTGTTTCGGGATTCTGAGGGTAGAAAAAGTAGATAGCAAACCCAAACGAAAACGCAATGCTGACCCAAATGGCTGTCCACTTCAGTGCCACACCCACACTCTCCTGTTTGTGTCTCCGTTTTGAGGCAATCATATCGACTGCAAAGCCGATAAAGAAAATGGCAACAAATGCTACCCAAAAAATGGTTTCTGTATTCATTTTGAAAAATAAGTTTGATGAGCAACAACAAGGAGCCAAAACAGGTCTCTTCTGGCTTAAAAAAGACCAAAATTATAACTTATTTCCACATCCAAAACACTTTAGAACTTTATTTATCAGCTCTTCTCAAGGTTTTACGCATAGTTTATTTTTCGAACCCTGTCGGGGTTTTACAGTAGACAAATGCTTTTTTGCTACATTTACTTTTTGGTAACCCGTTTGCGGGACGAAACCGCACCCTGCACAATACATACAAATATGAATCAACGTGCAAACAGAAGAGGATTGGCCTTTAAACTGATTCTCTACATCTTTTCGGGCATTGCCCTGATTTTTTTTCTGGCCTTTGTCTATAATTACACCATTTCGCGAAAAACTGTACATAAGAATCTGGTTACCAATGCCAGAGACCTTACGGCGGCAACCGTTCTGCGTGTGGAGAAGGTCTTAAGTACCGTACAGCGGGTTCCTCTGAACTTTGCCAAACTGATTGAGGCTTCCGATTTCACCGAAGAGGAGCTGCTGCATATGCTCAGGCAGGAGGTGGCCAATAACCCTGAAATTTACGGCGCGGCCCTTGCATTCGAACCCTATGCCTTTAAACCGGGCGAACGCTTCTATTCGCCCTACTTTTACCACGATGGCGATTCCATCCGCTTTAAATATATCGGAGAGGAGCAATACGACTATTTCACCATGGAGTGGTACAAACTGCCAAAGGAGCAGGACAAGGCCAGGTGGAGTGAACCCTACTTCGATGAGGGGGTAGGCGATGTGGTGATGACCACCTTCTCGGTACCTGTATATCGTGAAAGGGAGGGGAAGAGGGAATTTACTGCCATCCTCACTGCCGATATTTCGCTCGATTGGTTGCAGGAGTTTATGGATTCGGTGAAAATTTGCGAATCAGGTTACGGATATATCATCTCTTCGAAGGGGACCCTGGTTACCCATCCCAACAAAGAGCTGATTATGAACGAAACCATCTTCTCTATTGCAGATCGGCAGAAATCGCCCCTCCTGCGTGAAGTGGGTAACAACATGATTGCCGGCAAGCAGAGTTTTGCCGAATTTGAGTATCGCAATGTGAATTCCGGAAAATTAAGCTGGCTGGCCTATGCCCCCATTCCCGTCAGCAACTGGTCGGTAGGAATTGTTTTTCCGGTAGATGAGTTCATGGCCGATATGCACAAACTGGTGCGCAATCTGGTGATAATTTGCCTCTTTGGTTTGTGTATACTTCTTTTGGTGATTGTTTTGATAGCCCGTTCTATCACCAGTCCGCTGAGAGCGCTTACTGTAGCTGCCGACCAGTTTGCACAGGGCGATTTTTCGGTTCAGCTGCCTTCAACGGCTTCGCGCGATGAAATCGGGCGGCTCAACGGTGCCTTTATCTCCATGCAGAGTGCCCTGGCCACCACAATCGACGAATTAAAAGAGGCCTCCGAAAAACTGCAGCAATCGAACCAAAAACTTGAAGAGTACAATCGCACTTTGGAGGAGAAGGTCGATGAACGAACTGCAGAACTGCGCAAAAAGAACAACGAATTGGTTGCGGCACAGGCACAATTGGTTCAGTCGGAAAAACTGGCCTCACTGGGTCAGCTCACCGCCGGAATTGCTCACGAGATAAAGAATCCCCTCAACTTTGTGAACAACTTCTCCGAGCTTACCATCGAGCTCACCGACGAGCTGTCGGAAGAGATGGAGAAACTTACCGCATCGCTTTCGGAAAAGGATCGCGACTATTATGCTTCCATCCTCTCCGATATTGCTTCGAATGCCCGTAAAATCAACGAACACGGAAAACGTGCCGACAGTATTGTCAAGGGAATGCTCCTACACTCGCGCGGCAAGGCGGGCGATATGCAGCCTACCGATGTGAATGCCTTGCTGGCCGAGTATGTGAATCTGGGATATCACGGTATGCGGGCTCAGGATAGCAACTTTAACATAAAGATTGAGGCATCGTACGACGAGACCATCGGCCTTGTTCCGGTGGTGCCGCAGGATCTGAGCCGTGTCTTTCTGAATCTGATCAATAACGCCTGCTACTCTACCCACGAGAAGAAGATAGAGCAGAAGGACGGCTATTTTCCTATTCTTACCATCACCACGCGCAACCTGGGTCAAGAGGTGGAGTTCCGCATCCGCGATAACGGGAAAGGAATTCCGGCCGAGATTACCGACAAGATATTCAATCCCTTCTTTACCACCAAACCGGCCGGTAAGGGTACCGGGCTGGGGCTGTCGCTCACATACGACATTGTGACCACTACCCATCATGGCCGGATTACGGTAGACTCTGTGGTTGGCGAGTATGCCGAATTTTGTGTAGTCCTTCCTAAATCAGCGAATAACGTATGAGTACCGAACAAAAAGTGAAAATTTTAGTGGTCGACGATGAGGTCGATCTGGAACCCCTTATCCGACAAAAATTCCGCCGGCAGATCCGCGATGAGGTATACGACTTTGTCTTTGCTCATAATGGATTGGAAGCGCTTTCCAAACTAATAGAGTTCCCGCAAATCGGGGTGGTTCTCTCCGATATCAACATGCCCGAGATGGATGGGCTCACCCTGCTCCTGAAGTTAAAGGAGCTGAAAAATCCCTCGCTCCGCACCGTTGTGGTATCGGCCTACGGCGATATGGATAATATCCGGACCGCCATGAACCGGGGTGCCTTCGACTTCCTGACCAAACCCATCAACTTTGAAGATCTCGAGATCACCATAAACAAGACACTCGATGAGATAGCCATGCAGCGAAAGGCCATGAAGGAGCATGACCAGCTGCTTTCTCTGAAACATGATCTGAATGTGGCGCGGGAAATTCAGCTTGGTATTTTGCCCAAAGTGTTTCCTCCCTTCCCGCATCGCACCGAATTCGGACTCTACGGCTCCATGACAGCCGCCAAAGAGGTGGGAGGCGACTTCTTCGACTTCTTTCTGATAGACAACGACAACCTGGGAGTGGTGATTGGCGACGTATCCGGAAAAGGGATTCCTGCCGCCATCTTTATGGCAGTGAGCCGAACCCTGATCCGGGCCACCGGACTGAAAGGCTCTGCAGCCGGTGAATGTCTGCGGCTGGTAAACAATCTGCTCTGCAACGAGAGTGTTAACTCCATGTTTGTTACGGTTTTCTACGCCATCCTGAACACAAAGAGCGGGGTGCTGCAGTATGCCAACGGAGGGCACAACCCTCCCTGTCTCCTAAGAGACGGAGGCTCCGTAGAGGTGCTGCCCTCTGCCGGGAATATGTTCCTGGGTTGCTTCGACGGCGCTCCCTTCGAAACCCGTACCGTACAACTGAACCCCCGCGACACCCTTCTCCTCTTCACCGACGGCATCACCGAAGCCTTCAACGCCCACAACGAAATGTACGGCGAAACCCGCCTGCAAACCCTTCTTTCCAAAGCACAAGGCCTTTCGGTCGAAGAACTTGCCAACCTCGTACTGCACGACGTTGAAGCCTTCACAGAGGGCTATGAACAATCGGACGACATTACGCTGCTGACGATGAAATATAATGGATAGTGCTCTAGTGTTCTAATGCTCTAGTGCTCTAGTGCTGCGCTTCGCGCGAATTAGTCGACAATCTTATCATTTTGAAG
>CAYVJA010000097.1:0-590 GCA_964451605.1 uncultured Bacteroidales bacterium | reverse complement strand
TGTTATACTGTTTCATTGCGCGAAGCGCAGCACTAGAGCACTCAAAGTGCATTTGCACTTTGAAGCACTAGAGCACTAATTCACCATTATTGAACCGGCGTTATTCCCCCTACCGTAGGTATCACCGGTTGGATGGAGCCGTCGGGGGCAAAGGTGAGTTTGTCGATGCAGACTTCGCGGTTGTAACCGGCGCTGTCGCCCATGGTGATGCCTTTGGGGCGGGTAAAGCGATGGTAGATGATGTACCACTCATCTTTGCCCGGGATCTGTAATACGCAGTTGTGGCCGGTGCCATAGATGCCCAGTTCGGCATTCTTCGAGAGGATCAGGTTGTTCTCGGGAATGGTGAGCGGACCCATGGGGGAGGTGGCGGTGGCATACCTTACGCGGTATTCGGGACTGCGGGTGTCGTTTTCTGACCAGAGGAAGTAGTAGGTGCCGTTGCGGTAGAAGACTTCGGTCCCTTCGCGGAAGGTGCGGTCGGGGGTAAGAATCTTCACTTTTTTCGGGTTAAACGAAATTCTGTCGGCGTTGAGCTGTACAGCGGCAAGATAGCCGTTCCCCCAATAGAGAAAACAGTTGCCCGAAAC
>CAYVJA010000096.1:0-7209 GCA_964451605.1 uncultured Bacteroidales bacterium | reverse complement strand
CGACGTCTGTTTGTTTAGGTTTGGGTGAACTTTTTGGGAGCGCGGTTGTTGAATTAATTATAATAATCAATCTCTCCCTTATGAAATCGTTTCTATTTTCCGGTGCTCCTTTAAAGGAGGATTCTCGTTCTTTGGCGCTGTTGTTTTTACGCCTTTTTATAGGTGTAATCATGTTGACGCATGGATGGCCCAAGTTGATGGGGTTTGCCGAGATGTCGGGCGGGTTTCCCGATCCGTTGCATATTGGCACTCTGCCTTCGCTGTCGCTGGCGGTATTTGCCGAGGTGTTCTGTTCTGTTTTGCTGATTGTAGGTGCATTTACCCGTCTGGCAGCCGGAGTGTTGATTGTGAATATGGCTGTGGCGCTATTTGTAATCCACGGCCCGGTAACCGAAACGAATACACTGGCCGAACTGCCACTCTTCTATCTGGTTGTCTATATCTACCTCTTCCTTTCGGGTCCCGGCCAATATGCGGTTGATGCCTGCTGCAAAGGGAAAACCACCACAGACGGCAATTGCTGTAGTTCCGAAGGCAATGGCGGCGGAACCTCCGGTTCGTGCTGCGGCAATATGGGCACCGCCGACCGAATTATCCGGATGACACTCTCGATGGTCTTTGTATCACTCTATCTCTGGGGATTTATCTCGGGCATTTTTGGAATAGTATTGCTGATTTTGGCAATTCCTTTTTTCTTTGCAGCTATCTTTGGAGAGTGCCCGCCATACAAACTGTTTGGATGGAACACCAAAAAGAGATAGTGCTTTGGTGCACTAGAGCACCAGAGCACTACATTTTTAGCATTAACTATTTACGAAGAAAATTATGTTTGATATCGCATTGATCGAGAAGGTGTACGAGGATTTCCGGAAGAGGGTGGATGGCGCTCGTGAGGTGTTGGGCAGGCCGCTTACGCTGTCGGAGAAGTTGCTCTACGCACATTTATTTCAGCCCGAATCGGTGAAACCTTTTGTCAGGGGTGAGGATTATGTCGACTTCAGGCCCGACAGGGTGGCGATGCAGGATGCAACGGCACAGATGGCGATGTTGCAGTTTATGAATGCGGGGCGGAGTCATTCGGCGGTTCCGTCTTCGATTCATTGCGATCATCTGATTCAGGCCCGCGAGGGGGCTTTGCGCGATCTGGCTATGGCCAATACCAACAATAGCGAGGTGTTCGACTTCCTGAAACAGGTAGCGGGGCGCTATGGTATCGGGTTTTGGAAGCCGGGAGCCGGGATTATTCATCAGGTGGTGCTCGAAAATTATGCCTTTCCGGGCGGTATGATGGTGGGAACCGATTCGCACACGCCCAATGCGGGAGGGCTGGGTATGCTGGCCATTGGTGTCGGCGGAGCCGATGCGGTGGATGTGATGGCCGGGATGCCCTGGGAGTTGAAGATGCCCAAAATCATAGGAATTAAGCTCACCGGAAAGTTAAGCGGTTGGAGTTCGCCCAAAGATATTATTCTCACTGTTGCCGGAATACTTACGGTGAAGGGGGGTACCAACGCCATTCTGGAGTACTTTGGCGAGGGGGCCGAAACCCTTTCTGCCACAGGAAAGGCTACCATTTGTAATATGGGTGCCGAGGTGGGAGCAACCACTTCGGTGTTTGGATACGATGTGGCGATGAGTCGCTATCTGAGAGCCACCCGCCGTGAAAAAGTGGCCGTAATGGCCGATACCATGCAGCGCTATCTGCAGTCGGACAGGGAGGTTGCGCACTATCCGGAGCTCTTTTACGACAGGGTAATCGAGATAGACCTCTCGGAGGTGGAGCCGCATGTGAACGGCCCGTTTACCCCCGATGCGGCACACCCCATTTCGAAATTGGCAGGCGTGGTCGAAAAAATGGGTTACCCACGCGTAATGGAGGCGGGATTGATTGGCTCCTGTACCAACTCTTCGTACGAAGATCTTACCCGGTCGGCCTCTGTGGCACGTCAGGCCAAGGCCAAAGGATTGAGAACCAAAGCCAGACTGCTGGTTAATCCCGGCTCGGAACAGGTACGCTTCACAGCCGAACGCGACGGAATCCTGAACAATTTTCTCGATTTGGGTGCGGTGGTCATGGCCAATGCCTGCGGTCCCTGTATCGGGCAGTGGGACAGAAAGGCCGACGATCCGAACCGGCCCAATTCGATAATCACCTCTTTCAACCGCAACTTTGCCAAACGAACCGACGGAAACCCCAATACACACACCTTTGTGGCTTCGCCCGAAGTGGTTATGGCACTTACCATTGCCGGCGATCTCACGTTTAATCCGCTTACCGACACGCTGATAAACCAGGACGGCAAGGCGGTTAAACTCGACGAACCGGAAGGAATTGAACTGCCGCCTATGGGATTCTCGGTAAAGGATGCCGGATATATCCCCCCCGATAAAGAGGCTGCCAAAAGCGAGGTAACCATTGCACCACACTCTAAACGTCTGCAAAAGCTCACCCCATTTGCCCCTCTGCGAATAGAAGATTTTGCAAAGATGCCCTTGCTGATTCAGACCAAAGGGAAATGTACCACCGACCATATCTCTATGGCGGGGCCGTGGCTCAAGTATCGCGGTCATCTCGAGAATATTTCCGACAATCTGTTGATGGGGGCCATCAACCGTTTTTCGAATCAGGCCAATTCGGTAAAGAACCAACTCACGGGTAAGTATGAGGAGGTTTCGACGGTGGCCAAACAGTATAAAATGGCGGGCATTTCGTCGATCGTTGTGGCCGAAGAGAACTACGGCGAAGGGTCGTCGCGCGAACATGCGGCGCTTGAGCCCCGCTTCCTGGAGGTGAAGGCCATTCTGGCCAAATCGTTTGCCCGTATTCACGAAACCAACCTGAAAAAACAGGGTATGCTGGCCCTCACTTTCGATAATCCGCAGGATTATGAGCGGATTCAGGAAGACGACCGCATCTCGGTGAATGGCATCGATGCATTGGCTCCGGGAAAGCCGGTTGAGGTAGTGCTGCACCATGCCGGCGGAAGCGAGGAGACCATCCTTGCTTGTCATACCTATAACGAACAACAAATCAAATGGTTTCGTGCCGGTTCGGCGCTTAACTGCCAAGCCTGATCCTTATGAACCGAATTACCACAAGTCCCTCCGGAAAGCTGCTGGTTCCCGATACACCCGTAATTCCCTTTATTGAGGGCGACGGAGTGGGTGCCGAAATTACCCCTGTGATGCAGGCCATTGTCGATGCCGCCGTGAAAGTAAGTTACCAGGGCAAACGAGCCATTCTCTGGAAGGAGATTCTGGCCGGCGAGAAGGCGTTCCGCGAAACCGGAAGCTGGCTCCCCGAGGCCACAATGGAGTCTTTTCGTCTCTATACGGTAGGCATCAAGGGGCCCCTCACCACCCCCATCGGCGGCGGTATCCGTTCGCTGAATGTGGCATTGCGTCAGGAGCTCGACCTCTACATCTGCCTCCGGCCGGTTCGCTGGTTCAAAGGGGTGGTATCGCCCGTTAAGGAGCCGCAGAAGGTAGATATGCACATCTTCCGCGAAAACACCGAAGATATCTATGCCGGTATTGAGTGGCCGCAGGGGTCGCCCGAAGCCGAACAATTTCTGCGCTTTCTGCGCGAGGAGATGGGGGTCACCAAGATTCGCTTCCCGGAAAGTTCGGCCTTTGGCGTTAAGCCCGTGTCGAGAGAGGGAAGCCGGCGTTTGGTTCGCTCGGCAGTGCAGTATGCGCTGGAGCGGAAGCTACCCTCGGTAACCCTGGTGCACAAGGGTAATATCATGAAGTACACCGAGGGCGGGTTTAAACAGTGGGGGTATGAGTTGGTTCGCGAAGAGTTTGCCGATGTTACCTTTACCATGGCCGAATACCAAGAGATTGCGAAACAATCGGGGAAAGAGGCGGCCGAAGCCCGGCTGGCGGAGGCCATCCGCATGAAGAAGGTAATTGTGAAGGATGTGATTGCCGATGCCTTCCTGCAAAACACGCTGCTTATTCCCGAAGAGTACTCGGTAATAGCCACCCTTAACCTAAACGGCGACTACATCTCCGACCAGCTGGCTGCAATGGTGGGCGGCATCGGAATTGCACCGGGCGCCAATATGAACTGGGTAACCGGCCATGCCATCTTTGAGGCCACCCATGGAACCGCCCCCACCCTGGCGGGGCAAAACCGGGTAAACCCCTCCTCGCTGCTGCTTTCGGCGGTGATGATGCTGGAGTACCTGGGTTGGAACGAGGCTGCCGTGCGGATTACCACCGCCATGGAGCGTGCTTTCGAAAGCGGAAGGGCCACCGCCGATCTGGCCCGATTTATGCCCAATGGACGGGAATTGTCGACAACGGCGTTCCGCGACGAAATAGTTAACCACCTTTAAAACCGTAACCCTATGCCGATGAAGAAAGAGTACATTATTTACAAGCTGTCGGAGACAGTAAAGACTACCGCCCAGATAGATCCGGAGTTGTTTACCCAATACAATGTAAAACGAGGCCTGCGAAACGAAGATCATTCGGGCGTTTTGGTGGGATTAACCAAGATTGGCGATGTGGTGGGTTACGAAAGGTTGCCCGAAGGCGGGCTGAAAGCAGTGCCCGGCAAACTCTATTATCGCGGAATCGATGTAGAGGATTTGGTGAAGGGCATTTATGCCGAGAATCGGTTTGGATTCGAAGAGACTGCCTACCTGCTTTTGTCGGGGATGCTGCCCGATAAAGAGTCGCTCGAAACGTTTCAGGCGTTGATTAACGAGGTAATGCCGCTGAGTCAGAAGACCAAAATGAATATCCTGGATCTGGAGGGGCAGAATATTATGAATATTCTGGCCCGCTGTGTGCTCGAGATGTACACCTTCGATGATAATCCCGACGATATCTCGCGCGAAAACCTGATGCGCCAGTCAATCGACCTGATTGCCAAATTCCCCACCATTATTGCGTATGCCTATAACATTGTACGCCACAGCAATCAGGGTCGTTCGCTCCATATCCGCCACCCCAAAGAGAATATCTCGCTGGCCGAGAATTTCCTCTTTATGCTCAAAAAAGACTATACCGAACTGGAGGCCCGTATCCTCGATCTCTCGCTGATTCTGCATGCCGAGCACGGTGGGGGTAACAACTCTACCTTCACGGTGAGGGTTACCAGCTCGACCGAGACCGATACCTACTCTTCGATAGCAGCTGCCATCGGATCACTGAAGGGTCCGTTGCACGGGGGAGCCAATCTGGCGGTAATGAGGATGTTTAACCATCTGAAAGAGAACATTAAAAACTGGGGCAGTGTTAAGGAGATAGACAATTACCTGTTGAAGATGTTGCGCAAAGAGGCCTATAACCGCACCGGCCTGATTTATGGTATCGGGCATGCCATCTACACCATTTCCGACCCCAGAGCGCTGCTTCTGAAGGAGATGGCCCGTGATCTGGCCAAAGAGAAAAACCGAGAAGATGAGTTCCGCTTCCTGGAGCTGCTCGAAGAGCGTGCTGTAGAGGTCTTTATGGATTTCAAGGGAAATAAGGTGAATAAGCGCGTTTGCGCCAATGTCGACTTCTATTCGGGCTTTGTCTACGATATGATTGGCCTTCCCGAAGAGGTCTATACACCGCTGTTTGCCATGAGCCGCATTGCCGGTTGGACAGCCCATCGCATTGAAGAGCTCAACTTTGCCAGCAAGCGGATTATCCGTCCGGCCTACAAAAATGTATACGGACTGCAGTCCTTTATTCCGCTGAATAAACGATAAATCAGGTAAGCTGAATGGCTTCGACAGGCACCGACACATTGTCGTCGAGCCCTATCATGGCGTTTATGAGATAGAGCCGGTCGAAGCCGGGGAGATCGTCGGGCTTGATAGGGATGGCCTCAATCACCCCTGCTTTCAGCAGGGCCTGGCGCCTTGTTCCGGGAAGTAAGGGGTACAAAGGGGTGTAGAACCGATCGCCTTTACTGAACACCACGTTACTGTAGGAGGTGTCGGTAATCTGGCCATTTTTCACAATGAGAATCTCGTCGGCATCGCCCTTCATGGCATACAGCGAAAGGAGGGGTGTACGGTCTTCGAATTTGTAGGCGTAATGGAGATAGTTGCCCTCCACGCAGCGGATGGTCTCTATCTGTCGGGGAGCGTAAGCCGAAAACCGGGCGGAAAGAAGCCTTTCTCCATAGACCAGGCGGAGCTTACAGTGTCCCTGCCTGAAGGCCATGGGGATATCGGTATCGGCAGGCGAAAAGTCCGGCTTCCGGCCATAAAAGTGCATCATGGTGCAGTAAATCCGGCAATCGTGGTAAGGCAGATTTTCCATTGCGCCATCGCGCAGCGAGATGGTTTCAATAAAGGTCATCATAGCAGTGCACAATTAATGGAACCTTTCGAGAGCCTGCATCGCCACCGAAAATCAGCGGAAAGGAAGATAGACCTTCTGCAACGCCTCAAGGTATTCGGCGCGGCACCGGCTTTGTGTAGTGATGCCTCCGCCGCTGCGGTAGTACAGTTTCTCGTTTCGTATCTCAATATAGCGGATTAAAACAGCAGAATCAAGCATTTCGCCATCGAAATATCCAAAAACTCCGGTATAATAACCCCTCGATCCCCGTTCTGCCTCGCGAATAATCCGCAGGGTAGCCTCTTTGGGCGCCCCGGAAACCGAACCGGCCGGAAGCAGGGTATAGAGGATATCACCTAAACGTGCACGGTATCCTTCAGGCAAAGTTGCAGTAATCTCAGAGCTTACCTGCAGCACCTGCCCGTTATGCCCCTCCACCCTGTCGATATAACGATAGCGGTTCACCGCTACCTTTTCGGCCACCCGGCCCAGATCGTTCCGGATAAGATCGACAATGGTATCGTGCTCACAACGCTCTTTGGGGCTATCCAGAATCCTCCTTTCCGCATCGGGAAGAGCTGCATCGATAGTCCCCTTCATCGGGCACGAAGAGATGGTATTCCCCTTTATCCGAACAAACGTTTCGGGCGAAAAACAGACAAACCTTCCGGGCAGATAGAGCGCATAAGGCGAAGTACTCCTGGCAAAAATTTCGGCCGCCGAAAGAGGCGTTTCAACCGGCGTAGCAATGGTTAGATTGGTAAGAAAAGAGTTCCCATACCGAAGCCCTCGCATCACATGCGCAAAGCGCTTCTTATAAGCACCCCACGCCAACGGCCTGCAAGAAAGCTCCGGACGCATCTGCCCATCCAACGAATCCACACCCGACAAACCCTCACCGGACAAACCGTCGCCGTC
>CAYVJA010000095.1:409-7218 GCA_964451605.1 uncultured Bacteroidales bacterium | reverse complement strand
GAGAGAGTCGGCCTTGATTTTCAGTAGATCGCATTGTATCTCCGGCGAATACTCAGCACATGCAACCGGGGTAATGCGGTTTCCTGCGCCGGCATACAGCTTTGCGGCAAAAGGGTTACTCTCTTCCAGCCACGCCTTTAGCTGCTGATAGTGATGCTTCTCGATGTCGGCTGTGCTCTCTGTTCCCGAACGAAGCCTCTGATATAGGTTGTGATAAAGGGTGCGCAACGCTTGTTTTGCTTCTGAAGAGAAGAGATAGTACTGGTTAGCGTGACAAAAGGCTTCTATCGCTTTGTCGGTGGCATAATCAATGAGTAACGTCTCATTCTCGATGGCGGTTTCACGAAGGTTGGCTATGGCCTGCAGCGTCTCATCGAAAAATCGCAGCGGAAGCTCTGCCCCGTCCTCAAAGAGATTGCTTCCCCGATTTCCCTCAATCTGTTTATCAATGGTTTCGAAATACGCTTTCATCGGTTGTCAATTCTCTTATTCGTGCCCCAAAGATCTCATGCATAAGCAGCCGCAGTCGGGGCGCTATTTGCGCGAAAAGGCCAGAGCCAGGCCGGTGCCAATAAAAATGGAGCCTGAGATGCGGTTGAATTTGCGTGTAAAGGTTTGTTTCTGAAATAGTTTGTTCAGTCTGGCTCCCAGGCCGGCATAGAGCATGTAGCATCCGAAACCTACCACGCTCAGGGTGGCGAAAATGATGAAAAACTGGACAGGACCGGCCGATTTTACATTAATGAACTGGGGAAACAGAGCGGTAAAAAAAGGATGCCTTTGGGGTTGCCAATGGCAATGAGGAATCCGTCGAGGAAGAGCCTGTATTTGCCCTTTCGTGCCACAGGACATGAGAATCCGTTGCTGTGCGAATGCGCCGTTACAGGTTCAAACAGCAATTTGCATCCAATGGTCAAGAGATAGAGGATACCGCCCCATTTGATAACCGAAAAGAGCACTTCGGAGGCCAGGAGGATGGCGCCCAATCCCAACAGCGAGATCACCGCCAACAGCAGATTCCCAAACAGGTTGCCAAGGCCACTGTACAGGGTCTTAGCCATCCCGTGATTAACACCGTGGTTGATGGCCAATACAGAGTTGGGACCCGGCGTTATGGTTGCCACAAACAGGATCACAAAATAGGCGAGAAAAAAGTCGAGGGGCATATTGATTCTGTTGTCAAAGACGGGGGTGAGTATTATATTTCAATTTGTTCAGGTGCGTTTTTTCTGATGTTCATTAAAACTGCCGTCTTTTTCTCCATCTCCTCTTCAATGTCGTAGTCGTTCTGTATTCCAAGCCAAAATTGCGCGGTGGTACCGAAATAGGCAGCGAGCCGCAATGCAGTATCGGCCGTTATTCTGCGTTTCCCCTTTACTATCTGCGATATTCGTGTTTGAGGGATGTCCGTATCTTTCGATAGTTTGTATGCCGTTATTTCCAGAGGAAGTAAAACTCTTCCCGTAATACTTCTCCGGGGTGGATGTTTGCAAGTTTTTTCATGTTGTAATGCTTTGCACTCTCATCGCTTATTACGAATGCCAAAGATGGCTATTGCCTATTTCAAAATCAACTTTTTCTCATCAACCATCCGTTGTACCTCTTTTACCAGGAGGGGGAGGGCCGGTTCAACCATGTTGTGGTCGTAGCCCTGGAGTTCGAAGAGGCGGGTCTGTTTGTGGCCCGCGAGTTGCATCATGCGTGCCATGTAGGCATTCTCTTCGTAGCGGCCCAGCATCTCCTTTTCTCTGTCGCCCGTGAGCAGAAGTAACGGAGGGGCGTCGGCCCGCACATGGAACAGAGGTGCCATGCTGTCGACAACGGGTTGGGTATCGCGGATACCCCGTTCTTTCCGGATGGTAAAGTGGGTAATCATCTGCCCGCTGAAGGGGATGAGTCCGGCAATTCGGTTGGCATCGATCCGGTGGGCGGCCAGCCATTGTTTGTCGAGCCCTACCATGCTGGTCAGATAGCCTCCCGCCGAATGACCCGAGAGAAAGATCAGCGCGGTGTCGCCGCCGTAGATTCCGATATGGCGAAAGGCCCATGCCACTGCAGCTGCGGCATCTTCGATATAGGCCGGTGATTTCACCTGTGGATATAACCGATAGTTTACCCCGATGATGCAAAGGTTTCGTTGTTCCAGGTACTCCGGAATCTCTTTGGCTCCGTTCTCCAATCCTCCCCCGTGAAACCAAACGATGGTGGCAAACCCTTTGGACTCTTTGGGATAGTAGATGTCTAGCACACACTGCTTGGCAATGTCGGGATTTGCTGCGGCTATGGCCTGTGGGTAATAGGAAATCTCCTTGATGAGGTTGTAGTTCGAATCCTGTGCATAGGGGGTGGAAACAACGAAAAGCAACAAGAGGAGTGTGAAAAGAGTGCGCATGTCAGGCAGGGTATAGATGAGCAGGAGTTGGCTTCTGCTGCTGAGATAGTGGTTTTTTCTAAAGGCTAAAAATAGCATTTTTTTCCTTCTGTTTCCGGGCCGGAAGAGCCCGATCGGGTCAGCCTGATTTGGTTTATCGGCGCCGATGGGCTATCTTGAGGCAGTGTGATCATTTATCCGGGTAAATATGCGACATCCGATTTCTCTTTTCCTGATTCTCTTTATTGCGCTCTCTTCCCTGAACGGGCAGCAACCCACCCAATGGCGCGGTCCCTCGGCCAATGGTATCTATCCTGATACCGGACTGTTACAGGAGTGGCCCCAAGAGGGGTTACAACTATTGTGGGCTTTCTCTGAAATGGGCGAGGGATTTTCCTCACCCGCCATTCAAGGCGGTTTCATCTACCTGGCCTCTATGATAGAGCAGACCGGATATCTCTTTAAACTCACAATGGAGGGGAAGCTGGTTTGGAAAAAGGCCTACGGTCCCGAGTTTACTGAGCGCTATCCCGGTTCGCGATCCACCGTTACTGTGGTGGGCGACCTTCTCTATCTGCTGAGCGGAAGGGGCCGACTGGTCTGTATGAAGAGTTCGGACGGTTCGTTGGTATGGGCCAAACATCTGGTCGATGATTTAGGCGGCGCGTTAAATGAGTATGGCTTTAATGAGTCGGTTGTGGTAGACGGAGATATAGTCTATTGCACGCCGGGCGGGAAAGAACAGAGCGTAGTTGCCTTACAACGTTTCACCGGTGATGTGGTTTGGCGCGCTCCCGGAAACGGCGACAAGGCCTCCTATGGTACCCCTCTTCTGATCCGTTACCCTTCGAGGACGTTACTGGTTGCCCACACAGAAAAGCGCATTGTAGGTATCGATACCCGAAACGGCGCCCTCTTATGGGAATATGAATGGCCCAACAAGATGCTGGAACATCAGAATACCCCAATTTACAGCAAAAACCAGCTTTTCTGTTTCAGCGGGTATGGAAAAGGCTCTGTTATGTTTACCCTGAGCGAAGAGGGGGGTAAAGCGGTGAAAAAGTGGGAAAATCCGAAGTTCGACTGCCGAATGGGAGGAGCCGTTTTGTGGAAAGGAGTCATTTACGGTTCCGGGCACACCAACCGCTCCTGGCAGTGCCTCGACTGGGAAACCGGCCGGGAACTGTTCAATAGTACTGAACTCACTATGGGTGTGGTGATTGCCGCCGATAAGATGCTCTATATGTACGACGAAAAAGGGGTTTTGGCGTTGGCAAAACCCCTTTCGGAAGGATTCAGTATTGTTAGTCGAATGAAGATTACTTTAGGTAGCGGTTCGCAATGGTCGCATCCGGTTATCCATAAGGGCATTCTCTATATTGCCCGCGGCAATAGCCTGATGGCCTACAACCTGAAAAAATAGTGGCAGGAAGGCAACAGCCACTTTAGAAAGGAATCACATATCCCGCTCCGAAATAATAGGCATTGCTGTGGTCGAAGTTGCTGCTGCTTTGGTCTAGTGTTATATAGATGACACTCTTATCTTTGGACTTTTTTCCAAGGGTTACACCTAAAGTAGTAGATGTGCCATAATAATCTGTATTATCCTCAATGCCGGATGTGATATATTGATCAACACCGAATCCTTTGTTTATAATAAAATGAGGTTGAAAAATGATTTTTTTGGGGAGAAAGAAATTTACGTTACAATCCAAACCCAAATAACCGCCGAAATACCCATCGTATTCCCCCCCGGTATACACGTACTTGGAGTATTTGCTGCCTTCAAATCCAATGTGTGAACCTACATTGACCTCAATCTTCGAAGAGAGTTCCTCTTTGAACATCCACCAGGTAAACTGGCCTGAGTAATATACACTTTCTGCCTCGAGATTAAGAAGGCCTTCTGTCCATTTGTTGTAAAACGATTGAGAAAGACAAAGCGACACATCAAACTTTGCGCCAAATGAGTACGAAAGTATCCCATGGTATCCGACGTAGTCATACCCTTCATTGTAAGCGGCATAGAGCCCAAGACCACTTTCCCCCTTATTCAGAAAAGGGGAAACCTGTGCGCTCAATGTAAAACAGGAGATAATCAACAGAGCCAGTAAAGTCAGTTTCTTTTTCATGATGGTTTCCATTTATTACTACATTAATTATTTTCATAGCGCGTTACTATAAGTACGAATGTACAAGATTCGTACTTATAGTAACGCGTCTGGTTACTCTTTTTCGGGCGAGAGTAATTTATACACCAGGCCGGCCAGCAGGGCACCCACAATGGGGGCAACCCAGAATAGCCAAAGCTGATCGATAGCCCAATCGCCTACAAAGAGAGCCTGACTGGTACTCCGCGCGGGGTTTACCGAAGTGTTGGTTACGGGGATGCTGATCAGGTGAATGAGCGTTAAGCCAAGGCCAATGGCCAAACCGGCCAATCCCTTGGGTGCTTTCGAATGGGTAGCGCCCAGAATGATAATCAAAAACATGAAGGTCATTATCACTTCGGTGATCAATGCGGCCAACATACTATATCCGCCCGGAGAGTGAGCGCCATATCCGTTTGCTGCAAATCCCCCCATTTCGAACCCGGGTTTGCCGCTGGCAATAAGGTACAGGATTCCGGCACCGGCAATTCCGCCTAACACTTGTGCTGCGATGTAGGGGAGTAATTCTTTTTTGTCGAATCGTCCGCCCATCCAAAGGCCGATGGATACCGCCGGATTTAAGTGGCAACCCGAAATATGCCCGATGGCATACGCCATGGTAACCACTGTTAGGCCAAATGCAATGGCCACGCCTGTAAATCCGATGCCTAATTCGGGATAGGCCGCTGCCAGAACAGCGCTTCCGCATCCACCTAATACCAACCAGAGGGTTCCGATAAATTCTGCTACTAGTTTCTTCATGGCTTTCGTTTTTAAGGGTAAGAAAAATTCCGCTCCATTACGGATAATGAGGGTGGTAAGGAAAAAAAGTCGCAGGAACGTGGCCGGTTCTTTAAATACCAGAATCCCGACCAGCACCGTACCCAGGGCACCAATTCCGGTCCAGACAGCATAGGCCGTCCCGATAGGGATGGTTTGTACCGCCTTCATCAAAAGTGCCATGCTTATACTCAGCGTAACCAGAAAGGCCGCGTACCAGAAGTACATCTCGGTTCCGGCCGTCTCTTTGGCTTTTTCCAGGCAGAAGGCAAATGCCACCTCAAACAGTCCCGCAACCACTAAAACCAGCCAATTCATTGTTGTTTGGTATTTTCAATTGGCATTTACTTGATTGTCTTTAAGAATTGGGCAGCGGTCATTACAGGTAACCTTGCCTTTTGAAAGTCTTTCAGGTTTCTCGTGATAATTGCGTCAACTCCATTTTCTAGTGCGGTGAAGTATTGTAACGCGTCTTCGTAGTCCTTAAAATCATTGTCGTTTAGCGATAGTCCAACGATTTTCTCATCCAGACATAAAACCTGCACAATGAGTTTCAGTTTTCGAAGGATTAGTTTTGCTTCTTCTGGTTTTTTCGAATGCAAAAGAACATAGTTTGTATTTGCAAAAGAAAGAGCAGAGACGCATAAGCCTATCTTTTGCTTATCGGCGAGCGTAAAGAGCATCGCCGCTTCTTCGTAGAATGGCACCCTTTTAGCAAGAAGGTCAATAATTATGTTTGTATCTACAAAAAGTTTTTTCATTTGTACTTCTCTGCTAAATAGTTCGAATAATCCTTTTTGTAGTCGAAATTCTCATCGAGCTCAATAACGCCGCTAAGACTTTCCACAAGTGGGGAAATCTCCGTTGTTGCCGTTTTCGGTTTCGTTACTGCTTCGAGATAGGATTCGACCATCTTAGAAATGCTTATATTGTGATTATGAGCATAGTCCTTAGCCCGATCAATAACACCTTTATTCAGTCGTAACGTTAGTTTTGTTTCCATAGCACGTTGATTTACGTACAAAAATACAGAATTCGTACGTCTATCTCAAGAGGTTTATTTTTTTTTCAATTTCATCGGATGCTTTTTGCGCCTCGGTTATGGGCATACCCACCCGCATTCCGGGCCTTTTGTGCCCGGTGGCAGTTAACCAGGCATCTTTCATGATGGCTTGCCGCTTCTCAACAAGAGGTAAGATTGCATCGCCATTTTTGTATTTTGCCAGGGCAGTATGGATGTCTGTAACCGTATCAAGCGCTGTCTCGCCAAGGTGTAACAGAATTTCGCGTGCCATAATAAAATGTCCTGTTTCATTGGCATGCACCCCATCTTCGGCAAACTTAAACGTAGGGTCGACCCTGCGTTGTGCTTCTAAATGTGTGCGCATGGGCCAATGCAGATCTATCACATCCCAATTGGCGGTGTAACGGCAACTGATGAGCCAATCGGAATAGATGTCCATCACGTTGGCATAGGCAGGCCCTTTGCGTGGGTCATACACAGGAGG
>CAYVJA010000095.1:0-292 GCA_964451605.1 uncultured Bacteroidales bacterium | reverse complement strand
CAGATCGGGCTTTATGTTTGCAAGAACCCGCGCTAACCGCTCATGCAGATCGGGGCGGGGAAACTCACCCCCGGCATGATCGGGTTCCGACAGCCCCGAAACGGTTTCGCTGGGCAGGCCCACATTGATGAATTCCAACTGTTTTTCGGGATATCGAAGGGTTAAGTACGCCTCTATATACGAAACATACTGGCCACTATAGGTTATACTATTGCCCAGGAAGAGAATGCGTTTCGCGTTATCGGGGAGGGGAGAGGTTTGTGCCGCGCATGGAGAGAATATCCCAAACGAA
>CAYVJA010000094.1:0-7270 GCA_964451605.1 uncultured Bacteroidales bacterium | reverse complement strand
TGGCCACAAGTTCGGCATACGATGAAACGCCCACCTGAAGCAGTTTGGCTTCAGTCTCTTTCCCGATATTGATCTGTTTCGATAAGTTGCTCATAGAAATAGGATGTTTGGCTTGACGCCATTTCCATGAAAGATAGCGTATAATGTATTATCAAATAATGAGCCAAACCTATTTGTGGTAATTCCGGGATGAAAATAGTACCTGTTTTAGAAAATGCAAAATTTTTATGATTGAGAAATGCCGTTATTATTTCTTTTGCTATTTTCGTTTGAATGTTAGTTCTTCATAATGTGTAAAATTTCCATTTTTTTACAATTCCAGTGTAATGCAATTCGGAAAATACCATTAGTAAGCGTATGTAAACATTACTTTTTCTTTCGACACTCAGTTTATTCCTTGTTTTTGCAGGCTGTCATCAATCAGAGTCCTATGATTCGAGTTCGATTTTGGGTTTTGAAGAAGTTAGAAACGGATTGCCCACAGGTTGGGTAATTCAGAACCAAAGTGTATATTATCCGGATGGCCGGGAAACGCAGCGAATTGGTATTGTACCGGATATTGAAGTAAAACGGACCATCAAAGGCGTTATAGAAGGGCGTGATGAACTTTTGGAAAAGGCCATCGAAATAATCAATCAGGAATGGACGGCTTTGTCTGCTTTTTCTTTTTTTCTCTTGTCCAAGACGGTAAATAGTACCATCAGGAGGGTAGCGATGAATGCCATAGCAGACCCAAAATAGAAGGGGGCATCCGAATTCACTTTATCATATAATATTCCCGCGATTAAACTTGCAGGAAGAAGGGTAATTCCCAGTACAGCATGATATATTCCGAATCCCGTTCCCTTTAGATCTTTACTGACAATATCAGAGATCATTGCTTTTTGGCTGCCGTCGGTTAATGCGCTATACAATCCATACAGGATAAACAAGAAAATAAATACATGTATGCTGTTAAATTTTCCGAACAAATAATAGACAAGGGCATAGACCAAAAAACCCAGAATGATCAGTTTTTCTCGGCCCATTCTATCCGATAATTTTCCAATGGGTACGGCCAGCAATACCGATACCGTGTTAAATATCATATACACAAAAGGTATATATGCCTTATCTATTCCAGTCTCACTGGTTTTTACCAGTAATAAAGCATCTGCTGAATTTCCAAGGGTGAATACGAAGATGATAATGAGAAAGAAATAGAACTTTTTGGGTAGTTGCTTTAGAGAAATTTTGTTGGCGGATTCTTTTTTCCCGGACTTGGCCTCTTTTACGAAAATTAAAATTGTCGATACACCCAGAATTGCGGGAATGGTGGCCAATAGAAAGATGTAAGAGTAGCGTAAGGGGAAAAATGATAACAATAAGAAAGCAATCAGAGGGCCGACAATAGCACCACTATTATCCATGGCCTTTTGAAACCCGAAGGTTTTACCCGCCTCATTTTTTTTAATGGAGCTGCTTATAAGGCTATCGCGTGGCGCTGTTCTTATCCCTTTTCCAACACGCTCTATAAACCGAAAAAGTAAAATCTGAACGGGGGCTCTTGCTATGGCGTATAAGGAGGTAATAATAGCTGTTATGCCATACCCGATAATCATAAAGGGTCTGTTTTTGCCTATCTTATCACTCCAGTATCCCGAGATTGCCTTTAATAATGAGGCAGTGCTCTCAGCAATTCCCTCAATTAAGGATATAGTAGTTTTAGATGCTCCCATCGATAACAAAAAGAGAGGCATAACACTATATACCATTTTGGTAGATGTGTCAGTAAAAAAACTGGTCAGCCCTATATAAAAGGCGTTTTTTTCGAGACCAAATAGGGTGTTCTTATGGTTTTCTTCCATGATCTCTAGTAGATATCCCACTCCCACACGCCTTTGATGCCTGCGGTTATCTTGATTCGCAGATAGCGTGCCTTTAGGTTCAGCTTATCGATATGAGGTGACTGCATTTTGCTGTCATTGTGGCCTCCGCAGTCTCTCCATGAAGTACCGTCGTTCGAAAATTCCAACTGATAAGCATGTCCTGCTGTGGGCCGTACAAAATAGATTTCACTTCGTTGAATGGTCTGTTTTTTACCCAGATCGGCAACTATCCAGCACTCCGTATCCCCGGGTGCGGCCATCCAGCGCGAACCATTGGCACTATCGAATGCAAAGGCAGCAACAAAGGATTCGACCCGCTTTAAAGAGGGATCTTTTTGTGGTTTAACTGTTAAATCGGGTCGAACACTGGATGCTTTGGCATCGACAACCCTCTTTTTTTTATCTGTTTTAACCGCACGCAAAGCCCCTACGCCAGTCATAGTGAGATCGACAGGCCGAATGGAGCCGTCGTCATTGAATTCCAGCTTATTTACATAGGTTTGACGATTGGTGCTGCCCCTGCCAAACTCCAGATAGGCAAAATAGTAATCGTCGGTTCCCGGAACAGAAAATACAGAACCATGCCCGGGGCCGAAAATCTGTCGCTGATAATGGGTTATACAGACCAGATCCTGCTCTTTGGGTGGAAAATCGTAGGGCCCCAGCGGCGAAACCTTGCTTGAAACATAGGCATAGGTATATTTTTCATCGCCTCCTATGGTGTAGAGGTAGTAGTAGATCCCTTTTCGTTTAAAAAAAATGGGGCCTTCCGAATAGGCTGTGCGTGGCGTGGGGATGGTGATATAGTTGGTATCCACGGTAACCATGTCGGGGTTCAGCCGGGCTGCCCTGCGATGTTGCCAGAAGATATAGGCCTGATTGTCATCGTCAATAAAAATTTCGGCATCAATGCCCGAGGGGCCGTTAGGGGTTTTGTGTTGTAACAGGGTATAGGCCGAATAGGGTTTGGTAAAGGTATCGGGCCCGACTGCCAACCTGAAAGGCCCTTCGGGAGAATCGGAAACAGCCGCATACATGTACCCGTTTACGGTGGGGTAGATGTAGTATCTGCCGTTTGCCGCAATGGCCTTACTCGGGGCCCAGTATTTCTGCTCCCTGGCCGACGGGAAATGCGTTCCCGAGAAACTCCAGTGTACAAAATCTTTCGATTTCCAAACAACCGGCGGACCCGAAGTTTCAAGCCCCCGGTCGTATCCATCGGTTGTGGCGTAGCAATAAAAAGTGCCATCAATCTCCTGGATACTGGCATCTGCAATCATATCGGGAACCAGTGCATTGCCAAAGGGGTTTAAAGGCTGAGAATTAACATGATAAGAGTTGGCCAACAAAAGCAGGAGGAGACAAGTTTTACCTATTCTCATAGTGGGGAATTTAAACCACTCCTTTTTACAACTTCTTTGTTTCATCTTATTGTTAATTACGGGTAAGCGTAGCCGGAATCTGGAAATATTTCTTTGTCACTATGAACTTGTGCAAATTTTGAACAGGTTCTCCATGGCTTAGTGCCTACATTCTATTACAGAAGGTTGTCATTTAAAAATGCCTAAATAGCTGTTGAATATATACACTCTGCCTCGCTGACTTCCTGTTATTTCTTTTAGAATATCGAGTTTTTCTAAATCGGCAATTATTTTATAAGCCGAAGGCATCGATAGTCCTGCAATCTCACTGACTTTTTCTGCATTAATCATTGGACGGTTATACAAATAATCGACTATTTTTTTTGCATTCGCCGCTCTACTCCCTAATGTTTGGATGCTTGATTCAGTCAATTTTTGTAATTGAAGGATGTTGTCGAATGTTGTTATTCCATTTTTTGCAGTTTCAATGATTCCAACCAAGAAGAACTTAAACCATTGTGAGAGATTGTTTGTGTCTCTTACTAGCATCAAATTCTCGTAGTATAACTTCCTGTTTTTTTCAAAAAAATCGGATAGATACAAGATAGGTTTCTTTAAAATTCCTTTGCTGACTAAATATAAAGGAATCAGCAATCGGCCAACCCTTCCGTTTCCATCAAGGAATGGGTGAATAGTTTCGAACTGATAATGAACAAGACCAATTTTAAGCAATTCAGGGATAAATATAGCTTCGTTATAAAGAAACTTTTCAATATCACTCATTAATTCAGGTACAGACGTAGGAACCGGGGGGATAAAAATTGCATCGTTTATGGTTGCTCCACCTATCCAATTCTGACTATTTCTGAATGCTCCCGGTTGTTTTCGTTCTCCCCTGACTCCTTGTAGGAGCACTTTATGGGTTTCGCGAATCAGTCGTGAAGAAAATGGAAGTTTCTCCAGTTCATTGATAGCAAACTCCATTGCTTTTGTATAATTCTGGACTTCTTCCCAGTCGTCTCTTTTGTCTAGAGGAATGTCTTCTTTTTCTAACAATGCCTCTTCCATATTAGTTTGTGTTCCTTCAATCCTGCTACTTTGCGTAGCTTCTTTAAGAACGTGCATGTTTATAAAGAGCTCAATATTAGGAATATACTTAGAATACATATCAAGCCTGCCTAATTCTCTGTCGGCTTGACTTAATAGTTGCAACACTTCCATATTGTCGACATGCAACTGCTTGTTGATTAATGTAGGTTGAAAACTCCTATAGTAGCCTTGGCTTATGTACTGTCCTGACTTATATTGTTCCATAGCAATGAATTTAAACAAAGATAACCGCTATTTAAGAAATTGCCAAATAACTTAAATAAGGAGCGCTGTTATTTAAGTTTTCTTACGAGGCGCCGCTCATTTCCTTTTCATTTTCATATTCTCCTCTGAACCCTAATCTCATAAAGTCCCTCAGTATTCTCAACATGATTGAAATAAAGCTCCGGGATCCTTGGAAGATTTCCTATATGGATTCTTCAAAACAACAGGTATGTGTACACCTATTGTTTTCGCTAACGTTTGCGGCTATACGAAACTACATTCGGGGCATCTCGCCGAACTTGTTCAATTTTTGTATATTGTGGTCTCATCTGTTGTCCCGATTTTAGTTGTAGTTATGAGTAAGATTGCCTCAATAATTCTTGTTCTTCTCTTGTTTGCAGGATGTGGCGCACAAAAACAGGTGGCTTTACATTTGATTGGCGACAGCACTTGTGCCCAAAAAACAGAAGGCGCACGTCCGGAAACCGGATGGGGCGAGAAATTTAATGCCTGTTTCGACAAAAAGGTGGTTGTAAGGAACTATGCCATGAATGGTCGCAGCACCCGTACATTTATCGAGGAAAATCGTTGGGACTCAGTTTATAGTGCCATTCGAAAGGGCGATTATGTGTTTATTCAGTTTGGACACAACGATGAGGTAAAGGAGAAGGCGAGTTACACTACCCCCGATGAGTTTGCGGCCAACTTACGGCGCTTTGTTGACGATACGCGCGCAAAAGGAGGATATCCGGTATTGCTGACCCCCGTGTGCAGGCGCCGTTTTGAGGAGGAAAATTTTTACGATACACATGGCAAATACGCCTCCATTACCAGACAGGTTGCAAAGCAGACCGATGCGCTGCTGGTTGACATGCACACCCTGAGTATGGCGATACTGGTACAATGGGGCGAAGAGGAGTCGGCACGCCTTTTTATGCAATTGGCTCCGGGCGAGTATCCGAACTATCCGAACGGCAGAGACGACAATACCCATTTCAATGGTTTGGGGGCAACCGTTATGGCCGAGGCCGTGGCAAAATCGATTGCCCACTCTGCAGTTCCCCTTAAACGACGTGTAGTTAAATCGTTGAGAAGTAAATAGCTTCTCTTTTTGTAGCATCCGATGCATCCGGAACCGATACAGACCAACACCTGTTTGTTTACTGCTATAAAAGCGCTTAAAATGAACTCTATGAAAAATATACAAAAGTTACAATGGGTTTTGTGGTTGATGGTATGGCTCGTGAATAACCCGGCTTTTGGACAGGAGAGCCCGTTGTGTGTAGGGGCGTACTGGACCGAAGACGAAGCGAACCTAAAAATGAAGGAGTTTGCCTCTGCCTGGAACGATTGTGCGTCGTGGGAAAAACGTGCAGCCATCATCAAACAAGGGATTATAGAAGGACTGAAGCTGGATCAGATGCCCAAAATAGAGGGGAATTTCAATGCTCAGATCACAAAGACCCGAAAGCTTGACGGATATATTGTCGAAAATATCCGGATCGAAAGTTTCCCCGGTTTTTACATCACCGGAAACCTCTACCGACCCGTGGAAGCAAGTAGTAAAAATGCGGCAATACTTTCGCCTCACGGACATTTTGAAGATAATCGTCTTAAAGAAGAGGTTCAATACAGATGTGCTGTACTTGCCAAAATGGGAGCCATTGTTTTTGCATACGACATGGTGGGATACGGCGATTCGCATCAGGTAGATGCGCATAAAATGGCTATCGTCATGCTGCTTCAGACCTATAACAGCAAGCGGGTACTCGACTACCTGCTATCGCGCCCCGATGTCGATCGCAAACGAATCGGAATTACCGGTGGCTCCGGCGGCGGCACACAAACCTTTATCCTTACTGCAATTGACGACAGAATTACCGCCTCCGTTCCTTGCGTGCAGGTTTCGGCCCATTTCTTTGGCGGCTGTGTGTGCGAAAGCGGAATGCCCATTCACAAAAGGGCGCAACATCAAACCAACAACGTCGAAATTGCCGCACTATGCGCCCCTCGCCCCATGCTAATCATCTCCGATGGCAACGACTGGACCCGCAATACCCCCCGAGTAGAATACCCCTATATCCAAAGCGTCTATGCCACCTACAACGCCGAACACAAAATAGAGAACGTACATCTGCCCTCCGAAAAACACGACTACGGCTACTCCAAGCGGGCTGCCATGTACAACTTCTTTGCCTACCACCTAAAACTGAACACCAACAAAGTGAACTGGACCCCCACCGTAAATGAGGATTTTGTTACCCTATTACCACCCGATGAACTAAGAGTCTATACCATGGAGAACCCCATACCTGCAAATGCCCTACAAGGCGATAGTGCAATTGTGGGGTATTTGAAAATACGGTAAAGGGAGAGGTATCGGTATTGCTAACTGGTCTGATCAAGGTTCAGCATTGTTAATCTTTCTTCGGTAGTCTCTTAGATGATTTCTCAATTATCTTTTCTTCGCTATCAACACGACGTTCCAGCTTTTTAATGTCTTCTGCAGGAGGTAATTCTTCAGGTTTTATACCACGTTTTCCAAGCATCTCACGAACGCTGTTATTATTTTGTATGTGCTCGCTGGTTATGGGTCCTTCTCCGTATAAGTCTTTGTTGTCTACATTGTAATTTGTCATTTCAGTGGCAAGATTTTTTGCTGCAATGGTAAGGGTTGGCAAAAAATCTGCTAAAGGCCTGTTTTTTGGAACACTCAATTTAGTTTTC
>CAYVJA010000093.1:5336-7351 GCA_964451605.1 uncultured Bacteroidales bacterium | reverse complement strand
GGGTTAAATGATATTCTGTCGGGGTTGAGCTGTACGGCGGCAAGATAGCCGTTACCCCAATAGAGGAAACAGTTGCCCGAAACCGGATCGCGGAACACATCGGGATCGATCTCCTGACCGCCTCTGATGCCTTCGGGTTTGCCGGCTACCAGCGGTGCACCGCTGTCGGTGAAGGGGCCGGCGGGGTTGTCGGAAACGGCTACGCCAATCTTTTGGGCCGCAGTAAAATAGTAGAAGTATTTATAGCTGTCGCCCACCTTCTCTTCCAGGATGGTGGGTGCCCAGGCGTTGCGTCTACCCCATTCCACATCGCGGGGCAGATCAAGGATTATCCCTTCGTCGGTCCAGTTTACCAGATCGGCCGAAGAGAAGGTTTTGAAATAGGTGCCGCCCCAGCCCTGGAACCCGTCGGAGGTGGGGTAGAGGTAGTATTTCCCGGTCTTTTGGGAGTAGAGAATTTCGGGGTCGGCATAGTAGCCGTCGAGGGTGGGATTATGGGTCTCTTCGGCCACCACCTTCCAGGTGGTTTCGCCCACCCCTTTCCAGTTGACTTGATAGGTTACCGGGCCCGCCGAAAAATCCTGCGAATCGGCCGGGGTAATTTCGGCTCCGAAAAGTGATTTGAACTGCGGATTGAGTGCCGACAAATCGGTGCCTGGTTTCACGGGTAAAGTAAGGGTGCCCGTTTCGGCATTAAAATCGACATTTCGGGTGCGAACGGCCTCCGACTCTACAGAAGTAATTCCCAGCTCTTCCACAGATCCCCAGCGTTTTACCAGCGCGTTGAGCTCCTTCTGGGTAATTGGCACAATGGTGCCGTGACGGGGGTGAAAATTCATCGAGATGGATTCGTCGATTACGGCAAAGCTGTCGAGATCGGCACTTTGGGTAAACTGGTAGGCTCCGCGGGTATAGACATCGTACATCAAAATGTAGGTGTCGCTGTTGTTTAACTTGAAGATACACGAACCCTCAACCGCATTGCGAGTCTGCTGCAGATATTTATCTATCAGCACATATCCCTCGGTCAACTTGTCCGAAACCGCCTTCTTAATGCCGTTTCCGCTCCCTTCTGTCTTGAAGAAGAGGTTGTACTTGCCATCCTTATACACAATGTCGCCATCGATACACGACTTCGATTCGGGATGGAAAAAGAGCTGTTTGGGCTCGGTTTCGAGCGAAGTGAACTCTTTATTGGCATAGGCATAGTAGATGATATCGGCACCGCCGGGCTGCAGCATCGAAAAGTAGACCATATACTTTCCGGCCTCTTTATCGTAGATGGTTTGGGGAGCCCATACCCGGGTTACATCGGCAAACTTGGGAAAGAGCTCCGGAATATTCACCTTGGCGTAGCTCCAGTCAGTCAGGTTTTTCGACTTCAGAAATACCATACCGATGTTGGTCCAGCCGTCTTTAGGCACATAGAGATCGGTAGCGGTCATATAAAAATAGCCGTCGCGGCCACGTAAAATATGGGGGTCGCGCACACCGCCGCGGCTGCTGATGGTATCGGCCGAAATGACCGCCTTGTTTCCATTCAGAGCCAGATAGTTGTATCCGTCTGGGCTTACGGCAAAGTGAATCGCCTCCTGTCCGGGGCCATTGCCTACAAAATAGGCAAAGAGGTAGGCGTTAAAATTCTCTTTTCGGCTGCAGGATCCGAATAGCAGAGCAATACAGAGTACTGCAAAGAGGGCTGCTGCAGTGCAGTGGCGTGCTGAAAAGGGCTGTTGTTTCATAGGTCAGGGGGTTATTTATCGGTGGTTATGTTGGGTTGGGGCAGGTTTTTCATTCCGTGGCCCAGATAGAAACTCACGTGAGGGGGTTGGTTGTAGGCCACATTTTGCCAGGCAATGGAGAGGCGGTACTGCGGGTCGTGCATAAGGGTATAGATGCGGTGTTCGGTGGGGAGGGTTGTGGTAAAAATACGTAACTCTTTGTTATCGGTCGAACGCAACACCAGCTCCTCCCGCCAGTCGCCAAAGAGATCGGCACTCAGCGCAGGGGTCGAT
>CAYVJA010000093.1:3167-5249 GCA_964451605.1 uncultured Bacteroidales bacterium | reverse complement strand
CTTTGCCCAATCCCATTTGCTTATGACATTGCCGTTCAGTAGTTCGCGCAACAGGTCGCCATCCCACCAGATGGCAAAATTGGCACTCCGGGGTTTCTCCGAAATAGAGTCGCCTTTGGCAGAAAAGAGAGGGCGGTTGGCCGACGACCAGCACTCACTCCCCGGGAAACGGGGATCGATATCGAAGGAAGCACCGCGGCCATTGTCGCCTCTGGAGGGTTTGCCCCAGATGAGTTCGCCGGTACGGGCATCGCGGAATTCCGCTCCGGCAGTAGTTGAGGGTGATTCATGGGGCTGAAACACCTCCAGTCCCGGTCGGTCCGGGTCGAGATCGCTCACATGCATCGCATCGCCGTGTCCCAGACGGGTGGAGTAAAGTCCGCTGCCATTGTCGTCGATACAGGCTGCGCCGTAAACAATCTCATCCTTGCCGTCGCTATCTACATCGGTTACTGTCAGATTATGATTCCCCTGCCCCATATAGGGTTTCAACGCCTCCTTTTCATGGGTGTCGAACAACCAGCGAAGGGTGAGTTTCCCATTTTGGAAGTCCCAGGCAGCCAGCGATGTGCGTGCGTAATAACCGCGACACATCACCACGCTGGGACGAACGCCGTCGAGGTAGGCCACACAGGCCAGATAGCGTTCAGAACGGTTGGCATAGGTATCACCCCACGAATTTACATCGCCCAACGGCGGGAGGTAGTTCACGGTGGCGAGTGCTTTTCCGGTGGCTCCTTCAAAGACGGTGAGATATTCAGGGCCGCTCATGATTCGGCCCTCCGTTTTAGCCACCATCCGACCCGACGAATCGCGACTGCTTCCGGTTCTGTCGCGGGTTGGGAGTACTTTTTCACCCTGTTCGCGCCAATCGGCCTCCGGATTGCCCAATATTTTACCGGTTCCGTCTTTGGTGCCGTCGGCTGTTTTACAAACCATTTCGGCCTTTCCGTCGCCATCCAGATCGTACACCATAAATTGTGTATAGTGGGCTCCTTCGCGGATATTTTTCCCCAGATTAATTTCCCAAAGAAAGGTGCCGTCGAGTTTGTAGGCCTGGAACACCGGTTCGGAACTAATCCCGTTAAAGGCATTGTCGATGGCTCTTCCCGTCATGTGAACCACCAGTTCGTACTCTCCGTCGCCATCCAGATCGGCCGCGGAGCAGTCGTTGGCCGAGTAGCCTTCAGGGGTTCTCAGCGGGATAGAACGATAGGCTTTGTCATGGTTTGCCGGCAACAGGAAGGCCGCATCGGCTGCCTGCTCCCTTTGATTGATAACGGCACGCACCGAATAGCGGTTATCGCGGGTGATATCGGGCTTTTCGTCGAGAAACCAGGTAGGGCCGTCGATGGGTTGGCTGTTCAGTTTTACGGGAGCCCCGCCGGCAGTTTCGCGATAGAGGTTAAAGGCAACCGATTCCGGATCATTGCCAAACAGACGCCAACTCACAAACACTTTTCCATCGGGCTGAACCGTGGCAACCACGCCCCGGTTCAATTTTTCCATTTTTCGTTGCGCAGGTGCCACTTGTGGCATGCAGAGCAGGAGAAGCAAAAGCAGGGTTGTCAGTTTTGAAAACATAGGTAAAGAGTTAGGATGTGCTAACGATTGCGCAAAATAGGCATTTATTCGTTCTTTGCCAACCGGTACAGTCGGGAGCGGTCGATGACGGTGAAACGGTTTCGTTGCGAGGCGATGATGCCCTCTTTTACCATTTCGCCAATGGTACGAGCCAGTGCTGGGCGGGTCACCCCAAAGCGGTCGGCCAGCTCCTGTTGGCTGTGTTCAATCTCGAACGTCATGCTCTTTCGGGCAGCGGCCACCTCCCAAAGGTATCCGGCCATTTTGGTCTGAATGGTGCCGAACCGGAGAAGCCGAATCTTGGTGGAGAGAAATTTGGAACGGTTAGAGATGGCGGTCAGAAAATTCTGGAGCAACAGGGTATTCTGTTGCAGCATGGCAGTGAATTGCTCCCTGGGGATGTAGGCCATCTCAACAGCCGTGATTATCCGCGCTTCGAGCGTCTCGGCCTTTTCCGTCTTCCGTGCCGCCTCGAACTCCTTCACCCGTTCCCGGAAC
>CAYVJA010000093.1:1867-3157 GCA_964451605.1 uncultured Bacteroidales bacterium | reverse complement strand
AGCCGTTATGGCTTCTATGTTTACCGGCATCCGGTTGTCTGTGGCATAAAGAAAAGCGGTGGCAATGGCCTGGGGTGCCTCATGGTCTTCGATGGTTACCATTCGTCCGGTAGGATCGCTCATTTCGCCCCGTACCCGTCCTTCGGCCACAATCATTAGGCTCTGGCATCGATCGCCCTGCCAGGCAATCCTTTCTCCCTCTTCGTAGGTCTTGGTATAGAGGTTGTTATGTAAAAGCATCTCCAGTTCTTCGGGGGGGATCCCTTTAAAGAGGGGACATTGATCAATTTGTTGGCCCATGAACGAATGGTTAATGGTTAATGGTTAATGGTGAATGGTGAATGGTTAATGCGCTTCGCGCGGGTGTAGCGGTGAAACAGTGCTCTAGTGCTCTGGTGCTCTGGTGCTGCGCTGCGCGCGAGTGTATTAGTGATGCAATGTAGCAGTTGATTTATGTACAAAAATAGTGAATCTTTTAGGGTTGTAATGTAGGTTACAATTGTCGCGGCTGGGGTACTCTACTTTTGCTGCCAGAATCATATCTGTTAACCAATAATAAACCATTATGAGCATGTTTTGTTTTCAATGTCAGGAAACCGCGTTAGGTACCGGTTGTACCGTAAAGGGCGTGTGCGGCAAGGAGCCTCGTACCGCAAAGTTGATGGATCTGCTGATGTATCTCACCAAAGGGGTGAGTATTCTTGACCAACAACTGCGTCAGGCAGGTTCCGAAAACGGTGATGTTCCCCATTTTGTGCTCGATGCGCTCTTTGTAACCATTACCAATGCCAATTTCGACGATTCTTCCATCGAAAAGAGGATTGCCAAAGCCATCGCGCTGAAAAACACCCTTCGCGGGCAGATTGCCGCTTTGGGTCTTCCGGTGGCCGATAGCCCCGAAGTACGCTGCGAACCCATTCCTGCAGAGTACGATGAGGTTTCGGAGAAGGTGGGTATTTTACGGGAGACCGATCCCGATATCCGTTCTCTGAAAGAGTTGGTTATCTACGGCCTGAAAGGGATGGCCGCTTATGCCCACCATGCTTTTGTGCAGGGCTATAAGGATACCGATATCCACAGCTTTATGATTTATGCGCTGGCGCAAACCACCTGCACCGACATCGGGGCCGACGCATTGGTGGCTCTTGTCCTCAAAACGGGTGAGTATGGCGTAAAAACTATGGCTATGCTCGATAAGGCCAACACCACCTCGTATGGCCATCCTGAGATGACAAAGGTAAACATTGGCGTGCGTAACAACCCCGGTATATTGGTGAGCGGCCATGACCT
>CAYVJA010000093.1:0-1857 GCA_964451605.1 uncultured Bacteroidales bacterium | reverse complement strand
AAATCCTGGAATTCTGATCTCCGGTCACGACCTGAAAGACTTGGAAGAGCTGCTGGAACAGACCAACGAAACCGGAGTGGATGTCTATACCCACAGCGAAATGCTTCCCGCCCACTACTATCCCGCTTTCAAGAAGTATAGCCACTTTGTGGGCAACTATGGCAACTCCTGGTGGAAACAGCGCGAAGAGTTCGAATCATTTAGAGGGGTCATTCTCTTTACCACCAACTGCATTGTACCTCCCTTGTCGAAGGCCACCTATACCGACAGAATCTACACCACCGGTGCCACCGGCCTTACCGGTGCCCGCCATATTCCCGACAGACCCGAAGGGGGCAAGAAAGATTTCTCGGCACTGATTGCCCATGCCAAAGCTTGCCAGCCTCCCGTCGAGATTGAAACCGGAACCATCACCGGAGGGTTTGCCCACAACCAGGTAATTGCTCTGGCCGATAAGGTGGTCGATGCCGTGAAGAGTGGTGCCATCAAGAAATTTGTGGTCATGGCCGGTTGCGACGGCAGAATGCGTTCGCGCAACTACTACACCGACTTTGCCTCGGCTCTGCCCAACGACACCGTGATTCTCACCGCCGGTTGCGCCAAATACCGGTACAACAAACTGCCCCTTGGCGATATCGGTGGAATTCCCCGCGTACTTGATGCCGGACAATGTAACGACAGCTACTCGCTGGCCCTGATTGCCCTACAGCTCAAAGAGATCTTCGGCTTGGCCGATATCAACGAACTGCCCATTGTCTACAACATTGCCTGGTACGAGCAGAAGGCGGTGATTGTGCTGTTGGCTCTGCTCTCGCTGGGTGTGAAGAACATCCACCTCGGGCCCACACTCCCTGCCTTCCTCTCGCCCAACGTGGCCACCGTATTGGTAGAGAAGTTTAACCTAAGCACCATCTCGAGCGTTGAAGCCGATATGGAACAGTGGATTTTGTCATGAGAAGAACCCTTGTAAAGATCGATGCCGATAAGTGTAACGGTTGTGGTGAGTGCATCACGGGCTGTCATGAAGGGGCCTTGCAACTCATAAACGGGAAGGCCGTACTGGTGCGCGAAGACTATTGCGACGGACTGGGCGCCTGCATCGGCGACTGCCCCGTGGGGGCTATCACCCTTGAAGAGCGTGAAGCCTCGCCCTTTGTAGTGGCACCCGCCCAGGCCAAACCGTTTCACGCAGCATCCGGCCCGGCGGCCTTCTCCGCCGGCCGGCTTACTGCCGTTCCCCGTCAGAGCCGCTTTGCCCAGTGGCCCGTACAATTGCGGCTTATAAACCCCCTCTCCGAAACCTTCCGCGACGCCCACCTGCTTTTGGCCGCCGACTGTTCGGCATTCGCGGGTGGAGCCGCATACCAAACGCTCTTGCAGGGCAAAGCCCTAGCGATAGCATGCCCCAAACTCGACACCGATCCGGCCGGCTACATCGAAAAACTAGCCATCATGATAACCCAGAGCAACCTCCAATCCATCACCGTATTATTGATGGAGGTGCCCTGCTGCCGCGGACTGCTGGGGATGGCCATGAAAGCCGTAGAAATCTCCGGCCGCAACCTGCCGGTAAAACAGGTGGTGATGACAACGAAAGGGGAGATAATGCTCTAGTGCTCTAGTGCTCTAGTGCTGCGCTTCGCGCCTACTTGGAGATAACTGCCTCTTCGACAAAATAAGTTTGTCGACCCATTCGCGCTCTCATTCGCTAAAAGAGGAGAACTCGCTTCGCTCAAACAGCTCCTCTTTTTAGCGCTCATTGAGAGCGATGGGGCCCCGCCAAACTTCTCCGGTTGTCTCAAAGACAGTTATCTCCAAACGGCTAAGTTCTACGTCACCCAAATCATCAAATCATCA
>CAYVJA010000092.1:0-7353 GCA_964451605.1 uncultured Bacteroidales bacterium | reverse complement strand
CCCGATTTTGCAACTGGAGTGTTGAGGAGACCATCTCGCGGGTGGTTCCAAAATGGTAGAACTCCCCCCCGGAAAGATGTACTATCCTTACCGACAGAGATGTGATGGCAGCATCGGGCCGCGAAGGCTCTCTTCCCAGAGAGAGGCCAAACTGGCCATAGAGATCATAAAAACGGGGGAGACCCCCGGAAAAGGCTCCCTTTTCCGACACCCATCCTGCCGAAGCCATTAACGCAGCAACCGCCCGCGGGCTCAGAATCCAGATACCGATATCCATCATGGTAAGAAAGCCGGACCGATGGCTCCGAATTTCGGCCGGAGCAGGTTTTTGCATCATAAACGCAAGTTGCTGCGGATCATTTCTGTCGCAGAAGAAGACACCGTGGCGCGAGGCGAGCTCCGGGTCGGCCCACAAACCCATACAGACCACATCTACATCGGGCAGTTCGGGCAGGCTGCTATCGGAATGAATATAGACATCGCCACTGGCAATTAAAACCTTCGCCCCGCCTTTCGCCGATTCAAGGAGTCTGGAATAGAGCGGCAACTGAAGATCGAGCAGATTTTGCCTTAACGATTGCCCTTTGGCCCAACGAAAAACAGGAATCGGTGTAAGAATCTTTCCGGAAGGCGCATAAGCGGGAAGCCTTCGGCTCTCCCCGCCCGCATGAATCAACACCCTCGATTCGGTGGCAAGCCACTCCTCGAACGAGAGGGTACTCCCGGACAACTTCCATTGTGAATAGAGCAACCAGCAACTTCCCCCTCCCGAGCCCACAGCCACTCCTTTGGGATCGGACAAAGCAAACCACTCCTGTGAGGGTCGGTTCTCAATTTGCTGAAACTGATTCGAAAGATTTTCCGGGAGAGAGAGCAGATACTGCATGGCAAAGAATTTTTCCGACATACGAAGTTGGGTACAAAGTAGCTAAAAAATACGAAATATCGCTACATTTGTGGAAGACCAAAATACCAGCACACCATGAAAGGAATAGTTCTGGCAGGGGGAAGCGGCACTCGCCTCTATCCCATTACAAAAGGGGTTTCCAAACAGATTTTGCCCATCTACGATAAGCCGATGATATACTATCCTATCTCGGTTCTTATGTTGGCCGGTATTCGCGAAATTCTCATCATCTCAACACCGCTCGATCTTCCCGGTTTTCAGCGTTTGTTGGGCGACGGATCCGATTATGGTGTGAAGTTTTCGTATGCCGAACAGCCCTCACCCGATGGTTTGGCTCAAGCTTTCCTTATTGGGGCCGATTTCATCGGGAACGATTCGGTGGCACTGGTTCTTGGCGATAATATCTTCTATGGCATGAACTTTTCGGTTCTGTTGCGAGAAGCCCTGCAACGGGCAGAGAGCCAGGCAAAAGCCACCGTTTTCGGTTATTGGGTATCCGATCCCGAACGATACGGCGTTGCTGCTTTCGATGCTGATGGCAATGTGGTGAGCATTGAAGAAAAACCGGCCGAACCCAAATCGAATTATGCGGTAGTGGGCCTCTACTTCTACCCCAATAAAGTGGTAGAGGTGGCTCGAAACGTAAAACCTTCAAACCGGGGAGAACTGGAAATAACTTCGGTAAATCAAAAGTTTATGGAAGACAACGAGCTCAAGGTTCAGCTGTTGGGAAGGGGTTTTGCCTGGCTCGATACCGGAACGCACGAGTCGTTATCGGAGGCTTCGGCCTTTGTGGAGGTGATCGAAAAACGTCAGGGGCTGAAGATTGCCTGCCTGGAGGAGATTGCCTACAACATGGGGTGGATTTCGGCCGGGAAACTCCGGGAAATTGCTCATCCTATGCTTAAAAACCAATACGGCCGTTATCTTATGCAGTTGCTGCAATCCTAAACTGCCGGGCGAAACTCGGTCACTTTGCGTTCATTTGTCTATTATGGGAAGATTCCTTTGCAAACCGAGCCCAATCAAAGGGTTAGTGGTTATAGAGCCGACTCTGCTGGGCGACAGCAGAGGCTTTTTTATGGAGAGTTACTCTGTACGCGATTTTGAAGAATTGGGTATTACCGAAACCTTTGTGCAGGACAACCATTCGAAAAGCCACCGGGGAGTATTGCGGGGGCTTCATTTCCAGAGAGCCCGCCCACAGGGAAAATTGATCCGGGTTATTGCCGGAAGTGTTTTCGATGTGGCCGTCGACCTTCGCCCCGAAAGTCCCACTTTCGGGGAGTGGTTCGGCCTTGAATTGTCGAGCCGGAACCATCTGCAACTTTTCGTGCCGCCCCGTTTTGCCCACGGCTTTCTGACCCTCGAAGACAATACGGAGTTTCTTTACAAGTGCACCGACTATTACGACAGCAGTTCCGACGGAGGTATTGCCTGGAACGACCCGGATGTGAAGGTATGCTGGAATCCGGAACGGTGGGGTATCGACTCCGTCAACCTGCTTCTGTCGGAGAAAGACAAACGGCTGCCCCCGCTCTCCTCCTTTTCTAAACAAAATCTGTGGCAATGACAACAACTCGCTCTATTCTGATCACCGGCGGTGCCGGCTTTATCGGTTCGCACCTGGTGCGTAGGATGGTTAACCAATATCCGGATTACCAAATCATCAACCTCGATCTGCTCACCTATGCCGGAAATCCCGACAATCTGCGCGATCTGGAGAAGGCGCCCAACTATCTCTTTGTCAAAGAGGATATCTGCAATTTCGAGGCTATACAAACCTTGTTCGAAACCCATCGGATAGACGGAGTTATCCATCTGGCTGCCGAAAGTCATGTCGACCGATCTATTGTCGATCCCTTCGGCTTTGCCCGAACCAATGTGATGGGTACCCTCTCTCTGCTTCAGGCAGCCCGTCTGGCGTGGAACGGCAACTTCGCAAACCGCCGCTTTTATCACGTCTCTACCGACGAAGTGTATGGTTCGCTCGATCACGGAGGCTATTTCCTGGAGTCGACCCCCTACGACCCCAAATCGCCCTACTCCGCGTCAAAGGCTTCGTCCGACCACTTTGTCAGAGCGTTCCACAATACATACGGCCTCCCGGTGGTGATTTCGAACTGCTCGAACAACTATGGCCCCAACCAGTTTCCCGAGAAGCTTATCCCGTTGTTTATTAACAATATATGCAACAACAAGCCCCTTCCGGTTTATGGAAAAGGTGAGAACGTGCGCGACTGGCTCTATGTAGAGGACCATGCCCGGGCCATAGATCTGATTTTTCACAAGGGAAAGACGGGCGACACCTACAACATCGGGGGCTTTAACGAATGGAAGAATATCGATCTGATCCATCTGATGATTCGGATTACCGACCGCCTCCTGCAACGTCCGGAGGGAACCTCTCTCAGCCTCATCAGCTATGTAACAGACCGGGCCGGGCACGATCTGCGCTATGCCATCGACTCCACTAAACTGAAACACGAATTGGGGTGGGAACCGTCGCTACGGTTCGAAGAGGGGCTTGAGAAGACCATTCAATGGTATCTCAATAACCGGGAATGGCTCGAACGAATTGCATCGGGCGAATACCGGAAAGGCTAAACAAATGTATTTTGGCCTGGATTACACGTTAATCGGGAGAAACAGTGGTTATGCAGCACTATTTGGAGCAGGATATCCAGTTTCTGGCAGGTGTGGGCCCCAAAAGGGCACAGTTGTTGCGAAACGAATTGCAGATTGGCACCTTCGGCGAGCTGCTCCATTACTATCCCTTCCGGTATATCGACCGCTCACGATTCTTCCAGTTGAACGAGCTTACCGAATCGAGCCCCTGGGTACAGGTAAGGGGGCATGTTACCGCTATGCAAAAAGCGGGCGATGGGAGAAAAGAGCGCCTGATACTCACCTTCTCCGACCCCACCGGATCTGTAAAAGTTCTCTTCTTTAAGGGGATTGCCTATTGGGTTAAACGGTTCAGAGCGGGCGTCGACTACACCCTGTTCGGGAAGCCTTCGGTATTTAACGGAGAGCTGCATTTTGTCCACCCCGAAATAGAGGAGACCGCCAAATCGGAAATCGGCATAAGAGCTTTTTTTTATGATGTTTCGGCGACCACCGAGAAGATGAAGACCCATTTTCTCACCACGCGGGCGTTGAGCCGTTTGCAGAGTTCGCTATGGCAGGAGATGCCGGCAAAAATTGCAGAAACCCTGCCCGAACGGCTTATCAGCCGATTTCGTCTGCTCTCCCGCCACGAAGCGCTCTTCAACCTTCACTTTCCGCAGTCGGCCGATACACTGAAACAGGCAGAGTATCGGATTAAACTGGAAGAGTGTCTCTTTATGCAACTCGACATTCTGCACCGGAAACAGCGCAGAAAAGAGACGGTGGCGGGGCCTGTTTTCCCGACGGTAGGCAAACATTTCCACCACTTCTTTTCGAATTGTCTTCCCTTTAACCTCACCGACGCACAGAAACGGGTGATTAAGGAGATCCGCAAAGATACTGCCACCGGAAAACAGATGAACCGCTTGCTGCAGGGAGATGTGGGAAGCGGCAAAACGCTGGTGGCGCTGATGTGTATGCTGATTGCCGCCGATAACGGGTATCAGTCGTGCCTGATGGCTCCCACCGAGATACTGGCCATGCAGCATTTTCAAACTCTGCAGGCTTTTCTTAAGGGAACAGAGGTTAAGGTGGCACTGCTTACCGGTTCTACTCCCAAAAAGGCCAGGGACGAAATTCATAGTGCGCTGCGCGAAGGCAAATTGCACATCCTGACGGGCACCCATGCCTTACTGGAAGATGCCGTGCAATTTCACCGGCTCGGCCTCGCGGTAATTGACGAACAACACCGTTTTGGCGTGGCTCAAAGGGCCAGACTGCACTACAAGGAGGAGATTCCGCCGCATGTACTGGTCATGACCGCCACCCCCATTCCGCGCACGCTGGCCATGACGGTATATGGCGATCTGGATGTATCGGTTATCGACCAGCTTCCTGCAGGCCGTAAACCCATTCAGACTACCCATATGTTCGACAGTGCCCGGCTCAGGATGCACGGTATTCTGCGCGAAGAGATAGCCCGCGGACATCAGGTTTATGTAGTCTTCCCCCTGATTGAAGAGTCGGAAAAGATGGACTACAAAGATCTCTATCTCGGCTTTAACACCATGCTCGAGTCTTTTCCCCCGCCCAAATACAAAATGGGGGTGGTTCACGGCCGGCTTAAACCCGAAGAGAAGGCGTGGGAGATGGGCCGGTTCATCTCGCGCGAAACCCAGATTATGCTGGCCACTACGGTGATTGAAGTGGGCGTGGATGTACCCAATGCCACTGTGATGGTGATTGAAAACGCCGAGCGGTTCGGGCTTTCGCAACTGCATCAGTTGCGGGGTCGCGTTGGGCGGGGATCGGATCAATCGTTCTGCATCCTGATGACTCCCAATCAACTTTCGTCCGATGCACGCAAACGGATTGAGACCATGGTAAACAGCAGTAACGGGTTCGAAATTGCAGAGGTTGATATGGCATTGAGAGGACCCGGCGATATTGAAGGAACCCGGCAGAGCGGACTGGCCATGGAGCTGAACCTGGCCAACCTGGCCAAAGATCAGTCGATTCTGCAATATGCCCGTACTATTGCTGAGGAGCTTCTGGCTGACGACCCCGGGCTTAGAAAACCGGAAAACAGTTGCCTGCTTACCCAATTGTTGGAAAACAAACGAACCTCCGTAAACTGGCGAATGATTGGATAATTTGCATTTTATACCGCCAAAAGGGATGGGATTCCGAAAAAAAATGATTTTTTTGCACCGCAATCGCAGATTCACACAAACAGAAGAGATAGATGCTTACAGTAGAGAAAATTGGCGGAACTTCCATGTCGCAGTTTCATGATGTTTTACAAAACATCATTATCGGGAATCGCAAACCCGATGCGCTTTACAATAGAATTTTTGTGGTTTCGGCCTATAACAACGTGACCAACTGGCTGCTCGAACACAAAAAGAGCGGAGAACCGGGGATCTATGTCCGTTTTCTGAATAACGAAGATTATAAGGTGGCTTTAAACGAGCTGTGCGAAAAGTTGTTAGCCATTAACCAGACTTTCGCATCTGTCGGACTTGATCTGGTTGCTGCAGAAGCTTTTCTGCGTCAACGAATTGAACAAGCCAAGAACTATCTGGAGAGCATGTATAACGTGATTGCTTCGGGTTATGTAAGCAAAGCCGACATCTATCTGGCATCGCGCGAGATTCTGGCCTCGCTGGGAGAAGCGCACTCTGCCTGGAACTCGGTGAATATCCTTACCAACAACGGCATTCATGCCACTTTCATAGATCTTTGCGGATTTAACGATTCCGAATCGCTTACCATCGATCAGCGCATTCGCAAGGCCTTCCGCAACATCGATTTCTCAAAGACGCTCTGCATTGCAACCGGCTATACCAAAGGGGTAGAAGGGATTATGCGTGCCTTCGACCGGGGATACTCGGAGGTGACTTTCAGCAAAGTCGCCGTTGAGGTAAAAGCCCAGGAGGCGGTAATCCATAAGGAGTTTCACCTCTCAAGCGCCGACCCGAAAATTGTAGGAATAGAAAAGTCGGTTCCCGTGGGGCAAACCAGCTTTATTATTGCCGATCAGCTTGCCGACATCGGCATGGAGGCCATCCATCCGAAGGCCTCAAAACCGCTCGAGATTGCCGGGATCAACATCCGCATCAAAAACACTTTCGAGCCCGAACACAGCGGAACACTGATCAGTAAAGATTATGTGAGCCGTGAATCACGGGTAGAGGTGGTTTCGGGTACCGATAAGGTGGTGGCCATCGAGATTCACGATCCGCTCATGGTGGGTGAGGTGGGTTTCGATATGGGCATCATGCAAACCTTTGCCAAGCATGAAGTAAGCTACATTATGAAATCGACCAATGCCAACTGTATCACCACCATTGTGTGGGACAATAAGCGGGTATCGGCATTGATCGAAGAGCTCGACGACCATTATGAGGAGGTGACAGCACGGCCGGTGGCTATGGTATGCGCCATGGGCACCAATATTGCCAAACCGGGTATGTTGTCGACAGCATCGACAGCTCTGGCAAAAAAAGGGATCAACGTTCTGGCTATCAGTCAATCGCTCCGACAGATCAACATGCAGTTCATTATCGACCGCGACAACTACAGTGATGCCATTGTTGCCCTGAACGACGCGCTCTGTTACAACTCGTAATCCGGCCTGCGCCAGTTTAGGAACAGAGATTATAACAGTGAATCTGCCCTCTCTGTCAGTGCCCCGGTAAGTTGCCAGTCGGCTCCGGCAGCCTGCAGCGCTGCCCGGTTCATAATAAGCTTCTCGGGCACAACATTGTCGACGGGTATCGAAGAGGGTTTCTGACCCTCCAGTATATCGGCAGCAAGCCGGCCCACCCGAAGCC
>CAYVJA010000091.1:7243-7492 GCA_964451605.1 uncultured Bacteroidales bacterium | reverse complement strand
GGCTTGTGGTACTCCGGTACTTACCTCCGTAATCTCCTCAATGCCAGAGGTGGCTGGTGCACAGGGATTATTAACCGATCCTTTTGTGCCTGAACAGATTGCGGATTGGCTTTTGCGGCTTGAAAAAGATGATCAGTTGCGCGAGATGCAGAGTGCGTACGGACGTGAACGGGTAAAGGCCTTTTCGTGGCAAAAATCGGCTTCCGATCTGCTCGAAATGTACAACTCACTTTGATTATTCGCCATGTC
>CAYVJA010000091.1:6847-7233 GCA_964451605.1 uncultured Bacteroidales bacterium | reverse complement strand
CTCCTTTAATGCAAAACAGGGTCAAGAACATAAGCACAAAAGCTTGTCCTGCATAGAGGGCGGCAGAGATTAGTTTTCGGTTCCACAGCTGCTTGGGAATGGCGATAGCCAGGGTAAACGATACAGTGAGCCAAAGCAGAAGCCATTTATACCAGAAGGTCGGGAAAAAGAGCAGCGTGAAAAGAACCATCGCAAAGGTTCCTCCCACAAAAAGAATCCTGGGGGGCATGGCTGTTTGCAAAATCTTGTCGAGAAAATCGAATTTACCTTTCCGAAGTGCCCAAGGGATCTCCGGCCCAAATCGTCTGAGAAAAACAAACTGCGCCGACAGCCACCGTTTTCGTTGTGTGGCAAAGGCACCCGACTTTTTAACCTTCTCGTCGTAC
>CAYVJA010000091.1:5470-6837 GCA_964451605.1 uncultured Bacteroidales bacterium | reverse complement strand
GTTTGCTGAAGATAATCGAAACGGTATCCCATTCGCAAATAGGTGTGCTCCAGCTCTTTGTCGAATCCTCCTACGCTATTAAAACCACTGAGCGTCTTTTTCAGGCTTTCGAATTCGAATGCCATCCCAGATCCGATCAATGCGGCCGACAGGCCAACTTGAGCATGACCCAGCCGGAAAATAGAGTTATTAATCTCCTCACTCAGTGCGTCCAGTACCTGAAAGGGGGTTTCGGTGCTCTTTGCCTGACGGTGTGCCTGCACAATCTTTGAACCTTTTGCAAAGGCGAGGTTGATCTCGCTTAGGAAACCCGGCTCAATGGTGTTATCGGCATCCATAATCACAGCAATGTCGAAGGAGGTCAATTGCGAGAATGCCAGATTCAGCGCCTTGACTTTTGTACTCCCATCGGGAAACCGGGCTCGGATCAGCCGGATAGGAAGTGCTTCAAGTGCATGATCGGTGGTCTCTTCCATATGGTCTGAGATTACACAGATTTCGAATCGTTCCTTGGGATAATCCTGGGCAAGAAAACTGCCGACACTTTCCAGAATGACTTTATCCTCGGCATAGGCAGGAATCAGAACTACAATCGAACGGCATTGTGTCCTGTTGTCATCGGGATTACCGTCTCTTCTCTTTGCTCTCCAGGTTTTGGCTGCAAGGGCAAAAGTAAATAGAACGCATAGAGGGCACTGAGCCCAAAAAGAATTCCGTCGAGTATGGCGATAAGGCTCATGGTGGTTACGATTTATTCAGAAAGGTGTCGCGACAGAGTATAAAGTCTACCACTCCCTTGATTCGATAGGGTATCAGTCCAAACTTTCCATGCATCAGGTTCCGGAGTATCTCCTTCGGAAGCGACAGACCCAATTGGAAACCGTACGAGAACCATCGCTCGGGAATCTTTCGGTTTCTTTTCGCAAAGATGAGCCGGTTTCGGGTTTGGTAATAGACCCTTATCGGGCTCTCCTTTCCGCCCGCAGTAACGCTCCCTTTATGGAAAACGGTTGTGCCGGGTTCGTACCAGAGTTCATACCCTGTCTCTTTAATCCGTTCGCACCAATCGAGTTCTTCGTAGTAAAGGAAGTAGCTTTCGGGAATAAGACCCGCTTTCCGGGTTACCTCTCTCGAAACCATCAAGGCTGCTCCTAAAATGGCCGGCGTCTGTTTAGCGGTATTGTATTGTCCCTTATCTGGTTCATCGCACCCAATCAGCCAATTTCGAAGAGAGATACGACTCATGGGGGTATACCCGGCAAACTGTATAGGCCGATCTCCACCTTCGAACCGGATTTTGGGTCCTACGGCGCCAATCCGTTCCGATTGGACAAAACGGTTCAACAGGGGAGGAAGAATATCCTCTT
>CAYVJA010000091.1:3041-5460 GCA_964451605.1 uncultured Bacteroidales bacterium | reverse complement strand
CGATAGTGGTGTCGTTGTTCAGAAACAGGAAGTAGTTGCCGGAGGCCTGTGCCATTCCCAAATTGTTTGCTCCTGCAAAACCCAGATTTTGTTCACTCCGAAGGGCGATCACCTGCGGGTAGCGTTCCCGGATGGAGGCCGCCTCATTGGTTTTAGAGCCATTGTCAACCACGATGCATTCGAAAGGGGTGTGAATATATTGATATAGCGAATCAATCATCTGACAGGTGACAGACAAACCATTGTAATTCACCGAAATGATTGATACTGTCGCTGTCATTTCTTTGGTGGTTGTTGGTTCATTAATTCGCTGTCGATCTCTTGGGCTACATAGGGAAACGCCATGCTAATGGCAAAGATTACGCTCGAGGGAAATTGTCCGATCACAGCATTGGCATAAGAGGCCACGAGGACTCCGGCCGCTCCGGCAAGAAGCGCCCGCAACATCTGATTTACCTTTCGGTGCCGGATTTTAAAGAGAGAGATATAGGCTCCGTTTGCAAGCAAGATGAACATCATTCCCAAATAAAGCGAAAGACCTACAATTCCGTTTTCGACCAAATCTGCACATACCAGGAGTCCGTGGCAATCGAGGCCAGAAAGGAGTTGGGATAGAAACGGATTCCGTTGGCACTGGAGGTGCCTAAGCCAGCACCAAAAGGTTTATCGGCTAGGTAGGTCTTAAATTTCTTTTGATTTTCAAGCCGGACATTTAGCGATGCGTCTTCTTTCGGGGTAAAGGCCGATCGCATTCTTCGAATCTCATAGATCCCCTGACCGATATAGGTGTGACGGAAAAAGATAAAGGCGCAGATCAGAAGGAGAAATCCTACTATGATATAGCGGAGATCTTTGCAAAGTGCCACATATACCATTAATCCAACTGCTGGTACTGCAATGGCTCCCCGAGTGCCCGACATCCCCATGGCCCAAAATCCTGAAAACGAAACCACTAGAAAAAAGAGTTTCCGGGCAAAAGACTTTTCATGAAAGGACATAATCAAAAAGACAATACCACTCTGTGCCATGGTTGCTCCAAATTGACCGGCATCGGTAAAAAAGGAGAAATAGCGCATTCCTGTCGCTAGTAAATGGGTTCGGGCATTTCCCTCGTTCAACCATTGAATCTCCCAGGGATCAAGTCCAATATGTTTTTGAATTAATGCCCTTCCAAAAGCCAGAAGGGTAAGTACGGCCCAGACATTCATTAATCGGTTCCAATCTTGGAAGCGGTAAAAAACAAGCACGGTGAGGGGAGCTGCCAATAGAAAGTATCCTCCCATACCTCTGGCACTAAAAATCCAGGATTCGCCACCCGGCACCTCTGGATTGAATAGTTGCAAGATAAGATATCCCATCCAGATGACCGCCAGCCAATTTGTTCATCTCCACGCCACCTTTCCGGTAGCACCCTTGAGCAGCAGAATAAGCCAGGAGAGTCCCAATAACCCGTCAATTACTAAACCCATGGGCGCAGAAAAATATCTGCCGATGCCCATGTTTAAGTATCCGGCAATAAAAATTATAAAAGGGGCAAGGCTGGGGCGCTCATATATTGTGTATACAAAGAGCAGACCCGGAAGAACCACAGCGAAAGCTCCTACAAACAACAGCCCAAACTGAAGGGCCACTCTGCCCAGAATATACAAAAGTACAGCCAGTAACAGATGGACCCAAACGGTGCCAAATGGAATCGATCACCCCAACGATTTGATACGAGTCAGCATAGCCCGCGATTTGATTATCCCTGCCAGCGGGATGTTAGTTCCAGATTCATAATCCGGAACCGAAGTTTTCTAAACCAGGTTTTTGGGGGTAGAAGACTGGTGAACAACTCCATATCATCAAGTGAGGATCGGTTCAAGACAATCATGATATTGTTGCAACTTAAGGCTTTGAAACTCTGCAACGCTTCATGTTCTGCAAAGTGCCATCCTTTTCCTGCATCACAGACCAGCAGGTTCGATATGGCGCCAGCCAGCAGTTTTTGGGGAAATGTTGCATGCGCACTCGGTGGTAACTCCACAATGTAAAGATCAAGGCGATCTTCGCCTCCTCTTTCGGAAGGAAGACCCATCAGCGATTGGGGCGAATCGGCTGAAAAGTAGGCTTTGGTGTTAAAGGGATAGTCTATCTCAGGTCTGATCCAGCGCGTGGAAAATCCCAATTCCAAAAAACGCTCCTCAAGAATCCGGCACAGCAGGCTTTTCCCGTCGCCCGGGTGATGACTCCCTACCACTATCCAGCCGGGTTGATTGGGATTCATCTTCTGAACCAGCAAACTGGCAAGGTGCGCCGATGAGGCCCGGAGGGCGTCGCGCTCGGACTCTGTGGTTGCAGCATCCGCTTCGGCCGAGAAGTTAACGAGCGGAATAGTACCATTCACAGGCTCTCCTAGCAATCGGCTGGGGCGAAACAC
>CAYVJA010000091.1:1913-2950 GCA_964451605.1 uncultured Bacteroidales bacterium | reverse complement strand
AAGGCGGCAAACATGGTGGCAAGAGCCAAGATTCTGCGTTTGGTGGGTAATGAATCAAGAGGGTACACAGGAGGCGTTACCACCGAGACATTTCCAAGGCTCATCTGAAGGTTTTTTAGCCGAAGTCGGGCCGAGATTAGCGCTTGGGTTAACTGCAGGTAACTCTGCTCGGCCACATTGATCTCTCGGTCTTTTCGCTTTAGGCTGGCCCCGATGGGAGAAATCGAGTTGATCCTGCTCCTTGGTCATCACTTCTATCGCTGCTTTTGCTTTTTCATAGGCAACCTTCTCATCAAGCCAGTCAATTAGTACACTTTCAACCGGTAGCCCTTCTTTGGTTCCTTGAGTCTTTTGGATGGCCAGCGAGGTCTTTTTTAGCTCGGCGGTCAATTCTCCCATCCGTTGTTTGTAATACTGTAATTTGGGATCGGTTGCCTTCAGAGTGTCTGGCATCAGGGCCTCAGCTCTTATCGTTGCAGCTGATAGCGCTGAGATGTCCTTCATAAGCGACATGAAATTGGTGTTTTGAACAAACAAATCTTCGCGTCCCTGTAATTGGGCTTCCAATACTAGTAGGGCAGATTGAGCTGATGCAAAATCAACAAGTTGTCGTTTTAGCACCAAGTAGTGTTCAGTGTCGAGTTCCATCAGCGCTTCAGTCTGTTCCTCATAATTCACAATGCGCCGTTCCATTCGGTATGCGAGCAAAGAGTCTTCGTAATTGTTGAGAATGGCCTTTGCAGCTGCCACCTCCCGTTCAAAGAAACGGATAATTTCGTTCGAATCCTTGTAGCGAAGCTCCGAGAAAGTGGCAATGAACTCTTTGTTTAGTATCTCCAAAGTTCGAAAGGCGATAGCGGGGTCATCACAGGTATAGGTGATTTCTACCATGTCGCTGCCGGGAATCCGCTTCACATTGATCTTGTTAAGAGCGTTAATGCTATAATGAGGATGATACCAGTTGAGAATGCCGTAAAGAAAATTTTGTCGTTCAGATTTCAGATTTGCGAAGAGATTTTCGACACTCTTATCTAGTG
>CAYVJA010000091.1:1382-1903 GCA_964451605.1 uncultured Bacteroidales bacterium | reverse complement strand
AGGTTTTGTCGATCAGCCCTTTGATGCGATCAGGCACAATGATCTCAAGTTCCCGGAACGAAGCTGCCGAAATGTAAGTATTGTCCTTTTCTCGGTCACCCTGTATGAGGCTTTGCGCGAAAAGGCGCATGGAGACTCTCTCGAGCGTAGCCCTTGAGCGGATAATGGTGATTAGATTCTCTAGATTGGTGTTGGCGACGGTGGTATTAATTGAGCCTCCATCGCCTGTGGACGAATTTGAGGTTACCCCGGTATAAACAGTGGTATTCACCTCGTAGGGTCCGATCCACCCGCTGCTCATATAAAGCACCGTGATTCCAATGACCAACGGACCAAGAGTTAGCCACAATAGATGCCGGAAGAGAAACCGGAGAGCATAGCGCAGTAGTTCCATATTATCGGCCGGAATCGTACATTTTCATTCCGCAAAGTAGTTCGAGCGTCATTAATGAGGCACGGAGTTTTGCTTTAGTGTTCTCAAATTCGTCCATGAATCGCATCTGATTCTGCTTGGCTAGGGT
>CAYVJA010000091.1:1002-1372 GCA_964451605.1 uncultured Bacteroidales bacterium | reverse complement strand
CAAAATCATGCTCAATCGACATCATATTTGCTTCTGCCAATTCAACAGCCTGAGCCTTCCCTTTCAAGAGTGCCAAGGCAAGGATGGCATCATTGTAAAAAGCAAGAATTTCGCGTTTTAAGTCCTGCTCAAACTGGGCTACAGTCTCCTCGGCTTGTTCTATAGCCATTTTTCGTATCCTGACTTTGTTTTTCCAGTCAATAATCGTAAACAGTGGCAGTGTAATAGAAGCTCCCACACTGTAATAATTAGACTGTGAGGTCTGGTACATTTGCCCTTGTGGAGCAAAAATATCGGGAGTCGTGGAAAGATTGGTGGCGTTTGAAAGCCCGTAATTAGCTGTGGCTCCGAAGTAACGCAACCAATCCAG
>CAYVJA010000091.1:0-869 GCA_964451605.1 uncultured Bacteroidales bacterium | reverse complement strand
CGCTCTGTTGGGCGAATTTCGTAATGCAGATTCCGTAAGTACCTCAAGAGGGGGTATCGTCACCTCCAGCAGACTGGTCTCATCGAATTGACTCAGGTAGGGAACTGTCCGTCCCAACGAGTCAGGTACAAGCAAAAGCGAATCCTGTTCAGCCTGGCCAAAAGCCTCAGGCTGAACAGGATTGAGCAGAAAGATTCCCAACAGAACCGTCAATCTCCACAAAACTCTATTCATCAGCGTTATCACATTGCGAAACCAGTTAGAAGTGAAGATAGCAAATAATTCTGAAGATTGCACTATCAGGGTGCTACAGGATAGAGTTTTTCCAGATCTACATTGCCTCCAGAAGGAATATACCAATCGGCATTTAAGGTTTTCCCTGAACTGATCCAGTTGTCGAAATTCAGAAAAGCCTGATTCAACGGTGTCATTTCTATCGGATAACGGAAGTTTCCGGGAATGACCAGCCCCCACGGGTATCCATATTCGGTAGAGTAGGGAGCGCCATTAATCGAATTATCATCGCCGCTGCCAAACAGGGAAGTATTGGCCTTGGAGGTAGGCTCGAAACCAAACAGATGGACCTCTTTCTCGCGAGTACCATTTGTAACCATAAAAAAGTTCAATCCTCTGTTAAGGGTCAGGTCGGCCTTGGCAACAGGTTCGGTAAAGCGAACATCAATGGTCCACTCAATCGGGGTGGCACGGCTTCCGCTAACCGGATCGGTATTGATAAAATTGTTCCGTTGGTAGGTAATGGCAATCACATCCGCAACCGAAGCGAACAGGGGAATTACGGCTGTTTCGACGCCTGCTTCCGTGCCATTGCTACTGTTGAGCGAAAAGACACCCTCTTCTAAAGCCACACT
>CAYVJA010000090.1:0-7689 GCA_964451605.1 uncultured Bacteroidales bacterium | reverse complement strand
ATGCTCTAATGCTCTAATGCTCTAATGCTCTAATGCTCTAATGCTCTAATGCTTTAATGCTTTAATGCTTTAATGCTTTAATGCTTTAATGCTTTAATGCTGCGCTGGCGCGCTAATTTTTAATGGTTAGTGGTGAATGGTTAATGCGCGCCCAAGCACTAGAGCACTAGAGCACTAATTTAATGTAATATATTGTTAATGATGAAGATAAAGAGGATGTTTATGCCGAAGAATTGTGATGTAAGGTGTATGATGAAATGGGGTGTGCGATTATGGGCAGTTTTGTTTGGTGGTCTGGTTATGATGCAACCGGCCGAAGCGCAGGAAAAGTTGTATGAAAATGCTTTTCCGATGCAGGATGTGCAGTTGCTCGACGGCCCGTTTAAACACGCTCGCGACCTGAATATTCAAACGCTTTTGGCATACGATGTCGATCGTCTTCTGGCTCCCTTCCTGAAGGAGGCGGGCCTGGAGATTAAGGCACCGCTTTATCCCAACTGGGCCGGCCTCGACGGGCACGTCGGGGGGCACTATCTTACGGCTATGGCTATGAACTACGCTTCGACAGGCAATAAGGAGTGCCTGCGAAGGATGGAGTATATGATTGCCGAGTTAAAACGGTGTCAGGAGGCCAGTACAATCGCCTATCCCGATTGGGGTAAGGGTTATATCGGGGGAGTGCCTAATAGCAAAAAGGTGTGGTCCGACCTGAAAAAAGGCGATTTCGGAGCCTATCGCGCCTCCTGGGTACCTTGGTATAATGTACATAAGCTTTATGCCGGATTACGCGATGCCTGGGCCTATACCGGAAATGAAGAGGCAAAGGCATTGTTCCTGAAATTGTGCGACTGGGCTATCGATATTACATCGGCTCTATCGGACGAACAGATGCAGGCGATGCTGGCAACCGAACACGGCGGGATGAACGAGACCCTTGCCGATGCCTGGAAGATTTCGGGGAATGAAAAGTATCTGGTAGCGGCCAAACGGTTTTCGCACAATACAATTCTCGATGCCATGGCCAATCACACCGATAATCTCGATAACGTGCATGCCAACACGCAGGTTCCAAAAGCTGTCGGTTTTCAGCGTATTGCAGAGATTACGAAGGATAAGAAGTATGTAGAGGCCGGACGCTTTTTCTGGGAGACGGTTTCGCAAAACCGCTCCATTGCAATCGGAGGGAACAGTCGTAGAGAGTTTTTCCCCAGCGCGGCTGCCTGTTCCGATTATGTGACCGATGTGGAGGGGCCGGAAACCTGCAATACCTATAACATACTGAAACTTACCGAAGGCCTGTTCCGAAGCGATCCTTCCGAACGGTATACGGCATTTTATGAAAAGGCTATGTTCAACCACATTCTCTCTACACAACATCCCGAACATGGCGGATATGTCTATTTTACGCCGGCGCGTCCCCGCCACTACCGTGTCTATTCGGCTCCCAATCAGGGAATGTGGTGTTGCGTAGGAAGCGGTATGGAGAACCATGCAAAGTACAACCAGTTTATCTACACCCATCGGCAAGATTCGCTCTATCTGAACCTGTTTGTTGCCTCCGAGCTGAACTGGAAGGACAAAGGCATCACCCTCAGGCAGGAGACCACCTTCCCGTACAGCGATGTTACCCGGTTGGTTGTCACGAAAGGTTCGGGCCGCTTTGTGTTAATGGTTCGTTATCCGCAGTGGGTGAAAGAGGGAGCGTTTAAAGTTACGGTGAATGGGAAACCTGTATCGTATCAGGCCAAACCCTCTTCGTATATCCCTATTGCAGCCAATTGGAAAACGGGCGATAAGGTGGAGATCCAGATGCCTATGGAGAATCGCGTTGAGTCCTTACCCAATGTGCCTCACTATGTGGCATTTTTCCACGGTCCCATCCTCCTGGGGGCCAAAACCGGCACCTCCGGTTTGCGGGGATTAGTGGCCGATGACAGTCGCTGGGGACACATTGCCTCCGGAGAGAAGCTCCCTGTCGATAAGGCACCGGTTATCATAGCCAACGATCTACGTACCCTTGGCGAGAAACTGGAACCCGTTCCGGGCAAACCCTTAACCTTTTCCATTTCGGCCCTGCAGGTAAAGTATCCCGAAAAATTGGAGCTGGTACCCTTCTTTGCTATCCACGATGCACGCTATATGATGTATTGGATGACCTTCTCGGAAGAGAAGTATAAGAGTCATCTCGACGAACTGGCTGCGCTGGAGAAAGAGCGGCTGGCTCTCGACAGCCGGACCATCGACTTCGTGGCTCCGGGAGAGCAGCAGCCCGAGGTTGACCATGCCATGCAGAGTGAGCGCTCTTCTACCGGTAACTTTCTTGACCAGTTCTTCCGGAATGCCCGTGGCGGTGGTTTTTTTAGCTATAAGATGGCTACCGGTTCTGAAACCGGTTTAAGTCTGATGGTTCGTTATTGGGGTGGCGATGCGGGCAATCGATCGTTCGAGCTCTATATCGACGACCAAAAATTGCCGATAGAATCTGTTGCCGAACCTCCGTCAGAGGCAAAGTTTGTCTATGTCACCTATCCCATCCCCGATGAAATGGTTCGCAACAAAACCCACATCAGGGTAAAATTTCAGGCAACCCAGGGGCAATCTGCCGGTTCGGTCTATTACATTCGTTTGGTCCGCAAATAGTGAGCCTGCGCTAAGAGGTCGGTGCGATTTTGTATATTTGTGTACAGTTTAAACTTTCTACTATGCACAAATCACTTTTTCGTACTCTTGCCGGGGCCTGCTTACTGTTTGTTTGTCCCGTTTTTCTCCTTGCCGCCCCCCGTCAGCCGGAGTCGGTGCAAAGAGAGTTGCAGCAGAGCCTTCCTCTTTCGCAGATTACCCTTTCGGGCCATTTGGGCGAAATGCTCGATATCTGTTTGAAAAAGCGGGTAATAGGGCAGGATATAAACGAAATCACCGATATTTATAAGGTTCGGACCGAGTCGAACCGCTGGCAAACAGAGTTTTGGGGCAAATGGATGTTAGGTGCCGCCCCTCTTTATGCGCTTACCGCCAATCCCGAACTGGGCGCCATGATGCAATCGTCGACGCAGACGGTGGTGGCCACCCAGAGCGCCGATGGGTATATTGGAAACTATGCCCCCGATAAGCATCTGGAACAGTGGGATGTCTGGGGACGGAAATATACTTTGTCGGGCATCTTGTTGCAGTACCGCCAGGAGTCGGATAAAAGCCGTCGGAAAGAGCTGCTGGCTTCTGCGATTCGTCTGGCCAATCACCTGATGAGCGAAGTGGGGTCCGAACCCGGCAAGAAGTCGATTATTTCGGTGGGTAACTACCGGGGTATGGCCGCTTCGTCGGTATTGGAGCCCATTGTCTGGCTCTATCGGGAGACGCTCGACAAACGCTATCTCGACTTTGCCAACTATATTGTAACCAGCTGGGAAACGGCCGAAGGGCCGGGTCTGATTGCAAAAGCACTTGCCGGTGTGCATGTGGCCGACAGATTTCCCCATCCTAAGTCGTGGTTTTCGGTAGAAAACGGAATGAAGGCCTACGAGATGATGTCGTGTTATCAGGGGCTGCTCGAACTTTGGAAAGTAACCGGGAATGCAACGTATTTGGCAGTGGTTGAGGCTGTAGCCAATGATATTGCCCAAACCGAAATCAATGCGGCCGGTTCCGGATCGGCCTTCGAATGCTGGTATCACGGCATTCCGTTGCAGGCCGAGCCCACCTACCACATGATGGAAACCTGTGTTACCACCACTTGGATGCGCCTTTGCCAGTCGCTGCTGCTCGCCACCGGGAAACCGCTCTATGCCGATTGGCTGGAACGAACCCTCTACAACGCCTTTTTGGGTTCTATGCATCCCGGTACGGCCCTTTTTACCAAATACTCTCCCCTGAGTGGGACACGGGGTGCCGGCGAAGATCAGTGCGGTGTGCATACCAACTGTTGTATTGCCAACGGACCCCGCGGCTTTGCTACGATTCCCGAGACGCTCCTGACACAATCGGCCGATACCCTCTGTGTGAATCTTTATGCTCCCTCTGTGTCGGTGGTTTCCGGCCCCGGCGAGAAGAATAGTTTTGCTATTGAGCAGAAAACCGATTATCCGGCCACCGGTCGGGTAGAGTTGTCGGTAAGGGCATCGAAGAGCCGTGCATACGTTCTAAAGTGCAGGATTCCCGCGTGGAGCCGTCGCACCTCGGTGACACTAAATGGTGAGGAGATTGGGGCAGTTACGCCCGGCAGTTACCTTGCCCTTTCCAGAACTTGGAACCAGGGCGATAAGGTGGTGCTGGAGTTCGATATGGAGCCCCGTACCCTGCAGAACGGCCGTTATGTGGCCTTCGAAAGAGGTCCGGTTTTGCTGGCCCGCGATGCCCGATTCGACGATGGCCCGATCGATGAATCGGTGGGTGCGCCCGGCATTGCGCCTATTGAGCTGGTCCCGGTAAAAGAGGGGCTTCCTGCCGGTATCTGGTTGGGATTTACCACAAAATTGGTGCTGGGAACCAATCTTGAACGGGAGTTTGGCGCGCCACGTCCTGTCCATTTCTGCGACTTTGCATCGGCCGGGAACACCTGGGACAACCACTCCCGCTATCGGGTCTGGCTTCCGGTTTCGTTGAACGTAACCCGTGCCGATTACCGTTCTTACAACATTCCCTAAAACCCTCTATTTTCCCGTTTATGTACTCCCGAAACAGCCTGTTTCCTCTTCTCTTTTTAGTATTCTGTTTTCTCCTTTCCGGTTGTGTCGGCCAAAAGGCCCCGGAGGGTTTTGTGGCTCCTGTAAATAGTGCGCGTCAAGCCCTTTTCGACGAGGAGTGGCGTTTTATCCGGAGTAACCCCCCCGGTGCCCAGTTACCGGACTATCCCGATTCGGGTTGGCGCAAAGTCACACTGCCGCACGACTGGAGCATCGAAGATTTCGGGCTTGATTCGCAACTTCCGGTAGTAACCCCCGATAGTGGAGGATGGCGGTTTGCCGGAGGCGACTCTTCGCAATGGAGTTTACCCTCTTTCGATGATTCCGGCTGGGAACCGATTGGGTTACCCCATATCTGGAGCAGTCGTAATGAGGGGCAGGAGGGAGGTACCTACGGTTGGTATCGAACCACAGTCAATCTGCCCGATTCGCTGGTACACAGCGGCATACAACTGGTTTTGGGCCGCTTTTCCGATGCCGATCAGCTCTATTGGAACGGTACACTGGCAGGTAGTACCGGATTGATGCCCGCGCGGTTTCAAAAGCCTTATGCGGCTCCTCTTGAGCCTCGTTGTTACACCATTCCCGACTCGCTGTGCAGGTCGGTAAATCAAGTGGCAGTGAGGGTTTATTCCCTTTCGGGCAGTGGCGGATATACAGAACCCACGTTGCCTCCGACAGCGGCTGTGGGTCCTTTTACCGCATGGAGTCAGGGTGGGGCCGATACGGGCCATACCTTTGGCGGAACCGGTTGGTATAGAAAACATTTTACCCTTCAGCCCTCCGATACAGCGAATGAGATTTCGCTTCTCTTCGACGGAATCTATATGTTTTCTGATATCTGGGTGAATGGCCGCAGGTTGGCGGTGCATCCCAGTGGCTATGCCCCACTGCAGGTTGATATTACAGAGGCTCTTCTGCCTCCCGGACAGGAGAATGTAGTGGCCGTTCAGGTGAAGAATTGGGGGAAGAACAGCCGTTGGTATTCCGGATCGGGTATCTATCGGCATGTACATCTGTTGCGCCTGCCCCCTCTTCACATTCCCTTATGGGGAGTGGATATCACCACGCCTCAGGTTTCGGCCGAGAAGGCGATGGTTCAGGTGAACAGTTTGTTGAAGTGTCGGTTACAAGAAGAGGGTGTGGCTGTGTTAACCGTCGAACTTCTCGATGCCGGCGGACGCCGGGTTTCCGTACTCTCCGATTCGGTCAGGTACGAGCGCTTTGCGCAAAGCGAGTCGAAGTTGCGTTTTACGCTCCAAAATCCTCAGCTGTGGGAGCCCGGTTCGCCCTGTCTCTACACTGCCCGGCTTACCTTGAAACGGGAAGGCCGTATCATTGACCAGACCACCCAGACTTTTGGTGTCCGTTGGCTGGGTCTCAGCCCCGAAACAGGCTTTGCTCTGAATGGCAAGCCCATTTTGCTTAAAGGGGGCTGTATTCATCACGACAATGGCATTCTGGGTTCGGCAGCCTTCGACAGAGCCGAATACCGTAAGTTGGAGCTACTCAAGGCGCAAGGCTATAATGCCGTCCGCACTGCGCACAATCCTCCCTCTACTGCCCTGCTCGATGCGGCCGACCGCCTGGGTATGCTGGTTATTGACGAGGCCTTCGATATGTGGCGCGAAGCCAAAAGGAGCAGTGACTACCACCTCTTTTTCGAAACCTTCGCGCGTCGAGACCTGGCCTCGATGGTATTGCGCGACCGAAACCACCCTTCGGTGATCATGTGGAGCATCGGCAATGAAATCCCTGAACGGGCCGACGAAGAGGGGCTGAAAGTGGCAGAGATGTTGATCAGGGAGCTTCGTACCTACGATTTTACCCGTCCGGTAACCCAGGGCATCTGTGATTTTTGGGATCGTCCCGGACTTTCGTGGGAGGCTACGGCCCCCGCCTTTAAGCTGCTCGATGTACAGGGGTATAACTACCAATGGCGTCGTTATCGGGCCGATCACGACGCGTATCCCGGGCGAATCATTATGGGTACCGAATCGTTTCCGCGCGAGGCTGCCGAAAACTGGGCTTTGGTAGAGCGTTTTCCCTATGTAATCGGCGATTTTGTCTGGACTGCCATCGACTATCTGGGCGAAGCGGGCATAGCCCACGCCGATACCGGCCGCGATGCCGGCCATGGTCTGAAGCCGTGGCCCTGGTTCAACAGCTGGTGTGGCGATCTCGACCTGATTGGGCAGAAAAAACCCCAGGCTTATTATCGTGACCTGGTCTGGGGCAGAAGTGCCCTTGTTGCCATGGTTCAGGCCCCCACCGACGGCCAATCCGAAAAGGTGAGCCCCTGGGGATGGCCTAACGAGCAGCCCGTCTGGGAATGGCCCGGTTACGAAGGCCGCCCCCTTACTATTAACCTCTATACGTCGTATCCTGCCGTAAGACTTGAACTGAACGACAAACAGACCGCCTCGGCCGAGGTGGGCGTCGAAACCCCGAACAAGGCAACCCTGACCCTCCCGTACCAGCCCGGACGGCTTCGCGTCATTGCCCTAACCGAAACAGGTACCGATGCCGACACCCTCACCCTTACCACCCCCGGTGCCCCGGCCTCGCTCACGCTCACCCCCGATCGCAATCGCATCACCTCCCAAAATGGCGACCTAAGCTTCGTAACCCTTCAACTCACCGACTCGCTTGGGCAGCCCGTCACCATCTCCGATCGCCTCATCACCCTTCAACTCGACGGCCCCGCCGTAATACAGGCCGTTGGCAACGCCAACCCCCGCCAAATGCAAAGCTTCACTCCATCCCAAACCTCCACCTCATCCAAAACTTCCACCGCCCAATGCCACACCTATAAAGGAACCGCCCTCATCATCATCCGCCCCCTCGGCACCCCCGGCACCGCCACCCTCACCGCCAACACCCCCGACCTCCCCTCCACTGACATACCCATAATAATTAGATAATTTGAAGATGAGCGCGCAGCGCAGCATTAGAGCACTAGAGCATTAGAGCATTAGAGCATTAGAGCATTAGAGCACTAGAGCATTAG
>CAYVJA010000089.1:7415-7859 GCA_964451605.1 uncultured Bacteroidales bacterium | reverse complement strand
ACATGGGCAGAAAGACCCCGTTCAGTGCCGGAATATGGTAAAAATAGAAGGGCAGCGCCGGTGCCCCGCAGGCTATCTCCTCGCAGTATTTCACCAACTCCTCCACCCTGCCGGCTTTTGGAAAGGGCGAGGCCATGGCGCCAATGCCATAGGCTCCGATCTTTTGTGCGTGTTCTGCCATCCTGTGGCTATCCTTGATGCAGGTTGCGCCCACATGCACAATGACTTTAAATCCTTTGGGGGCAACCGATATCCACTTCTCCGCCAGCTTAAGCCGTTCATCTACGGTGAGCATATAGCCCTCACCGGACGAACCGTTGATGAAGACCCCTTTCAGGCCATTGTTTTGCAACATAGCGGCATAGTCAGCTATCGGTTTCAGATTCACCTCTCCCTTCTTATCGAACGGGGTGAAGGGGGCTACAATTAATCCTTTAATTTTTT
>CAYVJA010000089.1:6187-7405 GCA_964451605.1 uncultured Bacteroidales bacterium | reverse complement strand
GGCTCATGGTATGCAATTATTTAGTGGTTTTTTCATCGTCTGTATAGGTAAGTTCCGGCCGGGGCTTCACAAAAGCAAGCATCAGGATAATGGCAACCAGCACCACCAGCGAAAGTTTGCTGAAATCGGCGCCGAGACTGCCGGCATCGGTCGAACTCCCCAGAATCAGGGTAACGGTATAGCCGGCAAAAACCCCCATCATGTTCATGATGCCATAGGCGGTGGCACGATACCTTTGGGGAATAATCTGGCAGAGAATCGGCATATTGTTGGTATCGAACATTCCGTAGCCGATCCCAAAGAGAAGTGCAGCGCCAATCAGTCCGCCATAGGTGTGCCCGAAACCCAGCAGCACCAGCGAAGGAACGGTCAGGGTTAAGCCAATGACACTGGTATAGATTCTTCCCCGAATGTTTTTCTGAACCCATCTGTCGGAGAGAGGCCCCCCGATAAGCACACCCAAAAACGAAGCTATGGCAATGGAGATGGTAGCCATAGGTCCGGCTTTTGCCATCTCAACACCCAGATTTTCGGCAAAAAGCGTGGGGAGCCAGTTCTTGGTTGCCCAGCCCGGAAAGCTGGGAGCCATGAAGTAGAAGAGCAGGATCCAGAAGGATAATGTACTCAGAATCAGACCCAGCGATGGGAGAAGTGCTCCCTTGGTAGTAGGTTCGCTTTGCGAAGGAATCTGCACTTTGGCACCCTTTGTACCGGCGTGCCCCTCTTTGTCGTGCAACAGAAACACCAACAGCAGGGCGTATATAATGCCAATAATACCGAATCCGTGAAAAACCGCCTGCCACGAATAGTTGGCAGCAATAGTGGCGCCAAAGCCACCCAGTGCCTGGCCGGTGTAGAGTCCCGACATGTGAATCCCTATCGCGAGCGATCTGGTTTTGGAACTGTGAAAGTCGGCAATCATGGCCAATCCCGTGGGCAGGTAGAGTGCCTCGCTTATGCCCATGAGAGCCCTGAGCCAGTAAACCTGCCGGAAAGTCTCTGCATAGCCCATCCCGAATGTGACCGCCGACCAGACAAAGAGGCTTCCTATAATCAGCCACCTACGATTGACCCGGTCGGCAATCATGCCGGCCACAGGACTCATCAACCCGTAGATTAACAGGAAAATACCCATGATACGTCCAAAATTTTCGGCAATGGCCAGCTCTTTGATATCCAACTGCATGGACGATTGCATGGTAGATAGCATCTGCCGGT
>CAYVJA010000089.1:2947-6090 GCA_964451605.1 uncultured Bacteroidales bacterium | reverse complement strand
GATGACCTCTGTAAATCAGCCCCTCTGCACGCTCTTTTCCGTCGGGGGTAACAAAAACAAAATTGAACGGCCAGCTCTTCTCCCGCGCACTGCAGAAGAGGAGCAAACATGCGCTCAGCAGTAAGTAGGTAAAGGTTTTCATCTTCTTCCGCGAGGTAATTTTGCATCCTGATATTCCGAAGAGAAGGTAGAGGCAGGCAGGCCCTCCTCGTTCACCAGATTGCCTTCGGGGTACGAACTCCAGCCGTAACGCGCAAAGGCCGGTTCGGCCACCTTTTCGCAAGTGATCTCCAGCTGTCTGCCCCTGATTACTGCACTTGCCGGATAGAATATCTTGTCGGCGCCTGCCAGTTCCACATCCTTCACCGGCCCATGGTCGGAGGTGCGCAGCTGCCCGGTTTCGACGAAACGCACCAAGGCTCTTTTCCCCTCAAAACGAACCTCATCGAAAAGCGGCCCGCTTTTCCGGATCTTCTTGCCATAGGTGTCGGCAAGTGCCAGGCGCGCCAGCCGTTCGCCCACCTCTCTCTTCCTTTTGGGATGAACATCGGTTCGGTTTCCCAGGTCGGACGAAACAGCCATGCCGGAACGGGGTATTCGCTCTGTCAGCCTGCGCTGGCTGTCGCGGAAGTGGCCCCACGACTCACGCCCGGTCTCCATACTAGAGAGTTGAACATAATAGAAGGGGAAAACGCATTGCCAGGCGTTGCGCCAACTCTCCACCATGGCGGGGAGCAGTAACTCATGCAGCTCCACATTGTTGGCATTCGACTCACCCTGGTACCAGATGGCCCCGGCAAGAGGATAGCCCGCAATCGGGGCCATGGCCGCCTCAAAAAGGTAGGAGGGCTGATAGGGATGTTGCTGAAACGAATTGGCTGCCGCACGGGAAATATTCTGCATCCCTCTTTCACGCACCCATCCGTCTATGAAATCGTTGTTTTTCCAGTTGGTAAAGAAATGTACCATCGCAGGGTGGTTTTCCATGGTTTTTCGGTCAATCCAGGCCTCAGTGGGGGATCCTCCGATGGCATTGTGTATCAGCCCTACCGGAACGTCCAGCTCTGCCTGAAGCACCCTCCCGAAATGGTAGCCAATGGCCGAGAACTCTCTTGCCGTCAGGCTGTCGGACAATACCCATGATGCAGGCTGATAATAGTCGAGCCGATTCACCCGTGCCAGCACATTCTCGTCCCAGGCCACAGCTGCCGTGGCGGCAATCTCCTTCTGGTCGAAGAAACGAAGCTGAGGATTGGCGGCGCCGGCGATATCCTCTTTGGCAGTGGCAGCATCCTGCAGCCGAAAGGCCATGTTCGACTGGCCCGAACAGATCCACACCTCTCCCACCAGAATATCGGTGAGTCGGAGCGTGCTATCGCCATTCGTTATGGTGGCTGTATAGGGCCCGCCCGCTTTCATAGGCGGGAATCCCACTCTCCATCTTCCATTCCGATCCGATTGCGTTGTGGCGGTATGGTCTGCAAAACGGACGGTTACTTCTGTCGAAGCGTTGGCGGTTCCCCAAAACTTCACAGGCGTGTGACGCTGCACTACCATATGATCGGTGAAGATCTCCGGCAGTTGTAATCCACCATAATCGCCTGTAACGGAACAGTATACAGTTTTGGCAATCAGGCCGGCCCCTTCGGCCATGGGATGGAGGGCATCGGGAAAGAGATCCGGGCGGTTGTAGAGTGGGGTGTTCAGGTCTATCAGGGGCACACCGGCTATCTCTGCCACCCGTTCAATTTCAGTCTGCAGTTGATTGTACCACTCCCGGGTACTCGATGCAAAGCGGGGATGCCAGCTGAAGATGGGGGTCATTTTACAGATCCAAACCCGCGTACCCGGTTTCACCTTTTGGAAGGTGCGGATCAGTTCGAGGTAATCGGCGGTGAACTGGTCGCGAAACCTGGGCCAGTTGCGCGGATCGGTATCGTTCAGCCCCAGGTGGATTATCACAATATCAGGTTCGAAGGCGAGTGCCTGCGCAAATGCCTGCAGCTTCCAATAGGGGTTATGCCCCTTCTTCAGCAGCGTAGCACCACTGTGTCCAAAGTTCTCCACACGAAAGCCATCGCCCAACAGTTTCTGCAACTGTGCAGGATAGGCCATACCCCTGTCGGAAAGCCCATAGCCATAGGTTACGGAATTACCCACACAGGCCACCTTTATCGGTTCTGCAAAAAGCAAAACGGGAAATAAAAGGAGCACAATTGTACCCATTAAGGCTGTAAAGGTTCTAACCATCTCTGATACAGATAATCTATGGGTTATAAGGCCTGATTTAGATTTTCCAGGAGTTGCCAGCACTGGTAGAGGGCACGCGGCACATGGAAGCACCCTTTCCATTTCCCCCCCTTCAGATCCAGAAGCACTTCGCCCCTCCGATTCAGATAGCCCCACCATTCGGGGTAATCGGGATCTTTATAGTGGCTCCAGGTGTAGTCGTGCACCTTTTCGAACCATTCCAGAGATGCAGCCGAGCCGGTCAGTTGATACCCCTTTAGAAGAGAGATCAGTGATTCGACGTGTACCCACCAAAGTTTTTGATCCCACTCCAGCTGTTGCGGAGGATATCCCTTTCGGTCCATGAAGTAGTAAATACCGCCATACTCCTTGTCCCAGCCGTATTCTACTATTTTCAGGGTGGTTTCTACCGCCTGTTCTATGAGTTTTGGCCTGTTAAGGCGCAAACCGAGATCCATAATAAACCACATGGCCTCAATGCCGTGTCCCGGATTGATCAGTCGCCCTTCGAAGGAGTCGGAGAGTTTCCCGTCGGGGGTGAGATGCTCGACAATGAGCCCTCCCAGGTCGGGATGCCGGAACTGCTCCATTACCTCGGTGGCACAATTGTGCATGGTCTCTTCTAAAAAGTTGTTCTCCAGCAGATGGGCAATCTCCATAGAGAGGTTGCAGAGAATCATGGGCAGCGAAAACCCTTTCAGAGGACGCGTACCCGGGTAGAGTTTATTCCAACGCCCTTTGGGATTCTCTTGTTTGGAGAGGATGATGTCGAAGGTTTGTTTTGCGATATCGGCATACTCACTTTTCCCCGTGGCAAGGCTTAACTGCCCGAATGCCATTGTCGCGAAGGTGTAGGAGAAGATGTTGTAGGGTTCAACCAGCGGCTCTCCCTC
>CAYVJA010000089.1:0-2937 GCA_964451605.1 uncultured Bacteroidales bacterium | reverse complement strand
GCTGGCGGGAGGTTCATTTGGCGCCAGCAAAGGACTTTTTCAGAAATTCGGCCCCCTGCACCGCACAATCGAGCCACTCCCGCCTCTTCTCCACCTTGTTGTACAGCATGGAAAAAAGCCACACCTCTCTGGCCTGCAACCAGATAAACTTATCGGTATCGAATACGTTACCCTTACGGTCAAGACAGGTGAAATAGCCACCGTACTCCCTGTCCTGCGAACGGTTCAGCCAAAACGGCACCACATTGTCGAGAAGCTCTGCCCGATATTGGGAGGCAAGTGCATTAAAAGTATACATAGCCCTATGAGATTAGTCAGACTCACACCTGTTCAGGCGTAAAATCAGCGAATAGAGTTACTAAATATAGGGAAAAAGTGGAGGATTAGCAAGCTGCACGCTTGAGATATGGAATACGGGTAAGTACGGCCTGAAGTACCAACAAACCGAAACCACCCACAACAACCAGCAAAACGAGTGCGGTACGGCTCATCTCGGAAGCCAGACCCAGCATGCTGCTTACTTCGCCTGCCACGGTAGGTCCCGATAAGGCCAGATATCCCGAGGCGATGCAGATAAGCCCCATGGTCAGGAGAGTAAAGGCAGTTGTTCTGTTGAGCAGTTGTTGGGCAGCTTTCCCGTCTATTTGCTGAAAATCGATTCGTTTGGCAATATACCATCCCGCCACAAAACCCCAGAAAACATTGAATACCGGAAACCCCATAAAAAAGCCGTAGAACATGAGGTTGTATATCCCGAACAGGAGCACCATAAAGGAGAGGGGCAATGTATAGCGGTTGCGAACCCACTTTTTCAGGCAGAGCAGATCCACCATCAGACCCGCAGAAAAGCCCGCAGCAAGATAATAGAGTGCATGGAATTCGGCACCGTCTGCATAGAACCAGACGGCAAGAGAAATCAACCCCAGCAAGAGGGGGAAGGCGGCGCCGAAGAGGAGTGAAAAGAAAAGCAGATCTTTTTTCATTGTGATTATAGTGCGATGATCAGGCGATGGGAGAAGGTGTTTTGGGGAGGGTGATACTGAAAGTGGTTTGGTTATCCTTGCACGAGACGGCAACCTTTCCGCTTAACAACTCTGTGAATGCCTTTACAAGGGTGAGCCCTATGCCCAGCCCCCCTGTTTCGGGAAGGGAATTTTCTCTGTAAAAGGCCTCGAAAAGCGCCTGGCAATCGGCGGGAAGGGAGCCTTGGTTGGTCACAAAGAAGGTAACACTATCCTCTTCCGGGACGCATCCAAACAGCACCTCGCCCTCTTCCGAAAACTTTACGGCATTATCAATCAAATGATAAAGAATACGCTCCAGTTTCTCCGAATCGGTTTCTAAAGTCAATGTATTGTCGGGAATTTGATAATTCACTCTCTTTCCTGATGCCGGTTTTGACAAAGAGGGTTCGAATGAAGCCAATAACTTGACAAACAGAGGCTCTACCGGGAGAATACGGTTCTCTACTTTGACGTTTTCGCCCGAACAGATTAACGATAAGTCAATCAAGTCGTTCATAAGAAAAAGAAAACGGTCGGCACTTTTCCTGATAATGGCCTCCTTCGAATCTTTAGGGTGCGAACCCTTCGATTCGGAGACTCTCGAAACCAATTCCAAAAAGCCCAGAAAGGTGTTCAGAGGGGTACGAATCTCGTGAGAGAGGTTATTCAGAAACGATGTGCGAAGGTTTTGCGATCGGTTCAATGCCTTGTATAAGCGGTCCAGCTCCTCTTTAAGTTTTCCAATCAACTCGCCTTGTTCGATAATTCCGACAAATTGGCCCTCTTTACAGACCGGCAAGGCCGGGGAGTGACTTCGTCCCAGTTTTTCGAATACAACCGACAGGGCATCATCGTCACGTACCCACTCCTTTTCGGTAATGCAGTCGATAACGAGTCGGTGGGGATGTTTGATTACATCGGCAGGGGTTAAAACACCCAGAAACCGATTGCTCTCCATCACCACTACGTAGCCGTTTTCCTGAAATGCCTCCTCAACCGAGCGCAATCCCTGATAAGGATCGGCACAGGGATAGTTTCCCGAGAGAAATTGTCTTGCTTCCATCAAAATTCCACTTCAATGGGGTCGTAGTACACCCGCAATTTAAAATCGACCTTGATAATCTCCCACTCCGAAACGGACGAAAAGACCTTCTCCCGAAGGATAGAAAGCACCTTCTCCGGGTCCATCTTTTTGAGAACCCGCTTGTTAATAAAAACCGTCTCAATATTGGGATCATCCACCTCCAATGCGTCAAATTCGTTGGGAATCAACAAATCGCACGACCGAAACACACCATACTTACCCTGTGGACACTTCTTTCCGAGAATCAAGATATCGTCGAAAGGAGGAAGTCGAACCTCCTCAAAACTCAATTGCACGGAGTACCTTCTTAGATTATTCTCCATTGGTAACAATTAAGACACAGAAAATCACCAACACAAAAACGGTAGCGCCCCAGGTTACGGGTTGCGATGGAAGAACGCTGCATTCGGTTGATTCACGGGTTTGCAGAATTGCAATCGGGAATCATTCGAACACTTTGGTGGAAGCCTGTTTAATAACAGTTAAGCAAATAACCGGGCATGGTAATTTTCGCACACAAGTTTATTAAACTTTTACAAAAAAATCAATACTAATAGCAAAAAATGTCGTTTTGATTGTATTTCTGGAATTATTTAAGGAAGGGGGCCGTGAAGGCCTCGGGATTACTGCGGCCCCGCCCGCAGTGATCCCTGAGGGGGGGGCTACACAGACTGAACTGAAGGGGGCCGTGAAGGCCCCCTTCTTGGTTTGTTGTCAGGGGGGTCAAGGGAAAATGAATTTTCTCTTGACCCCCCTGACAACAAACGATGCTCCTTTCGGAGCATCGTTCAGTCTGTGATCCGGTTGGGATTCGAACCCAAGACCCACAGCTTAGAAGGCTGTTGCTCT
>CAYVJA010000088.1:0-8038 GCA_964451605.1 uncultured Bacteroidales bacterium | reverse complement strand
GGTGGGGAATGGGAGGTAGCCAGGGGGCGTCGGTCTCAAGTACGAGATGGTTAGGGCCCACTGCGGATACTACTTTTGCCATGGTGGCGTTTTTGTAGGTGACTACGCCTCCTATTCCGAGGTAGAATCCCAGATCGATTACTTTCCGGGCCTGGGCTTCGTCGCCGGGAAAGCAGTGGAATACCCCTGTAAGGTTGCCTTTCTGTTTTTGCTTGATCATCCGGTAAAGGGGGTCGAAGGCTTTCCGGCAGTGAAGTATGATGGGCAGGTTGAGGCCGATGGCCCAATCAATCTGGATTTCGAGAGACCGTTCCTGTTCTTGGGAGTAGGTGGTGTCCCAGTAGAAGTCGAGTCCCGTTTCGCCAATGGCAACAAAGGGGCATTGGCCCAGTTGTTGTTCCATCCGGGCAAGGATTTGCCCATAGTCGGGGGTGACGTCGGTGGGATGGAGGCCTGTGGTGGCAAAACAGTAGCCGGGGTATGCGGCCTGGAGGGAGAGAAGGGGCTCTGTCGAGGCCTGATTGATGTTGGGCAATATGAGAGCCTCTACGCCCACCGCTGTGGCTGCCGCAACCAGGCTCTCCCGATCCGCGGAAAATATCTCGTCGTAAAAGTGTGTGTGGGTATCAATCAGTTGCATAGAATCAAATCGGGTAGGGAAAATGTGTAAATCAACATCATGGGCGGAGAAAACGGGATGGCCGATTGAGCCGGCCGTAGGTGTACACAAAGATAACAGGAAGGGCGATAAAATCATAGAGGGGTCGTTTCCGACCCCTCTACTCATCAATCAATCATTTTGTGGCAGGTATTATACATAACCCTGATCGAGCATGGAATCGGCTACTTTCACAAAGCCGCCGATGTTGGCGCCCTGAACATAGTTAATCGTGCCGTCGGGTTTTGTACCATATTTCACGCAGGTAGCGTGAATATTTACCATGATGGTGTGGAGGCGGGCATCAACCTCTTCTCTGCTCCAGGGGAGACGCATAGAGTTTTGCGACATTTCGAGACCGGAGGTGGCAACACCACCGGCATTGGAAGCCTTTCCGGGAGCGTAAAGAATACCCGCTTTCAGGAATAGTTCAACGGCCTCGAGGGTCGAGGGCATGTTGGCCCCTTCGGCTACGCAGATGGTGCCGTTCTTTAACAGATTGGCAGCATCGTTTCCGTCAACTTCGTTCTGGGTTGCGCAGGGAAGAGCCACATCGCACTTCACGTTCCAGGGACGCTGACCCTCGAGATACTGGCAACCGTATTTGTCGGCATAATCTTTCATTCTTCCGCGACGTACGTTTTTGAGTTCAATTACATAGGCCAGTTTTTCGGCATCGATACCGGCAGGATCGTAGATCGAACCGTTCGAGTCGGAGAGAGTTACCACTTTTGCACCCATTTGAATGCATTTTTCAACGGCATATTGAGCCACGTTACCCGAACCCGAAATGGCTACGGTTTTTCCCTTCATGCTGTCGCCACGGGTTTTGAGCATCTCTTCGGCAAAGTAAACGGTGCCGTAACCGGTGGCTTCGGGACGAATGAGGCTACCTCCCCAGTTCAGTCCTTTCCCCGTAAGAACTCCGGTGAACTCATTGCGGAGACGTTTGTATTGTCCGTACAAGAAGCCGATTTCACGACCGCCTACGCCGATATCACCGGCAGGTACATCGGTGTCGGCGCCGATGTGACGATTCAGTTCGGTCATAAAGCTTTGGCAGAAACGCATCACTTCGTTATCCGATTTTCCTTTGGGATCGAAGTCCGATCCCCCTTTACCTCCGCCCATGGGAAGCGAGGTGAGGCTGTTCTTGAAGGTTTGCTCAAAAGCAAGGAACTTAAGAATGCCAAGATTCACTGTGGGGTGGAAACGTAAACCACCTTTGTAGGGGCCAATGGCGCTGTTCATCTGAATCCGGAAACCCCGGTTGATTTCGATTTCGCCCTTGTCGTTTGTCCAGGGAACACGAAACATAATTACTCTTTCGGGTTCGGCAATTCTCTCCAGAATCTTTGCATGCTTGTATTTGGGATTCTCTTCGATAAACGGAATCAAGCACTCGGCCACTTCCTGTACGGCCTGATGGAATTCTGGTTCTGCGGGATTTTTGGCAATAATCTTTGCCATGAACTGAGATACTCTGGGATCCATAACTGATAATTTGATAGATTAAGTGCTGCAAAAGTAACAATAATCAACAATTATTTGTTTTTTAAGCGGAATTTTTTGCATTTTGCTACAAAAAATGCATTTGTTCGTCATTCTTACAGTTGATAGGATTGTCCCGGCATACTTTTCAGCCATCCTTTGATAACCAGTTGCATCAGGAGCGCGGCGGTTTTTTGCATGGAAAACCCCAGCAATTCATTGATTTGATCTATGTGCAGTGTCCGCTTTGTTTCGAAAAGCATACATATTGCCCGTTCGTCGGGAGAGAGTGCTTCCGGAACCGGGGTGGTTGGGGCAAAGGGAAGTGTCTGTTCTGTTGCGCAGGCCTTCGATGCGTTGAGATCCCAGTTAAGCGCAACGGCCAGATCTTCGGCACTCTCAACCAGCCGCGCCATCTCGGTTTTGATTAAGAGATTGCATCCTCTAGAATAGTAGTCGGCCAGCCGTCCGGGAACGGCAAATAGTTCGCGGTTGTAGGAGTGGGCCATGGCGGCTGTTCGCATGGCACCCCCTTTTATACCCGATTCCACCACAATAACGGCATCTGCCAGGCCTGCAATGATGCGGTTCCGACGCACAAAATTGGCCTTGGAAAAAGGATCGGACGTGGAAAATTCGGTGAGAAGAGCCCCCTTTTCGGTTAGTTTTCGGGCCAGCAATCGGTTACCTGAGGGGTAGATGGTGTGGAGTCCCGTCCCGAGGATGGCGTAGGTGGGCATGCCGCATGAGAGAGCCGCTGCATGGGCCGCGGTGTCTATCCCGGAAGCAAGGCCGCTTACCACGCTAAAGCGGAATCCCAGGGCTGCCAGTCCGGTAATGAGGTTATGGCAGTTCTCCAGGCCCTGTCTGCTTGCCCTTCGGGTTCCCACAACTGCAATGACCTTTTCCTGGTCAGGGAGAGTGGTTCCCCATTGGTAAAGCAACAGGGGGGCATCATTGCACTCTTTCAGCCGGTAGGGGTAGGCTTTGTCGGTAATCCAGATGGGACAAATCCCTTTTCTGAGGATAAAATCCACTTCGCACCGGGCACGTTTCCTGAGTTGGCTGCTGCGGGCTCCCTCTGCCAATTGGGGTGGAAGCTCCGGGCGGCCTGCCAGCAACGCTCCGTTATTGGCGAGTATATCTTTAGGCCGGCCGAATGTCTCGAGGAGTAGTTGCCCGGTTTTCGGCCCACAGCCGGGCAACATACAAAAGAGAACTTTATAAAAGAGATCGGAATTTTCCATACAGGATATCTCCGTTCAGAAATAGTCCACGAAGAGCGTTTTGTCCGGGGAGTCCGGGTGGCATGTTCGGGCGGGAGAGCACAAAAAAAGGGATTGAAGGCAATTTCCTTTTGCAGTCTGGCACGGAAATTTCTTCCCGATTCGGCCAATCAGGCCATCAGCAGAGAGTTACCGTTTGTGTAATCTGTCGAGCTCTCTTTGAGAGTCGCGCGATTTGATGTCTTCCCGTTTGTCGTAGAGCTTTTTCCCCCGGGCAAGGGCAATTTCCAGTTTGGCCAAACCCCGTTCATTGATAAAAAGGTGGGTTGCAACCAGCGTGAGTCCCTTCTCCTGGCTTTTTTTCAAGAGTCTGTTAAGCTCTTTTCTGCTGAGAAGCAGCTTGCGTTCGCGTTTAGGGTCGTGATTATTTACGGTACCCCACCAATATTCGGCGATGTGCATCCCCTGCACATAGAGTTCGTTGCCGTGAAAGGCACAGTAGGCCTCATTGATGGAGGCTTTTCCCATCCGGATCGATTTGATTTCGGTGCCAAACAACTGAATGCCGGCCACAAATTTTTCGAGCAGTTCGTACTCAAATCCGGCCTTTTTATTCCGTATATGTACTTGCGCTGCCTCCATCGGGATGGTTACAATTGGCCCACAACAGCGTGGGTTAGGGTATAGATAAATGCGCAGATTACCAGGTAGATGATTGTAGATACGGCGGTGAATTCCACGCGGCTCACCTCCTGCATTCTTAGTAGTGGGGTAAGCCCGGTGTAGAACAGCCAGACCGAATAGAAACCGAATACTTTTATCAGCATAAAGACAGGGAACATGGCCGATACTACGGTGACAATAAACAGGGGAACCAACGCGTAGCAAAGAAGGGTAAAGACGCCTTCAAAATCTTTGGGCAGACGGTAGTTAGATAATGCCTCTTTGAGTATCCAGGCGGTTACCAGCAGACCTCCCCCCTGCACCAGTACCACTGCCACCATCTGGCCCACCATGTAAAGAGGCGAGAAGACAAACCGGGAAGTAAAGAGATAGCATCCAATGGCCGTAGCCAGAGCCATCAGAATCAGGTAAGGCTTAAGAAAAGCGTGAAAGAGAGCCTTAGGCGAGAGATGCTCCTTACCGATTGCCTCCCAGGCAGGTGCGGGTTGGGCTAACAGTTGGCGAGAACGCTCAAAAACAGGGCGAAGATTTTTCATGGCTCAAATTTGGTTCGGCAAAAATAAGGTTCTTTCTAATGTATTGGACAACAAATGCGTTATTTTTGCCGCCATGACCGGAAAGGATTGTTTTTTTGGTAATTATAACCTGTTGGTGGTCTTAGGCCCCACCGCTTCGGGCAAGACCCGACTGGCCGCCCGGGTGGCTTCCCTGTCGGGAGGTGAGATTATTAGTGCCGATTCGCGGCAAGTGTACCGGGGCATGGATATTGGAACCGGAAAGGACTATTCCGACTATTGGGTCGACGGGAAGCAGGTGCCTTGTCACCTGATAGATATCGCCGAGGCCGGATACCATTACAATCTGTTTGAATATCAACGTGATTTTCTGCGAGTATTTCAAGATATCTCCGAAAGGGGCGTTTTCCCCCTGCTGTGTGGTGGGTCGGGTCTCTATCTGGAGGCGGTTTTGCAAGGCTATCGCCTAACCTCGGTGCCTCCGGATCCGGTTTTGCGCGGCGAACTGGAGCAGTTGTCGCAGAAGGAGCTCACCGCACGTCTTGCAGGATTGCGTCCGTTGCATAACCGTACCGATTCGGAAACGCGGAAACGAACCATCCGGGCAATTGAAATAGCATTGTATGCCGATGCCCATCCTTTCGAGCCTGACGACTACCCAAAACTTACCCCTCTGGTGACTGGTCTGCTGCCAGACCGTGAAATCCGCCGGGAACGGATTGCCCGACGACTCGACGAAAGATTGAAGGCGGGTTTGATTGAGGAGGTGGAGGCACTTCTGCACCGCGGGATTCCGGCCGAAGGACTTGAGTATTACGGACTGGAATATAAGTTTGTGACCCGTTATCTTACCGGACATGATAGCTTTGATACCATGAAGGCGCAGCTTACCATCGCAATCTGTCAGTTTGCCAAACGGCAGATGACCTGGTTCCGACGTATGGAGCGGCAAGGGCAAACGATCCATTGGATTGATTCTGCAATATCGATTGATGAGCAGGTAGATAGAATCTTCTGTTTATTGCAGGGCTCATCTATGGGTGGTTCGAACGCAAAATGACCCTAAATATTTGGTGGTCCCAACCCTTTTTGTATTTTTGCACCGCTTATCCCCGGTGAGGTGGGTGAGTGGCTGAAACCAACAGTTTGCTAAACTGTCGTACTGGTAACGGTACCGGGGGTTCGAATCCCCCCCTCACCGCAACCTGTCTGAAGGGGTGTTCCGATACAAACGGGATACCCCTTCGTTTTTTTCCTATTCCTTCCTATTTTTTTCGTGCAATTTCATAACTTTGAAAAATATAACCGTAGGCCTATTGGATATGCAGAAAAAAAACAGCACCTCTAATACTGTTGGTTCAGAGATTCTTACCGATGAAATCCGCGAGTTGGGCGTTTTTGAGCAGGAGTTGGATGATATGCTCAATTGCATTACCCATCTGGCTTCTGTTATTTGTGAAGTGCCATGGGCGTTTATTGCCTTTTGCGATGCAAACCGAACCTGGGTTCGGTCGAGTCACGGGATGCGGGCCGAATGGTTTGCCGACGAATTGAAAATTTGCAGACAGACCATAAAGGGTCAGGGCTTATTCGAGCGTAGCGACATTCGCGGACACGCTTCGTTTGGCAAGGATTTTATACAATCGCCGGAGTTTAGCATCGATTTTCTGGTGGCGCACCCGTTGGTATCGGCTCATAAGATAGGGGTTGGGGTACTGGCTGTTGCCGATGCTCAGCCCAAGATGCTTAAACGTTCGCAGAGGGAGGCTCTCCGAATTTTATCGCTTCAGGTAGTTTCCCTTTTGGAGGCACGTCGTCGCGAGTTCGAGTCAGAAGCTCTCAATCATGCTGCCGGACTCGAAAAAACGGTAGTGAAACCCAACGATCCCATTAAGGCCGGAAGTGAATACTTTTCGAGTATGAGTCACGATATTCGTACGCCTATGCATGCCATTATCGGGTTTACCGATGTGCTCAGTCAGACTCCTCTCGATGAGAGTCAGCGCGAGTATCTGGCCTCGGTTCGCTCGGCCGGAGAGGATCTGTTGGGCGTGATTAACGATATTCTCGATGTCTCGCGCCTCCATACCGAGGGGCTTTCAATAGAAAGTATCCCCTTTAATATCGGGAATGTGGTGAAGGGAGTGGTCTCAACCCTCAAAGAAAAGGCCGAAGCGAAAGGGCTGGTGCTTTCCTGGCATCTGGATGAAAATATCCCCGATACGGTTAAGGGCGATAGTACCCGCCTGAGCCAGATTTTGATTAATCTCGTGGGCAGCACCATTAAAACAACGCTCTACGGTGGGGTCACCCTTTCGGTACATCTGGTGGCTTCGGACGATGAAAAGGTCTCGTTTGGTTTTTCGGTAAAGGATACCAGTAAGGCGATTGGTCAGGAGCGTGCCGAAGTTTTGTTCAAACATCTTTCGCCCGGGCAGGCCGAAATGTACCGCCATTTGGGGGTAGCGGCCCTGGGAACAGATATTTCGAAACTCCTCATTGAGATGCAGGGAGGTAAGATTGCATTTTCGAGCGAAGCAGGGAAAGGCTCCGATTTCTCGTTTGTTATTTCCTATAAACCTTGTACGGTGAAAACAGTAGAGGCCACCGATATTTTGCCCATCGATGCTTCGGATTATGGAAAGGTCCGGATTCTTTTGGTTGATGATAATCATCTGAACCAATTCTTGATGAAGAAGGTGATTACCTCGTTTGGGTTCGAAATAGAGGTGGCCGGGAACGGAGAGGCCGGTGTGGCTTTAGCCGGTTCCAAGCCCTTCGATTTGATTTTGATGGATATACAGATGCCCACCATGGATGGTTATCAGGCCACCGAGATACTCCGTAAAGAGATGGGCATTACCACACCGATTATTGCCCTCACGGCGCATGCTATGGAGGATGAGAAAGAGAATTGCCTGAAGGCCGGCATGAACGAGTATCTTTCGAAGCCTTTTAAACAGGAGGATCTGCTGAGAAAAATCTCTGCCTTTCTGAAACCGTTACCCCAGGATAAGCCGAAAGAGGAATCCGCTCCAAAATCTGCAGTTTGTGAGACCTCTTCGGAGATAGATCTCTCTTATCTCCATGAGCTTTCTGACGGGAACCGCATTTTCGAGAGTGAGTTATTGTCGATGACCCTCACGCAGGTACTTTCCGATGCCGACCGGATGGAGTCGGCCTTCTCCCGTGGCGACACAGAAGAGGTAAAGCATGTGGCACACGCATTAAAATCGTCCGTTTCGCTCTATGGTGTGCCCGACCTGATACCTTTCCTAACTCTTATAGAGCAGCAAATGGGCGACTCCGTGGCCCATGCCGATGCAGGGCGGATTTGCCAGGTAGTGACCCGTATCCGAAACTGCCGGCCCACAGTAGAAAAGTACCTGGCCGACGAGCATTAGCTAATGCGCGCAGCGCAGCACTAGAGCACTAGAGCACTAGAGCATTAGAGCACTAGAGCA
>CAYVJA010000087.1:5182-8076 GCA_964451605.1 uncultured Bacteroidales bacterium | reverse complement strand
AGAAGGTGTACCGATAGCCGGGATCGAAGTAGCTCATGCGGGGGGTGTAGGCCCGGATTCGAAAGAGGCTTCGTTCCTCTACCCCCTGGGGCAGCACAAAGTTGGCTACCGCCTCGCCATGCTCTATACGGCATATCTTGCGTTCGGTAACTGCCCCCGAAGGGTCGATCAGCTCCAGGCAGAGCCGTGCCGAAAAGGTGGAGGGGGTGAGCAGGGAGGCGTGCGCTACCCACGCTTTCAGCCAGAGGGTATCGCCGGCGGTATAGGCCGGGCGGTCGGTTCGTACAAACACCTTCTCGGCCGGAAAACCGCTCAACTGCCGGTGCAGCGCCTCAATGGCCGTGGTGGCAAAGGAGGCATCAGAAGCCATAGAATCGGCTAACGGCTTTTGTGCCACGACCGAAGAGGTGAGTAGTAAACTGAATCCTGTAACTGTAACAAAAAACAGTGTATACCAGAATGTGCGCCAAATTACTGGTTTCATAGAGATGCGAATTACTGTTTCCATTTATAGTAGCTGCGCATGGCCAGAAGGTAGAAGAGTGAGCAGGCCAGGATCTTCGAGGCACTGATCCAAGCCACCGCCTCCACCTGTAGGGGGTGGATGGCAAAGAGAAGCGTGGTGCAAAAGGCCATCTGCTCTGCCAGTGGCTTTTGCTCTGGCATCCGAAAGGCGCTAATCGATCGGATCAACCCGAAGATCAATAGTACATTGACGGTGTGCAAAAGGAGCGAGGCCAGATGAAAGGGTATGGGGGTAACGCCAAATAGCTGATAGAGGAGGGTGTACATCAGTTGATTGATGGGGCTGTATTGTCCATGGAAGAAATCGGTAAAAATGGCAACAAAAGTCTCCCACGACCAGATGTAGGTGTAGTCATTCAATACCTGCCACTGGTCGTCCCACTTATACATAAAGTCATTATCCAGGATGGGATAATAGACCAAGATACAGGCCGTAACCAGCAGGAGAGGCAGAAAGGCCGCTTTGTTATGCGCCGGAACAACATTGGAGAGGGTTTGCAGAGGATTCATATCGAGGGAGCCTATACAGATAATAGGAATAGAACAGCTACAAACATTTATAGATTATTGAAATCAAACCTATATACTATATTATCGATTCGCAATAGCTTTTGCAAAAAAAAAATGAAAAAATGAAAATATTTTCTTCAGTATTGATAAAATCACCTAAATGCCAGTCTTTTCAATGATTTCCCGTTTACGATAGCATATAAGGCCTCTTTACCCGACTTTCTAAGTACGGTCGGGGCTTCTCTTGTATCTGAGAAATGTTGAGATGCATTGTTTCACAAATTCGGACATCAGTCCCCGGAAGGTATCGGTAAAATTTGATGAGCGGGTGCTCTGGTGCTTCGAAGCGCAAATTCGCTTCAAGTGCTGCGCTTCGCGCAAATAACTGGCGCGCAGCGCAGCATTAGAGCTCTAGAGCACTGCGCAAAAACCCCATGGGTTTTTGCGCTAATTTCTCTATTTTTGCCTACTGTGCGACGATTGCACCCGTTCGAACCCTAAAATTGAAATCCGTATGAGGACAGCTCTTTTTTCTCTTTTATTTTGTTTGCTTCCGGCTCTGCTTCCGGCACAAAAGGAGTCGCAATGGCGTGGCCCAAACCGTGATGGTATTTTCCCCGAAACGGGGTTGTTGAAGTCGTGGCCGGCCGAGGGTCCGAAAAAGCTTTGGGTATTCGAAGGGCTGGGCGATGGACACACCTCCCCTTCTATTGCCAATAATCTGATTTACATTACAGGAGCCCAGGAAAAAGAGGGAATACTCTATGTGCTCGGATTAGACGGGAAGGTGGTAAAACAGAAACCGTACGGCGAAGAGTGGACCGAAAGTTATGAGGGTTCGCGTTCGTTTGTACTGGTTAACGACGGGCTGCTCTACATTGTAACCGGTATGGGGAAGGTGATGGCCTGGGATGAAAAAACACTTAACCCGGTTTGGCAAAAGGATATGCTGGCCGATTTCGGAGGCCGGAATATCACCTGGGGAATTACCGAATCGCCACTTGTGGTGGATGAAAAGATTATTCTTACTCCCGGGGGTACAGAGAATAATGTGGTTGCGCTGAATAAAAAAACGGGAGCGCTTATCTGGAGTTCTCCCGGCGAAGGAGGAAAATCGGCCTACTGTTCGCCCATGTTGGTTAAAGGACATGGGAACCCTATAGTGGTGGTGATGACCGAAAACCACATTCTGGGGCTCGATCTGACTACGGGTAAGAAAAATTGGGCTGTTCATGCCAATACGCCCCTCTACAGCGATGGTCTGCTTCTTTGTACCAGCGGGTACGGAAAAGGGTCGGTGATGCTGAAGATTTCGCCCGACGGTAAATCGGTAGCAAAGGTTTGGGAAAATGAGGAGCTCGATAACCGGATCGGCGCATTGGTTAAATTGGGCGACAATATCTACGGTTCGGGCGATAAGAGCCGGAGCTGGTTCTGTGTCGACTGGAAAACAGGAACCATAAAATACCGGGAGAAGGACTTTTATAACGGGTGTGTCATGTCGGCCGACGGCATGCTGTTCTGTTACAGCGACAAAGGAGATGTGGCCCTGGTTGCTCCTTCTGTCGAAAAATTCGATAAAAAGGGCGAGTTCGTGGTGAAAGAGGGCACCGCCCAGCATTGGGCCCATCCGATTGTTCACAACAAAGTGCTCTACATCCGTCACGGTAATGCACTGATTGCTTACGATGTAGCTGCCCGATGAGACTGAACAGATACCTGAATCTGCTCCTTTTCGTATCGTTTTCGCTGCTCCCTGCTTTCCTTCAGGCACAGACTCTTGGGTGGCGCGCAAACGATGGTTCCGGCCTTTACAGGCAGGAGAGCGGTTTGTTGAAAGTATGGCCGGAGAACGGACC
>CAYVJA010000087.1:1321-5077 GCA_964451605.1 uncultured Bacteroidales bacterium | reverse complement strand
CGGTAGTGACTTCAGAAAAGATTCTGCTTACCGGTATAAGAGACACCATGGATGTGGTGTTGGCCTACACTCCCGATGGAAAGAAGCTGTGGGAAACCCCCTACGGCCGTTCCTGGATTCGTTCGTACCAACTCACCCGAACCACCCCCCGTATTGAGGGGAACCGGGTGTGGGTTACCTCCGGAATGGCCGGTGTGGCATGTCTCGATCTGAATAGCGGAAAGATTCTCTGGAAAAAAGATCTCTACCACCTATATCAGGGCGAAGAGGCAACATTTGGCTATTCCGAATCGCCCCTGATCTGCGACAATCTCTTTATTTACACTGTTGGCGGAAAACGCGCCACAGTGGTGGCCCTCAACAAAAACACGGGTGCTGAGGTGTGGCGTTCGGCCGTATTCGATAAATCGGCCTACTGCACGCCTATTTTCGTAAACCATAACGGCACAAAGATGTATGTGAATGTGGGGGCAAAATCAATCTTTGCCATTGCCATCGAAACGGGTAAAGTGTTGTGGACCATCGATTACACCCACTGGATGAACCCCAACGACACCAATAACAACACCAATAACCCCATCTATGCCGATGGGAAAATTGCGGTGACCAGCGGTTATAACCACGGCACTGTACTGATCTCCCTCTCGGCCGACGGGAAAAGTGCCACCCAGTTGTGGAAAAACGAAGATCTGGATGCCCATCACGGGAATATGGTGAAGGTAGGCAACTACCTCTATGGCTCCACCTGGGACAACAATGCCACCGGGAAATGGGCCTGCGTCGACTGGAAAACGGGAAAGACGGCCTACGTGGAGGCCTGGGAATCGAAAGGATCTATTATTTCGGCCGATGGCATGCTCTACTGTTACGAAGAAAAAAACGGAAACGTAGCTCTCGTTCGACCCAACCCTCTTAAGTTTGACAGAGTCAGTTCATTCCGCGTTCAGGGGGGACGAGGGCCTCACTGGGCACACCCTGTGATATACAAAGGCACGCCCTATATCCGTCACGGCAACACCTTAAACGCCTACAAAATCAAATAATCGTATACAATTAACCCTTATGAAAAGAATCTTCCTGACCTTACTTATCTTCACATTAGCGGCATGCAATGCCCCCGTTGTTCAGACACAACCTGCCGTAAGAGGCTGGCGCGCCGGAGACGGAACGGGATCATTTACTGCAGAGAAAAGATTGCTAAAGAGCTGGCCTGCAGAAGGGCCCGAAAAGGTGATGGTAATTAACGGGATTGGCGAAGGCTACTCCTCTCCGGTAATCTCGGACGGAAAAATTCTGGTTGCCGGCAAGCGCGACACGCTTGATGTGTTGCACGCCTATACCCTTAAAGGCGAAAAGTTATGGGAAACCGTCTGTGGTAACGGCTGGAATCGTTCGTACGAACAGAACCGGTCGACCCCCAGGATAGAGGGTAACAAAGTGTGGGTTGCCACAGGCATGGCCCAGTATGTCTGTCTCGACGTGGAAACGGGAAAAATTCTTTGGAAACGGGATCTCTTTAAGGATTACGGCGGCGTTCCTCCCTTCTTCGGATATTCCGAATCGCCCCTGGTGGTAAATGATCTGGTGGTTTACAACATCGGCGGAAATCAAACCCTTATGGTGGCTCTCGACAAAAACAGCGGCAATGAGGTGTGGAAAACCGAACCGTTCGACAGGGATCCTGCCTACTGCACTTCGGCCTTTATTACCCATAACGGGATACCGATGATTGTCAGTGTGTCGGCAAACTTCATTTTTGCCGTAAATCCGGCCAACGGCCAGCTTCTTTGGAAGTTCGACTATGCCCATATAGAAAATGCTCCGGATCGTGATACCAACAATAACACCAACACACCCATCTACCATGACGGGAAGCTTTTTGTTACCAGCGGCTATAACCATGGTGCAGTAATGCTTGAGATTGCACCCGACGGGAAAAGCGTGAAACAGGTTTGGCTGAATAAAGATTTCGACACCCAACACGGCGGAGTGGTTAAGGTGGGTAACTATCTCTACGGATCGACCTGGGATAGCAACGCAAACGGAAAATGGCTCTGCGCCGACTGGAATACCGGCGAAACCAAATATTTTTACCAATGGCTGAACAAAGGAGTTACCATTACTGCCGATGAGATGCTCTACTGTTACGAGGAGAAAGGAGGAACGCTGGCGCTGGTAAGGCCTGTGCCGGAAAAGTTCGATGTGGTGAGCAGCTTTAAAGTGACCGACGGTTCGGGTTCGCACTGGGCTCACCCCGTAATCTGCGACGGACTTCTCTATGTGCGGCACGGCGATGCACTGGCTGTGTACAGGATTAAATAACACAGGAAAAAGTGACACTGAATAAAAACAGGATAAGGGCAATCACCTGGGGGGTGGTGGCAATATACACCGGGATGCTGGTATGGTGGTTTGCCGGCAACCCATACGCCTCGCTTTCGGTACAACTTCCCGGTAACGACGGCCGGCCCGACTCCATTGCCAGGAGTTCGGACGAGGTCAGAATTGGCGAATTTTTTATGCAGTACGAAGATCCCTCGACTGTAACCTCAGTCACACCCTCCGAACAGTGGAACCGCTTCCGGGGCCCTGAAATAAATAACCGCGTGGCAACCCCGTTGGTGAAAGAGGTTCGCTCTCCCATTGCCACGTTATGGAAAGTAACCACCGGAGAAGGCCATGCTGCACCTGCCATTTTTGGAGGAAGAGTCTATCTGCTCGATTACGATGAGGCCCTTCGTTCGGATGCCCTGCGATGCTTTTCGCTCGAAACCGGAAAAGAGCTCTGGCGACGTTGGTACCGGGTTCCCATCAAGAGAAACCACGGTTTCTCGCGAACCATCCCGTTTGTTAACGACAAATATGTGATCTCTCTGGGCCCGAAAGGGCATGTGATGTGTTGCGACCCCATCACCGGTGAGATGAAATGGGCACTCGACATAGAAAAAAACTACCATACAGAGGTGCCCTTTTGGTACACCGGCCAATGTCCGCTGGTGGAAGAGGATGTACTGATTATTGCCACCGGAGGTGATGCACTGTTGGCCGGTATAGATTGTGCAACCGGAGAAGAGTTATGGCGCACCCCCAATCCCGATGGATTCAAGATGTCGCACTCTTCGGTAATTCCCATGGTTCTGGGAGGATACCGCACCTATGTCTATATGGCAATCGGGGCTGTATGCGGTATCTCGGCCGAAGAGGCCGACCGGGGAAAACTTCTCTGGCATACCACCGGTTTTCAGCCCAACGTAATTGCCCCTTCGCCCATGCAGGTGAGTTCGAATCGGGTTTTCCTGACTGCCGGCTACGGCTCGGGAGGAGCCTTGATGGAGGTTACCCGGAACGGGAACCAATTTTCTGCCGCAATTCTGACCAAGCACCGTCCGCGTGACGGGGCCTGTAGCGAACAGCAAACACCTCTTTTCGCGAACAACATGTTGATTACGGTGATCCCCAAAGATGGCGGGGGGTTGCGCGACAGACTGGTGTGCTATTCGCCCGAAAACCTGCTGAAGCCGGTCTGGACCTCTGCTCCCGACGAAAAATTCGGACTCGGCCCCTATATGATCATAAACCAACAGCTCTTTGTGCTGAAAGACGACGGAGAACTCTATCTATACCGGCTGGGGAACGGAGAGCTTACACTTGTCCGAAAAGAGCGGATCCTCGAAGGAGTCGATGCCTGGGGCCCAATGGCCTACGCCGACGGGAAGCTTCTCATTCGCGATGCCCATAATCTGTTGTGTGTAAAAC
>CAYVJA010000087.1:0-1311 GCA_964451605.1 uncultured Bacteroidales bacterium | reverse complement strand
CGGCAGTTATCACCAATTGGCTCATTCTGCTTCTGATCCTTGGATTTGCTGCATTTATCTGGTGGCAGTCGAGGACTCCCGAAAAGGCCACAGCAGTTGAACTCTCCGGCAATCTGCCCCGTGGCGGGAATCCTCTTTATGAGGAGGTTGGGAGCTTCAACGCGGATAAGGTGGTGCAGGCCTTCTGTGTGGGCGACAGCCTGATTTATGCGGCCATGGAACGCACGCTGGTAATCTATACACACACAGGAGCACCGGTTAAGGAGATCCGTCTCGAAGAGCCGGTTTCTGCCCTCCGACTATACGACGACACCCTCTATGTGTTGCATCCCGGCGGTTTGGCCCGCTACACCACTTCTCTACAGGCCATTGAGCGCTGGGATCCCTGTTCGGAAAATGCCTACTATTGCGACCTGGCTGTTGGCCGGAACCGGGTTTATATTTCGGATGCCGAAAACAAACTGATTGCCACCTATACCCGCAGCGGCAACTTCGACGGTTTTATCCAACACCCCGATCGGTTCACCATTCCCGGTACCGAATTTCCCCTGGCCGAACTGAACGACACCCTCTATGTGGGCCATTCGGGTACCCACAAAGTAGAACGTTACACCGGAAAGGATCAGTTCATCAATGCATTCGGCCGCACAGGAACTGCCGAGGGCTCTTTTCCCGGATGCTGCAATCCCTGCGGACTGGACATCGACCAGCAGCAACGGATTCTCACCGCCGAGAAGGGTTTGGCCCGGGTATCACGCTACACCCGGGAAGGCAAATATGACGCGTTGCTGATTTCGAACCTGATGTTGGGCAAAAGTCACATTGCCCCCCTTTTAGCGTACAAAACACCCCTTTTGTACCTTGCTCATGCAAGAAAAATTGCCTGGTATAAAGAAAAATCAGAATCACATGGAAAATAAAAATTACAACCGACGCCGATTTCTGCAAAAAGGCCTCTCCGCACTGGCAGGGATTACCCTAACAGGCTCGGCTGCCTATCTGGCCAAAGGATATACCAAGGATGGTTATGTATGGCAGATAGACCCTTCAAAGTGTATTCAGTGCGAAAAGTGCGAAACCAACTGCGTATTGCCTGTTTCGGCGGTGAAATGTGTACATGCGGTGAAGATCTGTGGCTATTGCGACCTTTGCGGAGGCTACTTTCAGCAAAATGCAAAAAATCTGAATACAGGAGCCGAAAACCAACTCTGCCACACGGGAGCCATTCAACGTAAGTTTGTTGAGAATCCCTATTTCGAATACCACATAGACGAAGAGCTCTGCAACGGCTGTGGAAAATGCGTAAAGGGG
>CAYVJA010000086.1:0-8437 GCA_964451605.1 uncultured Bacteroidales bacterium | reverse complement strand
TGAGCAGAGATCGGGGAGCAGTGATCCGGACAGGCAGATCAAGTTCGTTAAACAGTTGGGTAGTGTGCAACTCTTTATCAATTGCATCGAAAAAGTGGGGCAAATCGACACGCGCATTCCAGACCAACTCCTCACGGCCAGAGACTGTCGATATCCGGTATAACAACGGTTGGTTGCCCATCCGACGCAAAATATAGCCATAGGGTAATCCCTGTTGTTTAGCCTCTTTTAGCAACATTTTTTTCATTCGGCTGTGCGATACTCCTTGTTCCGATTTGATTTCCAACCGATCCAGTGCAAAAGTGTGCTTGGGATAGTATATATCGTCTTCGGGCCATTTGACAGTATGGCACGAAGAGAGATACGACACCCCGGCCGGAATCAGCGTATCGCTGTACGCAAACTGGTGCGTGAGCCGTCGTTGCAGCACTCCATTCATAACCAGCGGAATCTGTTCCAAAACCGGAAAACCCTCATAATCGACCGAATCCGAAAGATTGCCAAATCCGGTAATCCAGAGCGCAGCATCGCACACCCTTTGCCCGATGGCTTTCTCAGAAGGTCTTGAAGTCGTGGATAAAACAGGCTCTTTGACAATTTCACGCCAAGCTCCCAACAGATGATTGACTGCCTCACCTTCCACTAAGAGAGGCGCACGGTAACTACGATCCAGAACCGGAGCCTTCGCCATGGCATGCAGGGTCTCTATCATCTTGCTAATGTGAACCTTTAACTCCTCTTCTGTTGGCAGCAGCGAGGCGTGCCTCTCACTAAATTGCAGACGGAGACTATCCCTCTCTCCATTGCGCAATTGTACCCGGGCCTGCACCAGAAACGAGATGCGATTTTCAGGGATTTGCAATACCACCCCCTCCGAAGAGACTGAATAAAAGCGATTGCGATAGCACACTACTTCTACGCCCGAGCTATCTATCACAGCATCGCCCTTAAATAGCGATGACAACCTGCAGGCCAGCTGCTTCCAATATTCCGAATCGAACTCTATAGTCTCAGCCCGCCTGAAATCCTTTGCGGGAACAGCTATCCTCACGATATCGGAAGGCGATGCGTTAGTCTGAGCGGAATGCGTTGCATCGTACAATTGCATCTGGCTAAGATAGGCCACATAGCTGCCGGATTTACTTTTCGCCTCCAAATCGGATAACTGCCAAAATATGCGACGAATGGCCAAATAACTGGTGTCGTGAAATGATAAGGAGACGTATCTTTCCGAATCAAATCGCACACCGGGAAGATGAGTTCTCATCCATCTGTCGGCAAACAGCATCTGAACCACTCCCACTCTTTCTAATGCGGGGCGGGGAGGCGTGTAACAGGTTCCCAGCGAGGAGGAGATCCGGGTTGTCTCCTTATCGAACAACAGATAGCGGATATAGGTGGGCTTAAGCCCGTTACCGGGCAATACAAGATCATTGGCCGTACGCATTAATTCATCCTTCATAGCCCTGATAATCAACGAATCGGAAGCGCTTTGCGCACAAATCGGACTCATTACCGACACAAGCAACCACAACCACAGAGAGAGGCGAAATGTCTTCATGGGATGCGAGTTTAGGGTCGAGGCAAAATAAAGCCGTCCGGCTTGACCGACGAACGTTGCAACTCCACCCGCTCTATCAACAGAGAGGGCGAAATCGCCGAGACGGGAATCCATCCCGATTTCGAACCACACATCCCGTTAAAGATGCCCTTAGAGACTCCTGTGGCAAGAATACCGGTGAGGGAGGTTAACGGGGTCCCGATCAGCTTGACTCCCTGGACCAATTCGTCGGGACGGTTATCCGGATAGACCCGGTAGATAAGCTGAGGTGTTACTGAGAAGGCATCAACAGAATAGACATAATCGGAAGTGACACCTCCGGAAACCCGCTTCACAAAATACCCAAACGGCTTTCTCTGCTTCACAATCTCTCTTTTTAACCTGTCGCGCAACTCCTCGTCCGAACAGAGGTTTTCGCAGGTTACAATCAGATTCGACTGCCGTGATTCGGGCAACTGACCCCACTCTGCACGCGCATGACCATTCGATTCACCCAATCCGGGCAGTGGCGCTCTTGTGGTTAGAAATCCCGTCAACACGCCTCCCTTAATCAGTTCGGCTCGCTCAGCCCTAACCCCCTCCTCATCAAACTGATAGCCACCCGATAACAAAACTCCGTTCAAAGAATCTATGGTCGGGTTGTCTTCGACAGAGAAAGATTCAGGCAATAATTGGTCGCCAATACGGGCAGCAAGGGTCTTAGAAGTCACTTTATTGCGATGTTTGAAGCTTTCCAGCCGATGGCCCAGAATCTCATGAAAAAAAACAGCAGCCACCTGACCCGAAAGGATGGCAGGCCCTTCGTAGGAATCGGCCGGCTCGGCCTGACTAAGCTCTCTCAGCGTCTGCATCATCCCGGCCACATCGTGTGTAACTACCGAATCGGAAGGGAGCTGATCGGGCGAAAATGCAAAATAGCTCTTATCTAACACCGGATAGGAGCCCTGCACACTATTCACTATACCGGAAATCAAGAGTCGGGCATATCTTCGGTTCTCCACAATAGCGGACCCGTCGGAAGCAACACAATAAAACCGGAGATCTTCGTACGAAAATTTTGCACGACCCTGCAAGATAAGGGTGTCTGCCATAAACTGCTCGGATATACGCTTCACCCGATTTTCCCATGCAGCAATCTCTTCGGCAGAAAGTTTCTTCCTGTCAAGCTCCTGTTTAAAATTCACCACAGGTGCTGATGTAAAAACGGGCAACTTGCCGGCATACAAATCGGCGATATCCTGACTTCGTAAAGGGGCATTACGTATGCGCTCTACCAAAAAACGATTGCATCCCTCCCGTATTACCTCCGCAAATGAGGCGGAATCTATCCCAAAGGGGACAAGAATGGGAGCCGGTATCGACAATCTTAGACCGATCAGAAAGTCCGACATTGGGTCGCCGATGCGGTACGAAGGGATCAGCGAGCGATCCTCATCAACCTTCGATGCAGTCAGAGCACCCGAAGAGGAAGCTATCGTAACCCCATAGCGATCTCTGACATTAAAACGCAGATGATACACTTTGGCCTTGGTCTGCAACAGGGCATACTACCTATCCACCTCACCCCGCAACAAACGCAAAAAATCGTCATCAGCGGCCTTCAAAGAGGCAAAGGAAAAGAGCAGAAAGAGTAGGGAGAAAATTCTAAAGCGGCTCATAATACTATATCCTTATTTGCACTTAATATAAATATAAATTTAAAGATAGATACAAATCACATTTATCCAAGAAGAAATTACAAAATCAGTCATCGCCCCAAATTAACCGGGCGTTAAGGGGGAGTCGTTGATTCACTACTTTACTGACTTTTTCAGAAATCGGCCGTCTACATGACAACAGATTCATTCTCGATGACTTTCTGCCAGTGTACAAAGAAATTGACACATCAACATCCTTCTTTTCGAGGGCATTATAATACTTCCTGGGAAATTTGATGTTATCGAATCGTGCAATTTGATTGTATTCTATCTCCTTTCTTACAGATGCAACATGGAATTCGCCATCCTCTGATAGCAGCCTGGCAGCTAAGGCCGGAATGGGCACTCCCAATATACTTACGTCAACGATGATGGTCTCTTTACTTTCAATGATTTTTTGCCTGGCTTTAGGAGTAAGGACAACCTCAACTTCGAACGGCAATAGCTTAATAGAATCATTTTCGACGACGTAGAATGACTCTATCTTCGGCAGACTCACAATTGTGTCCCGAATCTCCGTAAAATAAGATAGTGCGCTATCATTGCAACCGGCAATATTGCAATTCCAACTGCCGGATAAGTGAAGCAACGGAACCCACAAAAAGAGCAATAATCTGGTCATGACATCACATTTTTAGTATCGTCGCGTTAATTTCTACAAGCTAAACAGATTAAATGGTTCCGTGAGATGCTTCAAATACTCACCATGCCACTAATAAAATAGGCCAACTTAAATGACTTGCTTATCAAATTATGAATACGAATATCGATAAAAATATCAATATTCACAATTATGAAACTCTCTTCTCACCTCCCTTCTCCTTTCCCTGCGGTGTTTGCATGGATAGGAGCCGGTCGGCGTTGGGGATGCATGATGAAACTCTATGTCAGCTACTACTGGTGATGCGCGAAATTCTTCAGGATAATTGCAATTTATTGAAATACAAGAACATATAAGCGATTCTTGATTTTTTGATTTGAATTGGCGACCTGTAGCTTTGTACCCTAATTGGTTGAATTTAATTTCTGGTTATTATCCCAAAGTATAGAAAATGAAGATGAACTCAACCAAAATATACTGTTCTCAATAATATCTTCTATCTTTACAGTTGATTTCATATCATATTTATATACCATGAGTATAGAATCCGGAAGTAAGATCAACCAACTATTAAAGAAAAGCAATTCAGGAGGTTTGTTTTTCTCTGCATGGTTAAAGGAAAATGGGTACTCAGATCAACTGTTGAAAAAATATAGGGATTCGGGGTGGCTTACTGCTTTAACTAAAGGCGTCATGTTTCGTTCCGGGGATAAGCTGCGTTCTTTCCCTGTGCTGGAAAGCTATAATAAACAATTGAGAAAGCACTTCCATATAGCTGCCCACTCGGCGTTGGAGCTTTCCGGATTCAATCACTATGTGCCTATGGGCAAAGCTCTGTTAATGATAGGGCATCCCAAACAAGAACCCGTTCCTGTTTGGATGTCGGAAGAAAATTTTGACCGTACTCTAACATTCTTTTCAACGGAAACCTTCTCTAAGCCACAATTGACTCTTTTTAATGCAGAATACCCCCACTTGCAGGCTTCTGTTGCGGAGCAGGCTTTCCTTGAGTGCTTGCTATTAGCACCCAAACACTATTCGTACATGGATCTATATTATATCATGGAACAACTGACAACACTTCGTCCGCAGGTTATGCAATCTTTACTGGAAAACACGGATAACCTGAAGGTAAAAAGGATGTTCCTATATATGGCCGAAAAGGCCGGGCATCACTGGTTTCATTCGCTTGATACCGGCAAGATAGACCTGGGTTCGGCTAAACACCAATTGGTGCAAAATGGAGTTTACGTGTCTACATATAAAATAACTGTCCCCAAAGAGTTATTCGATTATGAATGAGTTGTACAAAAAGCAAGTGTTGCTCCTGATACGAATCATACCTGAATCGCCAGAACTGTACCATCACTAATCAAGGAGATGCCAGATGTCTGAATCCGAATTACTAAAGCGAATAGCCGAACTGGAAGCAAAAAATCTTGAGTTGTCGGAAGAAAACGACAGATTGCGGGAAATGTCAGGCTTACCTCTGCAAAAACCTTCTCCCAAAGAGGCGGTTCAGATACAGGGCTTTCCAGAATATAATAACATAGAAACATCACCTCAATCTACGATCAACAAATACAGTTCTCCGGATGAGAAAATAGAGCTATTTCGGTCGTTATTCCGAGGACGAACAGACGTATATGCCAAACGCGGTTATAGCAAAAAGCATGGGAGCAGTTATTATATCCCGGCATGTAAAAACGAATGGGTAAAAGGACTTTGCAACAGAGCACGCGTCAAGTGTAAAGATTGTCCTAATCGGGACCTATTATCTTTGGAGAAAGAATATATAAATAACCATCTACGGAATAAAGATGAACATGGAGGTGGAATTATTGGAATCTATCCGCTTCTACAGGACGAAACCTGTCTATTCCTTGCTGTTGATTTCGATGAAGAAAATTGGAAAGAAGATATAACGGTATTTCGTTCTGTATGTACTTCAAATAATATCCCTATCGCTATAGAACGCTCCCGTTCCGGGAATGGTGCCCATGCCTGGTTATTCTTTGATGAGCCAGTTTCGGCAGTATACGCCAGAAGGCTTGGAAATGCACTTTTGACAACGGCTATGACTGTCCGTCACGAAATACGCTTCACTTCATATGATCGGATGTTCCCCAATCAAGACTTCATGCCAAAAGGCGGTTTCGGAAACCTGATTGCTTTGCCTTTGCAGGGAGGAGCACGCAAAAATGGAAATAGCGAATTTGTGGATGAAAACTTTCAGAGCTACCCCGATCAATGGGCATATTTGGCCTCTATCAGAAAGATGCATTCGGATGAGATTAAGAGGGTGCTTGCCATATTGTGTGAAGGGAATGGATTGGGAGAGCTTGGAAGCTTAGAAAACAACCATGAAGAGACTACCATGCCATGGGAAAGCAGAAAAGAAAACAACCATCTTGAGAAGAGTGATTTCCCGGATCACTTGACTATCATCGAAGCTAACCGGTTGTACATCTCTAAAGAAGGAATCACTCCCCGTGCACTAAACCGCATCAAGCGGTTGGCAGCTTTCCAGAATCCAATATTTTATAAAACACAAAAGATGAGGATGTCCACATACGGAATCCCAAGAATCATTTACTCGTTCGAAGAAACAGATGGGTACGTAGGCATTCCCAGAGGTTGTCGTACTGCGCTTACGCATCTCCTCGACAAATCAAACAGTAAATATACTTTTGATGATAAACGGAATAAAGGAAGAGCTATTAAGAGCAACTTCAAAGGATTGCTTCGTGAGGAACAACAATTAGCCGCAAATGCGTTAGTCCAACATGAGAACGGTATTCTATCTGTCCCGACTGCTTTTGGAAAAACGGTCATCGGAGCCTCGCTTATCGCACACAGAAAATGTAATACGTTGGTATTAGTTCATCTACAAACCTTATGCGACCAATGGAAGAAATCCCTGGAACAATTCCTTGAGATAAACGAATCCTTGCCCGAACAGGAGAAGAAGCGCGGACGAAAAAAGATTCGAGCTATTATTGGGCAAATAGGCTCAGGGAAAAACACGTCATCCGGAATTGTCGATATTGCGCTCGTCCAAAGTTTAGTTCATGAAAACGAGGCAAGTGATATCGTGAAGGAGTATGGGATGATAATTGTAGATGAATGCCACCATGCTTCTTCGCTCAATTACGAGAAAGTTCTCAGTGCAACAAACGCCCGATATGTGTATGGGTTAACCGCAACTCCGCAACGACAAGACGGCCAGCATCCGGTTACCTTTATGCAATGTGGCCCGATACGATATAGTATTAGTGCTAAAGAACAGGCAGGCAGACGAAGCTTTGATCATTACATTATACCTTGCTTTACCGGATTCAGAAGACCTTTTTCCCAAAATGAGCCAGACTGGCATATCACAAAAATATTTGCGGCTCTCGCAGAGAACGAACTTCGCAATCAACAGATAGCAAATGATATAAAAGAGGCATTAATTAACGGAAGAACGCCCATTGTCCTTACCCAGCGAAAAGAGCATGTCATCCGATTGGCTACTATTCTTGAAAGTCAAACAGACGCACATATCATTACATTGATAGGAGCTGACTCAGCAAAAGTAAAAAACAAGATGGTCGAAACACTTACTGCAATTCCGAATGGTGAGAAACTTGTACTCATCGCAACAGGTAAATATATCGGAGAAGGATTCGACTATCCGCGTTTAGATACGCTATTTCTGGCATCTCCGATTGCATGGAAAGGGACATTGGCTCAATATGCCGGACGGTTACACCGGGAATATCCCGGTAAACAAGAGGTAATCGTCTACGATTATGTCGATATTCACATTCCTGTCTTAGAAAGGATGTATCATAAACGGTTGACGGGTTACGCTCAAATCGGCTACAAAGCATTATCTTCAAAGAGTGAACCGGATAGGATCAGCATGATTTACGACTGCCATACATTTATACCTACCATTCGGGATGATTTTGGCGAAGCGAAACAAGAAATTCTAATCGCAAGTCCGTATATCCTAAGAAAACAAATTAGCACAGTGCTTGAATGGTTGAAAGAACCTTTGTTGGCAGGAATCTCAATCACCATCATTACCCGTCCAACAGAATCATACAAGGATCAAGAACGGGCAAGAAAATGTATTGAGATGCTCTATGCGAGGTTCAAAGTCATACAAGAACCGGATATCTATCAGAAATACATCATTATAGACAACCGGCTCGTTTGGTATGGAAGTGTCAGTCTTTTCGATACAGGAGATTCGGAAAATACTATTATTCGGCTAGATTCCAGAGAACTAGCCGAAGAAATTCGCTCCGAAAAGATGAAAAACTATGTGGAATAGAAATTTTGGATCGCCATTTGTCTATTTCTGTATACTCCGGACGAAACTGCCCACCCCCTATTGTTTTCATAGCATCGGGCATTCTCTTTCATAGTTTCTACTAAATGTTCGGAGAACTTTGAAAGATGCCTATAACCGTCTCGGATTGGTATTGCTCAACGGGCAGCTTTCGTATAACGGCATTTCGTTCTGTATTCCCGAATTTGAAAAGGTTATCCGTAAACTGGAACAACAGATTCCTATTTATTACCTGC
>CAYVJA010000085.1:0-8623 GCA_964451605.1 uncultured Bacteroidales bacterium | reverse complement strand
CCATAGCCGAAACCCCTCCAAAACCGCACAATAACAAAAAAACCACTAACCATCTGACTTTCATACCTTCAAATTTATAAATCATTAACCATTAACCATTTGTCAAAAAGCGCATTAGCGCTTTTTGACACTCCACCAATCAAAACCAAACAACTCTCCCTCTCCTCCTTTAGCCACAAAGTAGAGGTCGTGCACGCCTTTAATCTTTTCTAAGTTCGCTGATTGTACCGTGAACTGAGAAAGGCCTCCGGTCGATTTTACGGGAAGTACACCGGCTAATTGTCCATTGGGAGCGTCGAGCCGAACCTCCAGCGAAGCACCCTCTCCGGCAGCGGAAACGCAAAATTCCATGCTTTTTGCCCCCTTCTTAAAGTCTGCGCCTCGTACCGAGATATAGTCGCCGTTATGAATCTGGTCAATATAGATACCCGATTTCATGTCTCCTTTGCTTTTTACCCCCACACTCCAGGCCATTGTTTCGGCTTCGACACGGGCGAAGGGATTTATAACTCCCTGCTGTTCGGGGCCTTCGACCGACCAATAGTGCCGATTCTGTATGGTTCCGTCTTGGTTATAGACCATTTCGTCCATATCTACCGAACGACGCTCATAGAAGGTAGAGGTGCTCTGCTTCAGAAGGTCGTAACTGTGGCCAAAACAGTACGATTTGCCTTTGTAGTCGATAATTCCGGGATGATTGCCCCGGGTAAGATTGGAGGCATCTACAATCATCCCTTTGTACTCCCACGGCCCGGTTGGCGAATTACTCATGGCATACCCAATGCCTTCGGGGCAACAAGTAGAGGCGTAGGCCAGGTAATAGAGCCCTTTTCGTTTCCAAGCCCAGGGCCCCTCCTGATAATTTTTGGGTTTTGTGGGCTCTTTTACCACATCTCCGGCAAGGGAGATCATGTCGGGGTTCAACTTCACATAGTAGAGATCGGGGTTACCCCAGTAGAGCCAGGCCTGCCCGTCGTCATCGATGAAAACGGTGGGATCAATATCGTTCCAAATGTGGTTGGTTTCGATTAATCGTTTCCCCAGAGGGTCTTTAAAGGGGCCATAAGGAGAATCGGACACCAAAACGCCAATGCCGTTTCCATGCATGGGGCAATAGAGATAAAATTTGCCGTTCCGTTCAATACATTGCACAGCCCACGCGCCATTGTCGTGACGCACCCAGCTGAACGCTTCGAGCGATGCCACAACACCGTGTTCGGTCCAGTTTACCATATCGGTAGAGGTATAGAGTAGCCAGTTGAGCATTTTAAAGCCGGTGGCGTCATCTTCGTCGTGCGAAGTGTATAAATAGACGGTATCGTTGTACACCATTGGAGCCGGATCGGCCGTATAACGGGTTTGGGTTACAGTCTTCTGTTTGATTTCATTCTGTGCCGTAACCTGTACTGTTACTGCAAAGAGCAGAAGAAGTAGTGCTGATTTTTTCATAGATAAATCTGATTTCTGTAAGCGGATGTGAGTTTATTTAAAAAGTACCTGGGCAAACTGATACAGACTGCGCCGCCAGCTTTGCCACTCGTGAGCGGTAAGAGGCGATACGTAGAATTGGCTCTTTATGCCGGCTGCATTAAGTGCCTCGGAATTTGCCTTTGGGTCGCCGCCCATACCGCCCCGACGATTTTCCAATTCTCGGCTGCCGTAGCTGATAAAGACCATCTTCACGCCCTCCTTAAATCCGGCCGATTTTTCGACATCCTCAACACTGATACTGCCTCCGCTGAACATTCCCACATAGCTGAAAAGTTCGGGATGAGCCAGTGTAATTACGCGAGTCTGCATACCGCCCATCGACAATCCGGCCATTGCACGATTTTCCCGATTGGACAGAGTACGGTAGTTGGCATCGATCATAGGAATAATCTCTTCCGTAAGAATCTTCATAAACCCATCGGCCACTCCCTGAAGACCGGCTCCTCCTGCAGGACGTTGACCGGCAGGAGCCTGGCCTGCAGGTCGCTGACCTGCGGGATTGGTTCCGGGTGCAGCACTGGGTCTGCTCCAGGCACTGTTATCCATCACAATGATAAACGACTTGGCTTTTGCCTCGGCAATCAGATTGTCCATAATCAAACCGGCTTTTCCCTGGGCCGACCATCCGGTTTCGTTCTCGCCCATTCCATGTTGCAAGTAAAGAACCGGGTAACGGGTTGCACAATCCTTATCGTAGGCAGGAGGTGTGTACACGAAACATCTGCGCATCCCATTCTGAATTTTCGAAAAATAGGGCTGTTCGCGCACCACACCGTGAGGAACATTCTTCAAAGCATAGAAATCCTGATCTTTAGCCGGGACCTCAATGCCACTTCCCCAACGGCTGGCACCATAATAGTACAGCGAACCGGGATCGGGAACCGCTGCGCCATCAATTTGCAGCTGGTAATAGTGAAATCCCTCGTCCTGGGGTGCAGACTCTCCAGTCCATACTCCCTTTTCGTCTTTTTTCAGATCGTATTTAACCGCACCAATATCGAGTTGAACACGAGTAGCTTCCGGGGCCGAAATCTGTACCCGTACTCTTCCCTCCGAATTAACCTGCGGGAAACGTTTTCCCTCCTGCGTCGAGGCCGAAGTGGTAAAATCTTCGACAACAGCCGACTGATCCTGAGCTTGTAACAAACCGACAGCGAAAAATGCTGCCAGCCATAAAACGCATAATTGCTTTTTCATAGTATTCAGATTTAGGCGATTCTATTGGATTCCGGAATTGGTTATGCGGAGATAGTCAAACGAAAGATCGAACGGAGTATCAAGCTTAGTGGTGTCGGAGTTGAACCAGAAAGTGCTCTTCATGAATTGGGCAACAATTCCGTCACAAGCCAAAACCCCCGCCTGGATATCTTTCAGCAAAACATCGGCCGAACCTAACCGGACATATTCCCCGTCGGCAACGGCATAAAAGGCAGTATAGAGACTTCCCTTCTTTGTCAATTTCAGACGCAATGGGGATTCTGCGGTAATGGCCTGTTGCAGGTTAATACTGCCCATCGACTTGGTAATCCCATTTTCTTCCATGGTAAGATTCACACTTCCCGGTTGCGGTTGCCGCTCACGGGTGGTCTTAATTACAGCCCGGAACATCAGTTTTACAAAGTTTTCATCATCCTGGAATGCAACCAGGCCGCCATTCTCAGGCTGAGAGGGCATACGCGAGGCATAGAGACGGGTTTCCATCTCCCAGTCATTGTTGGCGCTCTGCAATAAGAGATTTTTTGCGTTGTTGGTATTCTCGGAAATATCCCCGGGTTCGGAGGTAAGAGTCAGAAAACCAGAAGGTTTCGAAAAACTGCGTGTAGAGGGGTTTTCACGGACCCATTTCCATTGCGGACCAGCTGCAGGACCGTTAAACTCATCGCTAACCGAAGGAGTATCAAAATTGAGATAGTAGGTATTGGTTTCGAGCGAAATATCATCGACGAAACGGATTATTGCAGTACCGGGAATAGCCGAAGCCTGTGTAATCTCAACCGAAATACCCTGGTCCATAGCCGAAGCTTTCACCTCCGGAGACTTGTCGCCCTTTTTCAACAAATAGCTGTAGGCTTTGATGTTTTTATCGAATCCGGGAATGGCTTTCCCGTTAACCAGAATCGATTTGGGTGTCAGATCTGGCATAACCTTGAGCGGATAGCTGCTGCTGAGGGTTTTCCCATCGACAGTTACTGTGGCGGTAACTGAAGCAACACCTACACCAACGGCAGCAACAGCGCCTTTGGAATCGACCGTCACAACCGAGGGATTGTTTGAGGCATAGACAACCTTAGCCTGCGACAAATTGAAAAAACTGTCGTCCGACATACAGGCTGTTACGGAGGTTTGAATCCGGTCGCCCGGGCGCAACACCACCTTATTGCTTTCGGCAGTAACCGTAGCCAGTTCGGGTTTGTATTCACCCCGCATACGCGCCTCGACAGTTCCTTTTATATCTTTCGAAGAGGCTCCGATTTCGAACAGGTAGCGACCCTGATCGAAGGTGATTTTTCCCTTTGCGGCATCCCAGAACCAGAGATCAGCGCAATCGATGTCGATAGAAACTCTTTTGGTCTGACCACTTGGAATGGTAACCCGTTTAAATCCTTTGAGTCGTTTGATGGGGCGCTGAAGTGCAGCAGCGCTCTCGGGTGTCTTCACGTAGATCTGTACAATCTCATCGCCATCGGTATCGCCACTGTTTTTTACATCTACGCTCACCGTAATCTTATCGTTTGGCGAAATCTCCGACTTGCTGATGGCAAAATTGCTATAGGTAAAAGAGGTGTACGATAAACCAAAACCAAACTCATACGACACATCTCCGTCGAAATACCAATAGGTGCGGCCATTTTTCCCATTTCCGCGCAGAGAGTAGTTGCCGAACTCAGGGATATCCTTCAGCGATTTATGCCAGGTTACATTCAGTTTTCCGCCGGGATTCACCTCGCTGAACAATATTTTTGCCATGGCGGTTCCCTGAGCCTGACCATTATAGCCGGTCCAGATAATGCCGGTAATATTCGGGAGATTTCTGAACTGCTCTACTTCGACCATACCCATGGTTTGCATGACCACAATGGTGTTGCGATTAACAGCGGCAACCGATTTGATCAGATCGTACTGATTGCCGGGCAGCGTTATGGCAAACCGATCGGCCTCCTCTCGGCCTGTGGTTTGGTCGGTTCCCACAAACACCAAAGCAATATCGGACGATGCCGCCATATCGAGGGTCTCCTGATCGGTTGCGGGAGCTTCGGCCTCACGATAAACCAGTACCAGGCTCTGCGAACCTGTGATACCCAGCGTATTGATCTTAACCGGAATCACTCTTCCTCTTCCAAAGCCCGGCATACCGCCACCGCCTCCTGCCTGACGAACGGCTTCAATCTTTTCGGAAGCCAGGATATTCCCGGCGGCCGATCCCACGCGTACCTCTAATGTTCCGCCATCGCCCGATACACCCATCCGGAAACGAATGGAATCGATTCCGGTGAGATCAACGTTATTATACATGGTCCAGTCGCCATCCTTAATTCCTCTCAACGAAACCTGACCGCCTCTCCCGGAGGTAATCAGACCGCTCGAAGAGGCATCGAATTTGGCTGCATCGAATTCGGCAACCACCTTCCCTTTCGATACCGTCGAAAAGCCGTTCATCGTGAAGAAGTCGGTCTTTTTCTCGGTATTGGCACCGGCTTTCGAAACCACCTCTACGTTCAGATTATGTGCCTTAATATAATCCTGAATCCCTGCCAACGGGGTCACTTTGTATTTGGCCTCCACCTCGCCGGAGTAGTCACCCAATTCAATCTTATTGGCCTGCGGCCCTAAAACTGCAATCTTCTTCACATCACTTAAACGGATGGGCAACGCCTTGCGGCCGGTTTGTGCCACCGCCTTATTTTGCAGCAGAACCGGGGTCTTTGTAGCAATCTCAAGCGCCAGATCATTGTGCGAAGGATCGTTGATAATAGAGGGCTTGATGCCTGCATAAGGCACAACCTCTTTCGGATCGAACTCGCCGATGCGCATACGGGTGGTAAAAATATTCACCAGTGCTTTGTCAATATCGCCCTGTGTCAGTAATCCCTTTTCGAGAGCAGAAAGGGCATTGTTCTGGTAGACACCGCCACAATCGGTATCCACACCGGCAATAATACCCAAAGCGGCAGCCTCCTGGCTAGTCTGCACAAATCTGTGACCACGAATAATATCATCGATGGCACCGCAATCGCCGGTTACATAACCATCCAGCCCGTATACCTTTCGGGCAATGGTATCTACCAGAAACTTACTGGCCGAAACCGGTACACCGTTAACCGCACTGTAAGCGGTCATAATGGCGGGAAGTTTGTAGTCGCGAATCAGCGTCCGGTAAGGGAAAAGATAAAATTCGCGCATATCGCGGTCGTCCATATTGGCACTTCCGTTGTGACGGTTGTATTCGGTGTTATTGGCAAAATAGTGTTTTCCGCAGGGCACAGCCTTAAGATAGAGCGGATCATCACCCATCAGTCCCTGAATGAATCCCTTTCCAATCTGTGTAACCAAAAAGGGGTCTTCACCAAATGTTTCGGCGGTTCTGCCCCATCGCGGATCGCGGGCAGGTTCAATTACCGGCGACCAATAGGTGAGCGTAAAGATGAGATCATGATTAAAACCTCTCGCCTCATCGCCAATTACAGAGGTTTCGCGGCGAACCAGTGCGGGATCCCAGGTTGCCCCAACGGCCACGCTATTGGGAAACGAGGTAGCCGTCATACCGCTGTTGTTGTTACGGCCCATAATACCGTGCAACGCTTCGCCCCAAACATCATAGTGGTTAATTCCCAGGCGCGGAATGGGAGGCATTGTATTACCCAGCTGACTCTGTTTTTCTTCAGGGGTCATCCTCGAAACCAAATCGGCAGCTCTCTCTTTGAAAGAGTAGGCAGTGTTCATATAGATGGGCTTCGAAGCCCTCTTGCCGATAGGGGCAAACGCCAGAAGCACGAGGCATGCCGATACCAGGATGCTCCATCTGATCATTTTCTTTTGCATAGTATAGTAATAGTAATAATGGTGAATGGTTAGTGTTTTAGTGCTCTAGTGCTCTAGTGCTCTAGTGCTTTAATGCTATAAGGTTAATGGGGTGAGAAATTGGAGATATGCGTTGGTGCCTGCTATCAGGATGGATTCCGGGTTACCTGAAACTGCCCGAAGCGATGTGGCTGGCAGTTGGATAAGTTGGTTGCATTGGTGACACGACGGGAGAACCATAAGATTTCCTCCTGTACAGGCAAGATAATAGGTTTGGTTCACGATATCGCGGAAAATATCGTTGGGCTTTGCATCGAGGGTTTGCAATGCGCCCTCCTGATTGGTGTAGGTAAGTGGAGTCTCAATCCATACCTGCCCCTTCGCAGAGTGATAAAAAACCGGGCACCCCTCCAGGGTAATCCCCGATACGGCAATATCCTTATCGGAAACCAGAACTGCTGTGAACTGCACAGATTTATAATGTCCTTTGTACTCCTGATTGAAATCGAAAATTGCCCACTCTTTTCCGTTAGTCGTGGAAATAATCTTGCCACAACTGGTTACGCCATAACAATGCTTAGCGTCGGCCGAAAGAGCAGTAATATCGCCTTTTGCCGAAAGTTGAACCGGTTGAAAGCCACCGTTTCCGGACCCGACATAGAGCTTTCCGTCATCTGAGCCAACAACAATCATTTGGTTAAATTCTGTCAGACAGTTGATTGTCTTTCCGGACAGGGCATCCCTTCGGGTTATCGTTCCGTCGGAACCCAGCTGTACTATCTCGCCCGATTTTGCGGCAGCCAACACGCCCATGCTCCCTGATGCGGCAGTGATAAACGAATAATCGGGTACGGAAAAACGCTTTTGCACCACCCCTTGCGAAGAAAGTTGATGCAACTGCCCCTCTTCGCCCACCGCCACAAATCCGTTTTCATAGGTTACTACATCGGCATAACCCTCCGCAGAGGTTTTGTCGGTATAGGAAAACGGGTGCAAAAGGAGCAGCCGAAAACAGAGTGAATATAGCGCAGTAGTTATCATCCGATTCGTAAAGGAGACTTTCGGGATGTAAATGTAAATTTACCCTATTAAACAGCCCAACACAAATGTTGATTCCATTATAAGATATGTTGCTATCGGGAGCATGCACCGTTTTATTATTACTAAATTCGCGTTTCATCCAATTCTAAATGCATCTTCGGCTTTTTCTACTCCTGTTTACCCTCCTTTCTCCGCTCTATGGAAGCGAAGAGCTCATCTTTTCGCCCATTAACAGCCACCATGGACTTTCCGACAACGGGGTGCGAACCATCAATCAACTTTCGGACGGACGCATGGTTATTGTCACACCAGGACTGGTAAATCTTTATGACGGGGCTCGTTTTAAGTATATGCGTTACGATGAGCAGGAGGCTTATACGCTGCCCGATTTTTACGGCTACCATCTCTCTTATGTAGAAATAGATGGCCGTCTATGGTTGAAAAACCAGCACAAACTGCTTCTTTTCGACATCCGGAAGGAGATGGCGGTCTCAAATATCGACAGTGTTTTCGAACGGTTTGGGATGACCTCGCCCGTTCGCGATCTCTTTATGGACGGGGAACGTAACCTTTGGCTGGTAACCGGCGAGCGGCAGCTCTGGTTTGTCGACACCAGGGAGATCGAATCCCGGCTTTTTCTGGAGAAGTTTGGAGAGGGAGTACCACCCAACGATCTTTTATACAATGTTACTCTTTCAGGCGAAGAGCTCTTCCTCTTTTTCCGTTCGGGATGGATGATTTGCTACAATTTTGCTACCGGCAGGGAAAAATATCGGGAGAACCCTTTCAAATCCTCTCCCAACCCATACGCCGTTACGCTGGCGGTATTGGAATACGGTCCCTATCTGTATCAGGCTCGTAATGGCCGTACCAGAGGGTTGCTGACCCGTTTTAACAAAGCTGACCACAAGTGGGAAACGCTTTTGGAAACCGATTGCTGGCTAAATACCCTGACGCTCGATTCGCTGGGAAATTGCTGGATCAGTACCTTCGAAGGGCTGTGGAATATTGAGGGCAAAACGGGAAACCGGCATCTCACCTCTCCCATTCCCCTGGTAGACGGGAATGTGTT